>CALERA010000278.1 GCA_937908275.1 uncultured Desulfarculaceae bacterium | reverse complement strand
CTGTTCACCTGCTTCGACATGCCCGAGAGCGGCATCCTGGTCAAGCAGTGGAAGGGCCAGAAGGTGCCCGCCCTGATGGCCGGCTTCATCTCGCCCATGGCCGGCGAGGGGGCCTGGAACGCCTTTGACGGCAAAATCGGCGGCCTGCTCAACGCCATCTTCGAGTTGGGCAACATCCCCTCCCCCAAGTACAGCAAGGCCACCGCCTTCTATAACGCCTACCTGAAGAAGTACGGCAAGCCGCTGGAATCCGGCCACGGCCCGGCCCCCAGCTACGAGTCGGTCTACATCCTCAAGGAGGCCATCGAGAAGGCCGGCAGCCTGGACCCGGACCAAATGGTGGCGGCCATCAAGGCCACCGACCGCCAGGGCGTGATAGGCCGGATCAAGTTCAACGACGGCAACCAGGTGGTCTATGGCCAGGACCCCAAGGACACCGCCGTGGGCTGTCTCTACCAATGGGGCGAGAAGGGCGAGCGCACCATCGTTTTCCCGCCGGCCCTGGCCGACGCCGAGGTTCAGTTGCCGCCCTGGATGAAGTCCGCCAAGTAGCGCCAGACACTCCCGGCCCCGTCCGCGGGCGGGGTCGGGCCACCATCCACTCTCGGGCTTGAAACGGGGAAATCGTGCTCACGGGCTACCTGATCTACGGTTTGATCAACAGTGTGGTTCTGGTGCTGGTGGCCTTGGGGTTCAACCTCACCTTCGGCATCAGCGGCGTGGCCAACTTCGCCTTTGGCGCGCTCTACGTCACCGCCGGCTTCCTGGCCTGGATCGGTCTCAACACCCTCTCCCTGCCCTATTGGGTCTCGGCCCCCCTGGCGGTGCTCATCACCGCCGTGCTGGCCGGGTTGCTCTACCGGGTGGTGGTGCTCAGGGTGCGGGGCCTGGTGGTCAGCGAGGTCATCGCCACCTTCGGGGTGGGCCTGGCCCTCCTGGAGCTGTTCCGCTTCCTGGGCTTCATCGGCTTCGAGTACACCCTGCCCGACGCCGGCGACTTCAGCCTCTCGCTGCTGGGGGTGCTGGTGGATTCCCAGCGCCTGCTGATCGTGGCCATGGGTGCGGCTCTCACCGCCTTCCTCTGGCTCTTCACCCGCTACACCACCACCGGCCGCGCCTTCCGGGCCATCGCCCAGGACGAGCACACCGCCCTGACCCTGGGCATCAACACCGAGCGCACCGCCACCATCGCCGTGGCCTTTGGCGCGGGCTATGCCGCCATCGCCGCCCTGGTGATCCTGCCCCTGGGCACCATCGCGGTCAACGAGGGCTACAACGTGCTGGTCAACGCCCTGGCGGTCTGCATCGTCGGCGGCCTGGGCAGCACCCTGGGCGTGATCGTGGCCAGCTTCCTGATCGGCACGGCCCAGACCCTCACCGCGGCTTATCTGGGGACCCACTGGATGATGATCGTCAGCCTGGTGGCCATCCTGCTCATCCTGCTGGTGCGCCCCTCCGGGCTCTTCGGCAGCCACAAACAACTGGAGGAACGCATCTGATGGCGGCCGTGGCCACGAACCCGACCGCACCCAGCCCGGCCCGCCAGCGCAAGGAGCGCCTGGACCGCGGCATCAAGGTGCGCAGCGAGGACATCTACGCCCTGAATTCCTGGCGCGAGCTCACCTATCTCCTGGCCCCCCGGGTCTTCCCGGTGATCCTGGTGCTGCTCCTGGGGTTCAGCGCCCCGCTGTATTGGCAGCGGGTGCTGCTCTCCACCATGGTCTTCGGGCTGTTGGCGATCAGTTGGGACCTCTTGGCCCAGGCCGGCATGGTCTGCCTGGGCCAGGCCCTGTTCTTCGGGGTGGGGGCCTACATCGCCGGCATTCTCAACCACTATTTCGGCCTCTCGCCTTTTGTCACCATCCCCCTGGGGGCCCTGGGCGGCGGCGTTTTCTGCACCCTGCTCCTGCTGCCGGTGCTGCGCCTGCGCGGCATCTACTTCGCCATGGTCACCCTGATCCTGCCCCTGATGATCGAGCGCATCATCGAGGCCACCAAGATCTTCGGCGGCACCGAGGGCATCAGCGGGCTGGATCCCCTGCCCCACCACGCCCTGGAGCTGTTCCTGATCATGGCCGCCTTCTGGATCGCCCTGTTCGGCTTCCGGCGCATGATGACCAGCGACTATGGCCTGGTGCTCAAGGGCATCAACGACAACGACCGCGCGGTGATGAGCGCCGGACTGAACATCTACCGCTACAAGGCCCAGATCCTGTTCATGGCCGGGGCCACCGGGGCCTTTGCCGGGGCCTTCATGACCCACGCCTACCAGTTCGTGGGCATGCCGGTCTTCGCCCTGGACTACTCCATCCTGCCCATCGCCTCGGCGGCGGTGGGCGGCCTGGGCACCCTGGCCGGACCGGCCCTGGGGGCCTTCATCCTGGTGCCGCTGTCGGAGCTGCTGCGCGGCTTCGGCGGCCTGCGCATCGTCATCTACGCCGTGCTGCTGGTGGTCTTCACCGTGGGCCTGCCCGAGGGCGTGTTCCACTTCCTGCGCCGCAAGTACACCCAGTTCGAGCGGTGGGCGGAGGTGAGCAAATGAGCGCCGAGGTGATCCTGGAGGTCAGGGACCTGGCCAAGAGCTTCGGCGGGGTGCGGGCCGTGGACGGCATCAGCTTCTCGCTCAAACGCAACGAGCTGATGGGCGTCATCGGCCCCAACGGCTCGGGCAAGACCACCCTGGTCAACCTCCTGAGCGGTTTCGTCAAGCCCGACGCGGGCCAGGTCGTCTATCAGGGGAGGGGCATCACCGGTTGGGCCCCCTATCGCATCGCCGAGCAGGGCATCTCCCGGACCTTCCAGATGGCCAAGCCCTTCTATCAACTGCCGGCCTTCAAGAACGTGGTGGTGCCCCTGATCTCGCCCCGGGTCAAGCGCCTGGCCGGCGGGGCCTATGGCGACCGCGACGCGGTGGCCAAGGACCTGCTGGAGGAGGTCGGCTTCGAACGCGACTCCTGGGTCATCAGCAAGCAGGCCTCGGTGCTGCCCCACGGCTATCTCAAGCGCCTGGAGCTGGCCCGCTGCCTGGCCTTGCGCCCGGACGTGCTGATCCTGGACGAGCTCTTTTCCGGCCTGTCCCTGGCCGAGGTGGCCAGCCTGGTGCCGGTGATCGAGAAACTCATGGTCCAGGGCAAGACCATCGTCATGGTCGAGCACCGTCTCAAGGAGCTCTTCCGCATCGCCGACCGGGTGATCGTGCTCAACTTCGGCCAGAAGATCGCCGAGGGCGAGCCCGAGGAAGTGATGGTCCAGGACGACGTGCGCAAAGCCTATCTGGGCAGCGAGGCGGAGGACTAAACCACGTGCTCACCGTCACCGAGATGATGGTCTTCTACGAGAACGCCCTGGCGGTCAACGAGCTTTCGCTCAAGGTCGAGGCCGGCCAGGTGGTGGGCGTGATCGGCTCCAACAGCGCCGGCAAGACCACCCTGATGAACACCCTTTCCGGTCTGATCCTGGACCAGCAGATCAAGGAGAAGCGCAAGGGCGGCGAGCGCATCACCATCATGGGCCAGGTGGAGTTCGAGGGTCGGGACATCAGCCTGATGCCGGCCCACGAGCGGGTCCGCCTGGGCATCGTCCTCTGCCGCGAGCGCCATCCGGTCTTTCCCGACAGCACCGTGCTGGAGAACCTGCTCATCGCCGGCCATCTCGCAAGCCGGGAGCAGGTCAAGCGGGCCATGGACCTGACCTTCGAGCTGTTCCCCAACCTGGTGCGCTGGAAACGGCGCAAGGCCGGGTTCCTCTCCGGCGGCGAGCAACAGATGCTGGCCATCGGCATGGCCCTGGTGGTGGGTCCCCGCCTGCTGCTGCTGGACGAGCCCCTCCTGGGTCTCTCGCCGGCCATGCAGCAGGTGGTGGTGGAGGCCATCAAGAACGTGCGTCGCCAGACCGGGGCCACCATCGTCATCGCCGAGCAGTTCGCCCGGCCGGTCCTGCCCATGATCGATCACGGCTACGTGATCGAGAACGGCATGCTGGCCATGACCGGCACCGGGGCGCAGCTCATGGACAACCCTGAAATCAAAAGCGCCTACTTCGGCGTCTGAGGGGCGGCATGGAAAACAACCTGACCATCCCCGCGGCCTTCGACGCCATCGCGGCCCGGCAGCCCAACAAGGCCGCGGTGATCTATCTGGGAACCGTCTACACCTACGCCAAGCTCAAGGAATTGAGCGACGCCATGGCCGTGGGTCTCATCCAGGCCGGGGTCGGCCCCGGCCAGCGGGTGGTGCTCTACCTGCCCAACTCCATGCAGTGGCTGGTGGCCTGGCTGGGGGTGCTCAAGGCCGGGGCCGTGGCCGCGCCCATCACCCCCATCTACACCGCCTCGGACCTGGCCTACGTGGCCAACGACACCGAGGCCGTGGCCGTGATCTGCCAGGACCGCAACTACGGCTATGTCACCCAGGCCATGGAAAACGCGAGCTTCAAGCGCATCGTGGTCAGCGGCCTGGTGGACCTGTTGCCGGCCTGGAAGCGCTTCTTCGGCTGGATGCTGGACGTGGTGCCCACCGGTCGCGCCGGCCGGGCCGAGCACACCGTCGCCCTGCGCAAGCTCCTGGCCGATCGCGTGGGCCAGGCCCCGCCCAGCCAGGCCGGGGCCGATCCCGACGCCGTGGCCGAGATCCTCTACACCGGCGGCACCACCCGCCATCCCAAGGGCGTGCCCATCACCCACCGCATGCTCATCGACGCCGCCCGCGAGCAGCTCGGGGTCAGCAGGACCCTGTTCAGGCCCGAGGACAACGTGCTCCTGGGCTCGGCTCCCATGTTCCACGTCCTGGGCCAGACCTGCGGCCTGGGCACCCTGTTCACCTATGGCGGCACCCTGGTCCTCCAGCCCCGGGTCAACCTGGACGCCATGTTCGACGCCGTGGAGCGCTATGGCGTGCGCACCCTGATCGGGGTGCCGGCCCTGTACCGCATGATCCTGGAGCACGACCGCCTGGATAACTACGACCTCTCGTCCCTGCTCTACTGCTTCAGCGGCGGCGATGTGCTGCCCCTGGAGGTCGGCCGCCGCTGGCAGGAGCGCTTCGGCCGGCCCATCTACGTGGGCTATGGCTCCACCGAGACCGTGGGCGGCGTCTGCATGACCCTGCCCGAGGACCAGATGCCGGTGGGGGCCATGGGCCGCAAGCTGGCCAGCAAGGTCATTAGGGTCATCGATCCCGCCTCCCTGATCGAGATGCCCCTGGGCAAGCCCGGGGAGCTGTTGGTCAGCGCCGATCCCATGGTCTGCGCCTACTGGAACAAGCCCGAGGAGAGCGCCAGCTCCTTCATCGACATCGACGGCCAGCGCTATTACCGCACCGCCGACGTGGTGGCCCGCGACGAGGACGACTTCATGTACTTCGTCGACCGCACCGTGGACACCATCAAGCACAAGGGCTACCGGGTCAGCGCCTCGGAGATCGAGGCCGTGCTCCAGGAGCACCCGGCCGTGATCGAGTCCTGCGTGGTCGGCGTGCCGGACGCCAAGGTCGGCGAGCGCATCAAGGCCTTCGTGGTGCTCAAGAAGGACAGCAAGGGCGTCACCGGCTACGACCTCATCTCCTTCTGCAAGGGCCGGCTGATCGACTACAAGCTCCCCCAGTACATCGAGTTCCGCGACATGCTGCCCAAGTCCAAGGTCGGCAAGCTCCTGCGCCGCGAGATCCGCTCCGAGGAAATGAGCCGGGTCGAGCAGAAAAAAGCCCCCCGCCCCAGCCAACCCGCCGCGTAAGAAGAAGAGAGTGGGGGGACCCTTTTTGCTGCGCAAAAATGGTTCCCCCACACCCCCTCCGAAAAAGGCGGCGAAAGGGCTACGCCCTTTCGCCTGGGGGGTGCGGGGTCGGCCACATACGGACCTTGGTCGCTTATCGCCCCCCTCAAGTTTTGGCTTTTAATGGTCAGTGCGAGGCCAACTCAGCGCCAGGGTGGCCCTTTTCTCCAATCCCAATCCAAGAAATAGCCGTCATTGCGAGGAGCCATAGCGACGAAGCAATCTTCCGAATTTAATCCCCGTCGCCTTTCCAATTTCCATCCCCCTCACGCTCCAACCGGTTGCCTCCCGGCCCCGGCCGACGTAACATGGGGCCAAACACCACCCCCACACTCGGAAGCGCCATGGCCGCCGAAAAACACCTGCTCATGGTCACCGTCTCCGGCCAGGACCGGCCGGGCATCACCGCCGCCTTCACCCAGGTGCTCCTTCAGCACCAGGTGGAGATCAAGGACATCGAGCAGGCCTCGCTCAAGGACCTGTTGGGGCTCTACCTGCTCCTGGAGCTGGACCCCGAGAGCCAGGGCGGCCAGGACAGCGTGATCAAGGACCTCTTGTTCGAGGGCAACCGTCTGGGGCTCACCGTTAACTTCCGTCTCTACACCCCCCGCGAGGCCAACGGCCACAACCAGCGCAATCTCTATCTGCTCACCCACTTCGGCGGCACCGCCGGCCTGGCCGCCCTGAGCCAGGTCCTGGGCGAGGAGAGCGTCAATATCGAGATGATCCGCGCCCTGGATCACGCCGGCTCCCTGGCCATGGAGCTGCTCCTGGACCCGGCCGGAGTCGAAATGGGCCGGGTCAAGAAGCGCCTGATGCTCACCAGCCGCGAGTTGGGCTTTGATCTGGCCCTGCAGAGCCAGAGCGCCCACCGCAAGAATAAGCGCCTGATCTTCTTCGATCTCGACTCCACCCTGGTGGACATGGAGATCATCGACGAGCTGGCCAAGAAAAAGGGCGTGGGCCGCGAGGTGGCCCGCATCACCGAAAAGGCCATGCGCGGGGAGTTCGACTTCGAGGAGTCGCTGATCCAGCGGGTGGCCCTCCTGAAGGGCCTGACCCTGACCGACCTGGCCGAGGTCCGCGACCACATGGTCCTCTCCCCCGGAGTGGAGGAAGTCATCACCACCCTCAAGTGGCTGGGCCTGGAGTTGGGCGTGGTCACCGGCGGGTTCGATTTCTTCGCCCAGGCCCTCAAGGAACGCCTGGGCCTGCACCACGCCTATGCCAACCGCCTGGAGGTCCGCGCCGGCAAGCTCACCGGCCGGGTGGCCGGCGAGATCATCGACGCCGCCGGCAAGGCCCGCATCGTCAGCCAGGTGGCCTGCCACCGGGGCATCCTCATGGACCAGGTGGTGGCCGTGGGCGACGGGGCCAACGACGCCCTGATGCTGGGCCAGGCCGGCCTGGGCATCGCTTTCAACGCCAAGCGCCGCCTGCACGACGCCGCCCACGCCTCCCTGGGCCGGGGCGGGCTCACCAACCTGCTCCACCTGCTGGGGGTCAGCGAGGCCGACATCGACGAGGCCGTGGCCACCCAGGGCCAGCAGGACTGCCTCTGATCCCCAGCGGGTCGCCCTCGCCGCCCGCACCTCGCGCGCCCATCACCCCGGAGGAATCGTCATGACCGCGCAACCCCGCAGCGCCGCCATCCTCGCCCGCCCCCGCGGGTCCAAGGTCCGCGCCCTGTTCAAGTCCATGGGCAGGTCCGACTATGACCTCGACCGGCCACTCATCGGCATCGCCAACACCTTCAACGAGCTGGTGCCCGGCCACTACAACCTGCGCGCCCTGGGCCAGGCCGTGCGCGACGGCATCCACCAGGCCGGCGGCACGCCTTTGGAGTTCGGCGTCATCGCCTGCTGCGATGGCGTGGCCAATGGCCACCTGGGCGGGCGCTACACCCTGCCCTCGCGCGAGATCATCGCCCACTCGGTGGAGATCATGGCCACCGCGCATCAGCTCGACGGTCTGGTCCTCCTGGGCTCCTGCGACAAGATCCTGCCCGGTCTGATCATGGCCGCCTGCCGCCTGGACCTTCCCGCCATCGTGCTCAACGGCGGACCCAGCCTGGGCGGCGCGCCCTTCGACGGCCGCCCGGCCGACATCACCAGCCTGGCCGAGGCCCTGGGCATGCTCAAGGCCGGCCGCATCAGTGAAGACGACTATCGCTCCCTGGAGGAGCGGGTGATGCCCACCTGCGGCTCCTGCTCCTTTCTGGGCACCGCCAATTCCATGGGGTGCATCGCCGAGGCCCTGGGCCTGATGCTCCCCGGCAGCGCCGCCATCCCGGCGGTCCACGCCCAGCGCCAGCGCGTGGCCACCGCCAGCGGCCGCCAGATCGTGGCCCTGGTCCAGGCCGGCCTCAGCGCCCGCCAGATCGTGGACAAGCGTGGCCTGCACAACGCCTGCCGGGTGATGATGGCCCTGGGCGCCTCCACCAATCTGGCCCTGCACCTGCCGGCCATCGCCTACGAGGCCGGCCTGCCCCTCGGTCTGGACGACCTGGCCCGCCTTTCGGACACCACGCCCCACCTGGCCCGCATCTATCCCGCCGCGCCGGCCAACGTGCCCGACTTCTTCGCCGCCGGCGGGGTGCCGGCCCTGATGCGCGAGCTGTCGCCCCTTCTGGAGCTCGAGGCCCGCACCGTCAGCGGCCGCAGTCTGGGCGAAAACCTCGCCGGCGCCACCCGGACCGGCGACGAAATCATCCGCCCCCTGGACAACCCCTGGTCCCCCCGGGGAGGGCTGGCCGTGTTGCACGGCAACCTGGCCCCCCGGGGCGGGGTCTGCAAGCCGGCCGCCATCCATCCCGACCTGCGGGTGTTCCAGGGCCAGGCCCGCTGTTTCGACGGCGAGGACCAGGCTATCGCCGCCATCCTGGAGGGCGTGGTCCAGGCCGGCGAGGTGGTGGTCATCCGCTACGAGGGCCCCAAGGGCGGGCCGGGCATGCCCGAAATGAACACCGCCATGAAGCTGCTCTATGGCCGGGGCCTGGGACTCTCCACCGCCATCGTCACCGACGGGCGCTTCTCCGGCACCAACAACGGCTGCTTCGTGGGCCACGTCTCCCCCGAGGCGGCCGAGGGCGGACCCTTGGCCGCCGTGCGCGATGGGGATGTCATCGCCATCGACGTCAACGCCCGCTCCCTCACCCTGGAGCTGAGCCCCGACCAGATCGCCCAGCGCCTGGCCTCCTGGCAACGCCCCCAACCCCGCGTCGACCGAGGCTACCTCGCCCTCTACGCCCAACTGGCCAGCTCCGCCGACCAGGGCGCCATCATCCGCCATCGGGGGTGAAGAGAATGTGGGGGAACCCTTTTTGCTGCGCAAAAATGGTCCCCCCGCACCCCCTCCGAAAAAGGCTAGGCGAAAGGGCTGCGCCCTTTCGCCTGGGGGTGGGTCCTGTGGACGACGATTGCCCGTCGCGTCGTGAGATCGCTTTCAGTCAGAGACTTTTTGTCATTGCGAGGAGCGAAGCGACGCGGCAATCTCCCGGATTCAGTTCCTTGCCTAGCCGCCGCCAAAGCACCTAACAATAAATAGGAGGGGCGGGGATTAACCCCGCCCCTACGAAAAAGCCTACTGAACTGCGAAACCACAGGCTCTGTCACCCGTCCCCCGCCACCGACAGGCCATAGCGCTGGGCCTTGCGCACCACCGTGGAGTGGTCCACTCCCAACATGGCCGCCGCCTCCCGGGTGTTGGCGCTCTGACCCAGGGCCTGGGCGATCAGCCGCCGCTCCAGGTCCTCCTTGGCCTGTTTCAGGTTCAGATCGCTCGGCAGGGCATCCCCAGCCACGGAGCAGGCCGCCGAGACGGGTCCGGCCCCGCCCGGGCGCAGGTTCTCGGGCAGATGGCGCGGCTCCAGGTGTTCGCCGTCGGCCGTCACCACCAGACGCTCCACCAGGTTGCGCAGTTCGCGCACGTTGCCCGGCCAGGCATGGCCCTCCAACACCCGCAGCAGTTCGTGCCCCAGGGTGCGGCTGACCCCGTACTTCTGGTTGAACTGCCCCAAGAACATCAGGGCCAGGGGCAGGATATCCTCCCGCCGCTCGCGCAGGGGCGGCACCTCGATCGGCACCACGTACAGGCGGTAGAACAGGTCCTCCCGGAATTGGCCCGCCGCCACCAGCTCCCGCAGGCGGCGGTTGGTGGCGGCCAGGATGCGCAGGTCCAGTTTCACATCCCGGGTGCCGCTCAGGCGGCGGCATTGCTGGTCCTGCAAGACCTTCAGCAGCTTGACTTGCAGGTTTAGGGGCAATTCGCCCACTTCGTCCAAAAACAGCACCCCGCCGTTGGCCTGCTCGAAAAGTCCTGGTTTGCCCTCGCGCACCGCGCCGGTGAAGGCCCCCTTCTCATAACCGAAGAACTCGCTCTCCAGCAGGTTCTCCGGGATGGCCCCGCAATTGACGCCGACAAAAGGCCCGGCGTGGCGGGTGCTGAGCCGGTGCACCAGGCGGGCCAGCACGTCCTTGCCCACCCCGCTCTCGCCGGTCAAGAGCACCGTGGAGTCCACCTTGGCCACCCGCACCACCAGGTCCAGCAGGTTGCGCATGGCCCGGCTCTCGGCCACCATCTCGCCCCCGGCCGCGGCCAGGGCCTGGTCCGCCTCGCCCTGGCTGAGATAGGCCGAGGACAGCCGCCGGATCTGGTCCTCCAGTTGGTGCAGCTCGGTGACGTCGCGCACGTTCAGCACCACCCGGGCCACCTGCTGGTGGCGGTCCAGCACCGGGCTGCCGGTGACGTAGATCTCGTTGCCCCGGTTGAGCTTGCGCAGCACGGTCATGGATTTGCGGTGGTGGCGCACCAGGCGGTGGATCTCCTGCAGGCTGGCCAGGCAGACGTGGCGGGTGGCGTCCAGGCTCTCCACCTGGCTGCCCTCCAGGGCCTCGGGCGTCAGCCCGGTGATGCGTCCGAAGCTGGCGTTGACCTTGAGCACCCGCTCGGTGTCGGCGATGACGATGCCGTCGTGAGAGCTTTCCAACAGCGAGTTCAACTCGTCGTTGAGACGCTTGACCTCTTCCAATTGGGCCTGCACCCCCACCAGCTCCGACTCGTCCTGGAAGGCCGCCACCGCCCCGGCGATGCTTCCGTCCGCCCCCCGGATGGGGCTGCGGCTGACCAAAAGCGACTTGTCGCCCAGGGGATAGGGCAGGCCGAACTCGGCCCGGCCGCTGCCCAGGACCCGGGGCAGCTCCGAGGCGGGCACCACCTCCGCCACCGGACGGCCCAGGGCCTGGCCGGCCTGGATGCCCAGGATCTCCTCGGCCTTGGGGTTGAGCAGGGTGATCGTCCCCTTGGCGTCCACCGCGATGATGCCCGAGGGGGTGGAGGAGAGGATGGTGGCCAGTTGGGCCTGGGTGCGGGAAAGGCGTTGGTTCAGGCAGGAGATCAGGTCCAGCTTGGTGACCACCCCGCCATAGCGACCCTGCTGGTCCACCACCACCAGGCGGTCGCTCAGCTCCGGGGACTGGGGGTCGAAGGGCGCGTCCTCGCTGGCGGCCTGGAAGGCGGTGTTCATCACCTCCCGCAGGCGGCGGGAGCCTCCCCCCGGCCCCAGCAAGCCGGCCAGGACCTGGTGGATGGTGGCCACCCCCTGGGGCTGGCCGGCCCGGTCCACCACCGGCAGGCAGTTGACCACGTCGCGCACCAGCACCCGGGCCGCCTCGGCCAAGCTGTCCTCCGGGGTC
>CALERA010000277.1 GCA_937908275.1 uncultured Desulfarculaceae bacterium | reverse complement strand
GCGGGATGACAGCCATTCTGGGCTTTTGTGGGGCCTCGGGCAGCGGCAAGACCCAACTGCTGACCGGGGTGGTGAGAGCTTTGACCGCCCGCGGACTGCGGGTGGGGGTGATCAAGCACCATGGCCACGGCGAGCCCCTGCCCCGGCCGGCCGAGGAGGGGGGCAAGGACACCACCCGCCTGGCCGAGGCCGGCGCGGCCCGGGTGGCGCTCTCCCATGCCGGCGGCCTGCGGGTGGAGGCCAGCGACCTGCCCCGGACCGATCCCCAGGCCCTGGCCGGCTGCCTGATGGACGACCTGGACCTGGTCCTGGTGGAGGGTTTCAAGACCGCCGACCTGGACAAGATCGAGGTGGTGGCCCCGGGACGCGCGCCGCTGTTGCCCCCGGGCGGCCGGCTGCTGGCCCTGACCCGCCGGGGCGGGGGGCCCCGCGAGGCCGAACTGCCGGTGTTGGATGCCGACCGACCGGAAAGCGTGGCGGAATTTGTCCTGGAGGCCCTGCGGCTGGCCGCCGCGCCCCAGGCCCGCCTCTGGCTGGATGGGGTGGAGCTGGAGCTGAACCACTTTGTCCAGGCCTTCCTGGACGGGACCCTGCGGGGGATGGTTGGCCAGCTCAAGGGGGGCGAAAACGCGAAATCTGGCGTACTGGAGGTGCGGCTTGGCTGAGGAAGAATACCAGGGCTTCACCGCCAACACCCCCTTGCCGGACATGGGCCTGACCATGCAGCTCTGGGACACCTACGCCATGTTGGACAACATCCGCCGCCACTCCGAGGTGGTCTGCGCGGTGGCGCTCTTGCTCACCGATTGGCTGATGGACGCCGGCTACGAGCTCAACCGCCGGGCGGTGGAGATGGGGGCCCTGCTGCACGACCTGGCCAAGACCCAATGCCTGGGCTCCAGGCGGCGGCACGACGACGAAGGCGCGGATATCCTGGCCGAATTGGGGTATGATTCCCTGGCGTTCCTGGTGCGTCACCACGTGGTGCTTCCCCCCGGTGCCGCCCTGGACGAGACCATGATCGTCAACTACGCCGACAAGCGGGTGAACCACGATCAGGTCGTGAACCTAAACCAGCGATTTGCCTACATTGCCAGCCGGTATGGCCTGGAAGACCCCGAGCGACTGGAGCGCATCGAGGAGGGTCGCCAGCGGGCGGTGGAGGTGGAACGCGTCATTTTCAGCAGCATGTTCCACATGCACACCCCCGACGAGGTCCTGCGTCGCTGGCGGGAGAAGAACTGCATCCGCGAATGCCAATGACACCCGGTCTCCCGTCGATCCGCGAGGTGAATTGATGCCGGCCAAAATGCGCCTGGCCCTGCTCATGGGCGGCAGCTCCAGCGAGCGCGAAGTCTCGCTCAAATCCGGCCGGGCGGTCCTGGCCAACCTGGACCCGGCCCGCTACCAGACCGTGGTCTTCGATCCCAGCCTGGACCTGGCCCGCCTGGTGGACGAGGCCCCCAACCTGGACGCGGCCCTGGTGATGCTCCACGGCCGGGGCGGGGAGGACGGCTCCCTGCAAGGCCTGCTGGACCTGCTGGGCATTCCCTACCAGTGCGCCGGGGTCCTGGGCTGCGCCCTGGCCATGCACAAGCCCCTGGCCAAGGATCGCTACCGCCTGTTCGGCCTGCCGGTGGCCCCGGACCTGGTCCTGGAGCAGGGCGAGGCGCAGCCGGCGGACCGGGTGTTGACCCAACTGGGCCTGCCGGTGGTGGTCAAGCCGGCCCTGGAGGGCTCCAGTTTCGGCATCAGCATCGTGCGCCAGGAGGACGAGCTGGCCCCGGCCCTGGCCAAGGCCTTCGCCCTGGATCGCACGGTGCTGGTGGAGCGCTTCCTGCCCGGACGGGAGATCACCGGCGCGGTCCTGGGCAACCGGGAGGTGGAGGCCCTGCCGCTGGTGGAGATCATACCCGGTGAAAAGTATCAGTTCTTTGACTTCGAGGCCAAATACACCCCCGGGGCCAGCCACGAAATCTGCCCGGCCCGGGTCGACGCCGAGACCACGGCCCTGATCCAGCAGCTCTCCTGCCGCGCCCACCAGGCCCTGGGCCTCAAGGGCTACTCCCGCTCGGACTTCATATTGACCGCCGAGGGGCCGGTGCTGCTGGAGACCAACACCATTCCCGGCATGACCGCCACCAGCCTCCTGCCCCAGGCGGCGGCCGCCGCGGGGATGAGTTTTGGCCAGTTGCTGGACCGTCTCATCGATCTGGCCCTGCGTCACCAGCGGGGGGAATAGGTGTATTATAGTTATCATTTAAGCCAGTTATGCTTTATTCTCCCCGGCGGGACGCCTGGCCAGCCGTAAAGGGTCCGTCAGTGGGGACGCCCGAGGTCCTTCCGACCCATGCTCTAGGTATATACGGTGAATAGGATGATGGTTATCAACAGGCACCCCCCGGAAAACGCCTCTCACAATTAGTAATTTGCGATTAATTCACAAGCAGGTGGACCGCTCGGCCCATTTGTGATATTGGCAAAGCATGGTACACCGCCTGTAACCGAGGGGATGTTAAGGTGCCCGTTTCCACCTCGGCTTCGGCCAAACTGGAACAATACTCCCTGGAACCAGGGCTCTGCGTGGCCCTGGCCCACGCCCAGGCCGGCCTGGCCCGCCTGGACCTGATGGCCCGGCTCTGGCCGCCTTTCGCCAAATTTTCCCAAGGTCCATTAACTTCGCGTGCCGCCGTAGCCCAATGCTGGCTGGGAGGCTTCCTGGTGGATCCGGTGACCCTGCTGGCCCTGGGCAGCCGGCCGGAGCCCAACCGCCCGGCGCGGGCCTTGCGCGGGGCCGTGGGCCTGACCCTGGCCTGCCGCCGTCTGGAGGCTGACCCCTCCGCGCCCCTGACCCCCAGCCTGGTCAGCGAACTGCTCCTGGGCCTGGACGCACCGGAGCTGGCCCGGGGTTATGCCGGCCCGGCGGACCCGCCCTGGGGCCAGGATCCCGCCCCGGGCTCGGCCGCCTGGAGCCTGACCCCGCGCCTGGTCCAGGCCGGCCTGCCGCCCTTGATGGCCCTGGGCCTGACCTGCGCCGCCTGGCTGCGCGACGCCCCGGACCACCCCCAGCGCGAACCCCTGGCCTGGGTCCTGAGCTATGGCCTGGCCCTGCGCCTGGGCCTGCCGGCGGTGGGCTTCCTGGGCCTGGGTCCGGCGGTGCGTCAGGCGGCCGAGGACGAGGGAGGATTGAAGCGGATTTTCAAGGAGATGCGCGCCACTGGCGCCTGGCGGACCTGGCTGGGAGTCTTTTTCCGCGCCGTGGAGGCCTGCGCCGGCCAGGCCCTGGAGGCCTGCCTGGCCGCCCGGCGGGTGGCCGAGGATCACGCCGAGGTGGTCAACACCTGGGTGCGGGCTCCGCGCCTGCCGCTGAAGCTGTTGGATCTGCTCCTGGTGCGGCCGGTCCTGGACCTGCCCAGCATCGCCGCGGAACTGGAGATAACCCAGCGCTCGGCCGGGTTGTTGTGCGGCAAGCTCAAGGAGCAGGGGTTGATCAGCGAAGTCACTGGCCAGAAGCGCGGCAAGCGCTACGCCTACCAGGCGGTGGTGGCCTTGGTGGGCCTGCCCGAGGCCGAAGCCTAAGCGCGAAAACGTCGCTGGTTCGGCCCGGCGGCGGCCATCCGCCACCGCCGGGCCGTGCTTTTTCCTCCGGCTAACCCTGGTAGGCGGCCAGGGCCTTCATGAGCCGGGCCATGTCCTGGCCCAACACCCGCATGGTCTCCAGGCCCATGGCGTCCTTTTCCACCTCGCCCATGTCCCGCCCGATGCCAATATTCCAGTAGCTGGAGCCGGGGATTATCATCCGCGCCCCCAGGAAGAGGTGGTTCATGGTGTCCAGGGCGTGGACCCCACCGGCCCGGCCCATGGCCACCAGGCTGGCCCCCACCTTGCCCGCCAGCAGGATTCCGTTGTTGCGCGAGACGAACCCGGCCCGGTCGATGAAGGCCTTCATCTCCGAAGTGATGTCGGTGTAGTAGGTGGGCGAGGCCAGGATAAGGCCGTCGGCCTCCAAGACCTTGGCGTACCACGCGTTGAAGGCGTCGGTCTTGATGGCGCAGGTCTGGTCCTGGTGCTTGGCGCAGGCATAGCAGGCCTTGCAGCCGGCGATGGCCTGGCCCCCGATCTGGATCACCTCGGTGGCGATGCCCTGGGCCTCCAGCTCGGCCAGGACCACGCCCAACAAGATCGAGGTGTTGCCCTTCTTACGCGGACTACCGTTGACGGCCACTACCTTCATGATCTTTCTCCTTGGTTAGACAAGCCTTTTCGGACCCCGGAAACAAAACCGCCGCCAACTGGCGGCGGCTCATCTCTGCGGGAGACGGGGTCCGTGGCCAGTCTGACGGCGGAAAACCCATGACAGGAAACCCCCGCCAAGCTTTCGCCTGGCGGGGGTTTGAATTAAAATCCGGCGGCTACCTACTCTCCCACGATTGAAAACCGCAGTACCATCGGCCTTGAGGAGCTTAACTTCCGTGTTCGGGATGGGAACGGGTGTGGCCTCCTCGGTATCGCCACCGGAAACTGTATTTCAGTGTCCGGTCCAGAGAACAGAGCAAGAAGCGTTTATCTTTTTGCGGACTCAGTAGCTGAGTCGTGAAGAGCTGATTTAGGAGTATAAAAGTGGTCAAGCCTCACGGACGATTAGTACCGGTCAGCTGAATGTATTGCTACACTTACACCTCCGGCCTATCAACCTCGTAGTCTTCGAGGGTCCTTCAGCCTCCGAAGAGGAGGGAGGTCTAATCTTGAGGGGGGCTTCCCGCTTAGATGCTTTCAGCGGTTATCCCTTCCGAACATAGCTACCCGGCGATGCCGTTGGCACGACAACCGGAACACCAGAGGTTCGTCCATCCCGGTCCTCTCGTACTAGGGACAGCTCCTCTCAAA
>CALERA010000276.1 GCA_937908275.1 uncultured Desulfarculaceae bacterium | reverse complement strand
GTTCAGACGTGTGCTCTTCCGATCTCTCCACCGGGGCGGCTTCGGACGCGGGGCTCTCGGCCGGGCGGCGCTCGCCCCGGGGGCGGCGCTGGCGGGGGGGCCGGTCGCGGGGCTCCTCGTGCCGGGGCGGCAAGGGCTGGCGCCGGCGGATGGGGCGGTAGGGACCGGCCAGGTCCTCCTTGAACCAGTCGTCCTCGGCCCAGCAGACCGGGATCTTGTCGCCCAGGTACTGCTCCACGTAGGGCAGGTGGGTGGCGTACTCGTCGCAGCACAGGGTGATGGCCTTGCCCACCGCCCCGGCCCGGGCCGTGCGCCCCACCCGGTGCACGTAGTCCTCGGGGTCGGCCGGCACGTCGAAGTTGATGACGTGGCTGACCTCGTCGATGTGCAGGCCCCGGGCGGCCACGTTGGTGGCCACCAGGATCTTCAGCTCGTTGTTCTTGAACCGCTCCATGAGCTGCAGGCGCTTGCGCTGGTCCAGGCTGCCGCTGATGCCCTCGGCCGGCAGGCCGTTGCCCTGCAGCTTGTGGGTCAGCCAGTCCACCGCGTAGCGGGTGTTGACGAAGATCATCACCCGGGTCCAGTCCTCGCGCTGCAGGATGCCCAGGAGCAGGTTGAGCTTTTCGGACTTGGAGCAGTGGTAGAGCTCCTGGGTCACCTGGTCCACGGTGCGGCGCTCGGTGACCACCGCCACCTTCTGGGGCAGGTTCATGTACTCGTAGGTCAGCTCCAGCACCCGGTAATTCAGGGTGGCGGAGAAGAGCATGGACTGGCGCTGGTGATAGGGGGGCAGCCGACGCAGGATCCAGCGCAGGTCGGCCACGAAGCCCATGTCGAACAGGCGGTCGGCCTCGTCGATGACCAGGAAGCGCATGTCCTTGGGGTTCAAGACCCGCTGCTTCATGTAGTCGATCAGCCGGCCCGGGGTGCCCACCACGATGTCCACGCCCTCGCGCAGGGTGCGGGCCTGCTTGCCGTAGTCCACGCCGCCGAAGATGGCCGCCACCTTGAGGTCGCAGTACTTGCCGATGGCCTCGGCGTCGCTGTGGATCTGGACCGCCAGCTCGCGGGTGGGGGCGATGATCAGGCAGGCCGGCTGGCCGGGCTGGCGCGCGGTGTCGCGCACCAGGTGGGCCAGGATGGGCACCAGGAAGGCGGCCGTCTTGCCGGTGCCGGTCTGGGCCTCGCCGGCCACGTCGCGGCCGGCGAGACCCAGGGGAATGGCCTGCTCCTGGATGGGAGTGCAGAAGAAGTAGCCCGCTTCCTGGAGCCCCCGCAAGAGGGGCTCGGGCAGGTCGAACTCGGCGAAGGGCTTGCCCGACGCCAAGGGGGCCGATGAATCCGCCGCCGGGGCCGCAGGGGTGTCGGTGTTGATTATGTCATTCATACCGAAGCAATATACCTTCCGTCCCCCGTGCCGACAACCCCGGGCTAGGGCATCAGGCGGCTGTGCTGGCGCGCCGGGGAGCGGCGGACCTGACAGAACTCGCCGTTCAGGCAGTCAAAGGCCGCCGAGGTGTAGACCAATTCGCCGTCCAGGAAGTAGATCCAGTGGGCCGAGGCCTGGGCGTTGGTCCAGGCGATCTCCGCCAGCCCCAGGGTGGCCACGCCGGTGATGAAGCGGGGAATGGCCTCGCTGGGACACAGCGGGGTGTCAGGCACCATGTTGTACTGCCAGACCTCGTAGTAGTCGTCATGCCCCTTGAACTTGACCTGTTTCACTTCCTCGGGCTTGCCCAGGACCTTTTCGACCTGGGGCTGTTTCATGCCGACCTGCAGCTTGGCCATTTGGTCCTTGGCACTGGCCGCGCAACCGGCCGCCCAGATCATGGCGAAAGCCAACGCCAACATGCCTAACCGGCGGGACATGTCTTCCTCTCCCAAAGTGGGGTTTGTTGAGCCAGAAACCCGCCGGCCCGCTTGAGGCCGGCGCGCACCGCGATCAACTCGGCCGCGATGCTGATGGCGATCTCGGCCGGGGTGTCGGCGCCGATGTCCAGGCCGATGGGCGCGTGCACCCGCTCCAGATCGGCCCGGCTGAAGCCCTCATCCAGCAGCGCCTGGTAGATCAGGGCCCGCTTGCGGCGCGAGCCGATCATGCCCAGGTAGGCCGAGGGCCGGGCCAGGGCCTGGGCCAGGACCTCCTTGTCGTTGAGATGGCCCCGGGTGACGATGACCACGTAGGCCTGGGGGCCCAGCTCCAGGCCGTCCAGGGTCTCGTGGGGGGGGCGCACCAAGAGGCGGTCCGCCTGGGGAAAGCGCTCGGGGTTGCAGAATTCGGGGCGGTCCTCCACCACCACCAGCCCGAAACCCACCAACTTGACCAGCGGCGCCAGGTACAAGGAGATGTGGCCTCCACCACATAAATATACCACCGGTTGGCCAACCAGGGGCTGCAAAAATAAGACGTCCGGTTGGCCGTCCACCTGGAAAACCCCGGCCGATCCCTGGTCCAGGGCCAGGCTCAACACCGGCTCCCAGGCCGCGCCCGGCAGGCCCGCCCGTGAGTCCTGGCCGCGCCGCCAAAAGCCCTTGCGCCCGGCCACCGCGCCCCGGGCGTCGGGGTCCAGGCGGGTCCAGAGCAGGCCCTGATGCCGCCCGTCCTCCTGGGCCAGGGCCTGGACCAGGGCCAGGGCGGCGGGGTCGTCGGCGGCCAGGGGCTCCAGAAAGACCTGCACCGTGCCGCCGCAGATCATCTCCAGCTCCGCCGCCTCGCGCCCGGTGAGGCTGAAGTCCATGAAGGCGGTGCGCCCCCGGTCCAGGACCCGGGCCGCCGCGGCCATGACCTCGGCCTCCAGGCGGCCGCCGCCGATGGAGCCGATGATGCCGCCCCAGCGATCCACCGCGAAGACAGTGCCCAGGGGCCGGGGGGCCGATCCGCTCTGGCGCACGATGGTGGCCAGGCACAGGGAGCGGCCCCGAGCCATTTCTCCGGCCGCCTGCTGCCAAAATTCTTTAATGTTGCTCATGACATCAGCTACTTAAGGGCGGGGCAAGAGGAGAAATCTTGGTCTAGGGCGCGGCCGGCTGGCGGCGGCGGGCCACCAGCACCGAACAGGGCGCGCGGCGCACCGCCCGGGCCGCCACCGAGCCGAAGAAGACCTCGGCCAGGCCCGAGAGCCCGGTGGAGCCCACCACCAGGAGGTCCACTCCCTGCTGGGCCACCCAATCCATAAGTTCGTTGGTGGGGTCGCCCTCCAGCACCACGGCCTGGGCCATCAGCCCCTCGGCCTGGGCCAGGTAGCGCCGGGCAATCTCCTTGTCGGCGTTGTCGCTCAGGTTCTCGCGCAGGCGCAGGTCCAGCTCGCCCACCACCAGGTCGTCCAGCAGGGGGCTGGGGGTGATCAGGGGCGGGATGACGTGGACCACGCTCAGGCGCGCGCCGTGCTGCCGGGCCAGGTCGCGGCCCAGGCTGAAGGCCGCGTCGGCGCCCTCGGAAAAGTCGCTGGCCACCGCGATGTGCCGGAAGGACATGTCCGGTCCTCCAATCATGGCATGGGCGCGCTGGTGAGCAGGAACTTCAGGTCGTCGTCGTAGAAGGTCACGCCGGCGCCCAGGAAGAAGGTGGAGTGGTCCTGGTCGCTCATGAAGTCGTCCACGCCGCCGGTCAGGTAGAAGTATTTCCAGAAGCTGTAGTCCACCGCGAACTTCAGGTGGGGGTTCTCCTCCTGGCGGAAGTCGTAGGCCTCCAGGGTCAGCTTCATGGCGTCGCGGAACATATGGTAGTCCAGACCCACGCCGCCGCGCGAGGAGAAGATGCCGGCCCGGGCGGTCACGTCATAGAAGCGCTTGCCGATCTGGGCGTTGAACTTCAGGTCGTCCTTGTCGATGGTGGTGACCTTCTCGGTGCGCTGATAGGTCTGGCCGTTCTGGGTGACGGTGGTGGTGGTCTCCTTGTCGGTGCGCCGGCCCACCGGGTCGTCGACGATGCCGAGCAGGTAGAACTTGTCGGCCTTGGGTTGCAGCTTCACGTTCAGGGTGCTGCGCAGGGAGGACTCGCCGAAGAGATACTCGCCGCGATAGTCCACGTAGACCCGCCAGGCGTCGGCCCGGCCCAGGTAGTCGTTGATGCTGGTCAGGGCGTCGTCCAGGCGGGTGACGGTGGTGTCGTCGTTGACCAGCTTGCCCAGGCTGCCCTTGCCCTGGTCGATCTTCTTGGTGATCTCCTTGAGCGAGCCCAGGGTGGAGTTCAGCTCGTCCACGGTCTGGCGCTCGTTGACCAGGGCCCCGATGCTGCCCTGGCCCTTGTCGATCTTCTCCACCACCGAGGTCAGCCCCCCGATGGTGCGGCTCAACTGGGCGCTGACCACCTGGAAGTTCTGGATGGTCTCGGTCAGGGCCTTCTTGTTGTCGCCGCTGATCTGGCTCATGTCGCCGGCGAAGCGGTCCAGGTTCACCACCACCCGGTTCAGCCGCTCCTGGTTGTCGGACACCACCACCTTGAGGGTGGCGGTCAACTCCTTGATGTTGTTCAGGCTGTCGGCGATGTTCTGCTGGCTTTCGGGCGAGGCGATGCTCACCTTGAGCGAGGCGGTGATGTCCTTGATGTCGTCGGCGATGGTGCCGATGCGGGCCATGACCTGATCCAGGTCGGTGGGCACCCGGGCCTTGGCCAGTTGCTCGCCGTCCTGGAGGATCGGCGCGCCGGGGCTGCCGGACTCCACGGCCACGTACTTGTCGCCCAGCACCCCCCGGGTGCGGATGTAGGCCGCGCTGTCGGCCGGCAGCTTGACCCGGGGATCGATGCGCAGGGTGATGCGGGCCTGGCCCTGGTCCAGCTCGATGCGGTCCACCACGCCGATCTGGATGCCGGCCATCTCCACCGGGGCGTTCTTCTTCAAACCGGTGGCGGTGTCGAAGACCCCCCAGACCCGGTAGCCCTCGGGCTCGCCGAAGTGGAGCTTGCCCAAGCGGATGGTCATGTAGGTGAGGATCAAAAGCCCCACCATCACGAACGCGCCTACTTTGGCCTCGGTGGAAAATCCCGCCATGATCGCTCCGTCCCGCCCCTGGCGGCCTGGGCCGGGGCAACCCCGCCCCGCAGCCTAGCGCCAGTATAAAACAAAAATCGGCCGCCGCCGGTTTAAAGCACCTCGATGGGTCCCTCGGCCCGGCCGTGGATGAACTGCTGCACCACCGCGTCGTCGCTGTCGCGGATCTCCTGTGGCGACCCGGCGGCGATGATCCGTCCCTGGTAGAGCATGGCTATCTGGTGGGCCACCTGGTAGGCCCCCTGCAGGTCATGACTGATGACCACCGCCGTGATGCCGAGCTTCTCCTGGGTGTTCTGGATCAGGCGATTGATGGCGTCGGTCATCAGGGGGTCCAGGCCGGTGGTGGGCTCGTCGAAGAGGATGATCTCCGGCTCCAGGGCGATGGCCCGGGCCAGGCCGGCCCGTTTGCGCATGCCGCCGCTGAGCTGGCTGGGCATCTTCTCGCCGTGGCCGGTCAGGCCCACCAGGCCCAGCTTCTCCTCCACCACCTCGCGGATTTTCTTCTCGTTGAAACGGCTGTGCTCGCGCAGGGGAAAGGCCACGTTCTCGAAGACGGTCATGGAATCGAACAGGGCCGCGTCCTGGAAGAGCATGCCGAAGCGCTTGCGCAACTCGTTGATCTCGCGGTCGTCCAGGGGCCGGATGTCCTGACCGTCCACCAGCACCTGGCCCTGGTCGGGTTTGATCAGGCCGATCATGTGCTTGAGGATGACGCTCTTGCCCCCGCCCGAGCGGCCGATGATCACCGTGGTCTGGCCCCGGGGCACCTTGAGGCTCAGGCCGTCCAGGACCTTCTGGGTCCCGAAGGACTTGTGCACCTCGCGCAGCTCGATGATGGCGGCAGGGCTGGTCATGGCTAGAACATCAGCGCCGTGAGGATGTAGTCGGCGGCCAGGATGGTGACGCTGGCCAGCACCACCGCCTCGGTGGTGGCCTTGCCCACGCCCTCGGCCCCGCCGTAGGCGTAGAAGCCCTTGAAGCAGCCCACCAGGGAGAGGATCAGGCCGAAGATGGCGGCCTTGATCAGGCCCTGCATGATGTCCTCGGGGTCCACGTACTCGATGATCTTGGCCACGAAGATGCCGGCGTTGATGCCCAGCAGATGGACTCCGACGACATATCCACCCAGGATGCCGACATAATCCGCCACGATGGTCAACAGGGGCAGCATGATCACCGAGGCCACCACCCGGGGCAGGACCAGGTATTGCACCGGGTTTACCGCCATCACGTAGAGGGCGTCGATCTGCTCGGTGACCCGCATGGTGCCCAGCTCGGCGGCCATGGCGCTGCCGGCCCGGCCGGTGACCATCAGCGAGGTCAGCACCGGGCCCAGCTCGCGGGCCAGGGCCAGGGCCACGGTGGAGCCCACCAGGCTCTCGGCCCCGAACAGCGCGAAGCCGTGATAGGTCTGGAGGGCGAAGACGCCGCCGGTGAAGACGCCGGTGAGGATGGTGACGTTCAGGGACTTGATGCCCACGAACTCCATCTGCTTGAAAACCAGGCGCATCCGCCACGGCGGTCGCATGAGCCACAATACGGTCTGGACCAGGAGCAGCAGGATCTCGCCCGCCTGTTCCAGGCCGTGCATCACCACGCGCCCCATCGCTTCCAGCGGCCGGGTTAGCGTCATCTGAGCTCCACCCAAGTGACCCGGCCGTTATCGTGTGACATGCCGGGAGGTTGCTATCACTATAGAGGCCAGAGCCAGGGGCGTCAAGAAACGTTACGGTTGCGCGGACCTGTCGCTGGATTGACTATTTCGCGCCAAATTGATAGGGTTGGACCTGCCGGGGGGTGTCCGTCAGCGGCTGAGAGCCTTGGCCCACCAGGGACCGGGGCAACCCCTTGAACCTGATCCGGGTAATACCGGCGAAGGGAACGGCTGGAACGCGCCACCCAGGCCGACCCCTGTCGTTAGCCGCTCTGGCGGGCCGCCCAGCCGGGCGGCTTTTTCTATTTTTTCGCCGTCCGCCCGCCCCCCGGGGCCTGGGGCGGCGGTTTGGGGGAGATTGCCATGTCAGTTCCCCGTGTCCTGGTCCTGGCCGGTTCGGATTCCGGCGGCGGGGCCGGCATCCAGGCCGACCTCAAGGCCGTGGCCGCCCTGGGCGGGCACGCCAGCACCGTGATCACCGCCCTCACCGCCCAGAACACCCAGGGCGTCCAGGGAGTGATGCCAGTGCCCCTGGACTTCGTCCGGGCCCAGTTCCGGTCGGTGGCCGAGGATCTCGGCCTGGACGCGGTCAAGACCGGCATGCTGCACAACGCGGCCATGGTCAACCTGGCGGCAGAGCTGCTGGAGGGCCTGGAGGCCCCGGTGGTGGTGGATCCGGTGCTGGCGGCCAAGGGCGGCGACCGACTGCTCCTGGACGAGGCCCTGGACGCCCTGCGCACCCGGCTCATCCCCCGGGCCAGCCTGGTCACCCCCAACCTGGACGAGGCCGAGGTGATCCTGGGCCGGAGCGTGCGCGATCCCCAGGCCATGGCCCAGGCCGCCCGCGACCTGGTGGCCATGGGCGCGGGCGCGGCCCTGGTCAAGGGCGGACACCTGGACCAGGCGGAGATGGTGGACGTGCTCTATGACGGCCGCCAGGTCCACGAGTTCGTCAGCCCCCGCCTGGACACCCCCCACACCCACGGCACCGGCTGCACCCTGGCCTCGGCCGTGGCGACGCTCTTGGCCAAGGGCTGGGGCCTGATCGCGGCGGTGGAGCGGGCGCGGCTGTTGGTGCGGCGGGCCATCGTCGGCGGCCTGGACCTAGGCCAGGGCCAGGGGCCGGTGAACGCCCTGGCCGACCTGGAGCCCAAGCTCAAGCTGGGCCAATGCCTGAGCGAGTTCCAGGAGGCCCTGGACCAACTGGAGATGACCCCCGGCCTGGGGCGGCTGGCCCCGGAGGTGCGCTGCCAGATCGGCTACGCCACCCCGGGCGCGGCCATGCCGGCCCAGGTCCTGGCCGTGGCCGGACGCATCACCAGCATCAACGGCCGCCTGAAGGCCGCCGGTCCGATCCTGCCCGGGGCCAGCTCCCACGTGGCCCGCATCGTGCTGACCGCCATGCACCACGACCCCCAACGGCGGGCGGCCATGGCCCTGCGCTACAGCCCGGAGCTGGTGGAGCGGGCGCGCTCCCTGGGCTGGCTGGTGGGCGAGTTCGCCCGGGCCGACGAACCGGCCGAGGTTAAGGAACGGGAGGGCTCCACCCTGGAGTGGGGCGCCGCCTGGGTGATCGAACAACTGGGCCGCGTGCCCGATGCCATCTTTGACCGGGGCGAGAACGGCAAGGAGCCGATTCTGCGCCTTTTGGCCAATGACCCCGACCACCTCGTGCGCATGGTCGCCGAGCTGGCCGGCAGCGAGGGATAGGACAGCATGGCGACGCAATTGGAAGCCGCCCGCCAGGGCAAGATCACGGAGGCCATGCGCATCGTGGCCGAGGCCGAGGACCTGCACCCCCAGGAGCTGCGCGCCCTGGTGGCCAGCGGCGCGGTGGCCATCCCGGCCAACCCGGCCCACGAGTGCCTGGTGCCGCGCGGGGTGGGCCAGGGGCTGACGGTCAAGGTCAACGCCAACATCGGCAGTAGCCCCGACCGCTGCGACCCGGCCGAGGAGCTGGCCAAGCTCCAGGCCGCGCTGGACGCCGGGGCCGACGCGGTGATGGACCTCTCCACCGGCGGGGACCTGCGCGCCATGCGGGCCCAGGTGCTGGCCAACAGCCCGGTGCCGGTGGGCACGGTGCCGATCTACCAGGCGGCGGTGGACATCACCGGTCAGGACAAGGGCATCGTGGATCTCACCGCCGACGACCTGTTCAAGGTCATCGAGGACCAGGCCCGGGAGGGCGTGGACTTCATGACCGTGCACTGCGGCGTGAACCGCCACGCCCTGGAGCGCCTGCGCCTCGAGGGTCGGGTCACCGACATCGTCAGCCGGGGCGGGGCCTTCCTGGCCTGCTGGATCATCGCCAACCAGCAGGAGAACCCCTTCTACGAGCAGTATGACCGCCTGCTGGAGATCGCCCGCGCCCACGACGTCACCCTGTCCCTGGGCGACGGCCTGCGTCCGGGCTGCCTGGCCGACGCCACCGACCGCGCCCAGCTCACCGAGCTGATCACCCTGGGCGAGCTGACCCAGCGGGCCTGGGACGCCGGGGTGCAGGTGATGATCGAGGGGCCGGGGCACGTGCCCCTGGACCAGGTGCAGGCCAACATCCAGATCCAGAAGCGCCTGTGCCACAACGCGCCATTCTACGTGCTGGGCCCCCTGGTCACCGACGTGGCCGCCGGCCATGACCACGTGGCCTGCGCCATCGGCGGGGCCCTGGCCGGCTGGGCCGGGGCGGACTTCCTGTGCTACGTCACCCCCAGCGAGCACCTGGCCCTGCCCGGGCCGGAGCAGGTCTACGAGGGCGTGGTCACCACCCGCATCGCGGCCCACGCCGCCGACCTGGCCCGGGGCCGCCAGTCGGCCTGGGACCGGGACCTGGCCATGGCCGAGGCCCGGCGGCGCATGGACTGGGACAGCATGCTCTCCCTCTGCCTGGACCCCCGCACCGCCCGCGCCATCCGCGAGTCGAGCCCCCCGGCCGAGGACGAGGTCTGCACCATGTGCGGCCGCTACTGCGCGGTGCGCCTGATCCGGGACTACTTCCGCCCCGGCGAGAAGGACTAGGCCCCGTGCGTCTGGTGGTCTTCACCGACCTGGACGGCACCCTGCTGGACCACCAGACCTACAGCCACGCCCTGGCCCAACCGGCCCTGGACGCGCTCAAGGCGTCCGGGGCCGAGTTGGTCCCCTGCTCCAGCAAGACCCGGGCCGAGCTGCTGCCCCTGTGGCGCGAGCTGGGCCTGGGCGGCCCCCTCATCAGCGAGAACGGCGGCGGGGTCTTCCTGCCGGAGGGCCATTTCCTGGCCAGCGCCCCGGGCTGGCTGCCGGCCGGGCCGGGCTGGCTGATGCGGCCCCTGGGCCTGGCGATCGACCAAGTCCGCGCCCGCCTGGCCAGCTTCGCGCCACGCTTCCAGGCCCGGGGTTTCGGCCAGATGAGCGACGCCGAGGTGGCCCAACTCACCGGCCTGTCCCTGGAGGCCGCCGCCCTGGCCCGGCAACGGGAGTTCAACGAGCCCATTTTGTTGCCCGAGCCCGAGCGCCAGGCCGAGGCCTTCCTGGCCGCCGCCCAACAGGCCGGTCTGGAGGCCACCCGGGGCGGACGCTTCTTCCATGTGCTCTCGGGCGCGGACAAGGGCCGGGCCGCCCGCCTGCTGCTGGGGCTCCAGCGCCAAAAATTTCCCCAGCTCGTCAGCGCCGGCCTGGGCGACGCGCCCAACGACGCGCCGCTCCTGGCCGCCGTGGACCGGCCCTTCCTGGTGGCCAGGCCCGACGGCTCCCACGCCGAGCTGGACCTGCCGGGGCTCGCCCGGGTTGCCCTGCCCGGTCCGGCCGGTTTCAACCAGGCCGTCCTGGGTCTGTTGCGGGAGCTGGGCCTGTGAACAGCGAAATTTCCCTGCCCGGCCGGGTCCTGGGACTGCTCCTGGCGGGCGGGGGCAAGGCCTCGGGCCAGGAGATGGGCCAGCGCCTGGGCGTGAGCCGGGCGGCGGTGGGCAAGGCGGTGGAGTCCCTGCGGGGCCAGGGCTTCGTGGTCACCGCCCGGCCCCGGGCCGGCTACTGCCTGGAGCAAGAGCCCGAGCCGCCCCTGCCTGCCCGCTTGGAGGCCCGCCTGCCGGCCGGCTGCCTGGGCCTGCCGCTCCTGCACTACCCGGACATCGACAGCACCAACCTCCAGGCCCGCCGCCTGGCCGAGTCCGGCGCGCCGCATGGGGCCTGTCTGGTGGCCGAGCACCAGAGCGCCGGCCGGGGCCGTCTGGACCGGCGCTGGACCGCCCCGGAGGGGGCCTGCCTGCTCTTCTCCCTGTTGCTGCGCCCCACGGCCCTGGCCCTGGGCGAGGTCTTCAGCCTCACCAACCTGGCCGCCCTGGCGGTCTGCGAGGCCATCGAGGAAACCTGCGCCCTCGCCCCGGCCATCAAGTGGCCCAACGACGTCTTCCTGGAGGGCCGCAAGCTGGCCGGCATCCTGACCGAGTTCACCGCCCGGGCCGAGCGCCTGGACTACGTGGTGGTGGGGGTGGGCCTGAACGTGAACCTGGACCCGGCGCAGCTGGCGAACCTGCCCGCGCCAGCCAATTCCTTGCTGGCCGCCAGCGGCCGGACCTGGGACCGGGCCCTGGTGCTGGCCGCCATTTTGCGAAAGGCCGACGCCCTTTACGCCCAGCTCATGGCCGGCGGCCGCGAGGCCCTGAGCCAGGCCTACAACCAGCGCTCCTGGTTGACCGGCCGCCAGGTCACGGTGCGCGACGGCGACCAGGTGCGCCAGGGTCTGGCCCGGGGGGTGGCGGCCGACGGGGCCCTGCTCCTGGAGGAGTCTCCCGGCCAGGTGACCACCATCCGCCACGGCGACGTCAGCCTGCTGGCCATCCAGTAACCCCTCCCGCCGCGACCCCTCCCTGCCCGTCGGGCATGGACGCGGCGGCCGGCCGGGATTATATTGCCCTGCATGCACGCCATAACCGACACCACGGCCCCCCGCCCGTCCCTGGATCAGAACCAGGTGGCGCTGATCAAGATCTGGCACGGCACCCTGGAGCCGCCCCGGCCGCCCATGGGCCTGCTCTACGTGGGCGCGGCCCTCAAGCAGGCCGGCTTCGGGGTGCGGGTTTATCACTGGACCCGGGAGGAGGCCCTGGCCGGCCTGCCGGAGGTGATCGCCCAGCGGCCCTTCCTGGTGGGCCTGTCCATCATCACCGGCGACCCCCTGGGCCTGGTGGTGGAGTGCTGCGCCCGCCTCAAGGCCGCCCTGCCCGGGGTGGCGATCCTTTTGGGCGGGGTCCACGCCACGGTGGAGCCGGAGCAGTGCCTGGCCGAGGAGGCGGTGGACTACGTGCTCCTGGGCGAGGGCGAGGTGGGGGCGGTGGAGCTGGCCCTGGCCCTGGCCCAGGGCCGGCCGGTGGAGGAGATCCCCGGCCTGGGCTACAAGCACACCGGCCAGGCCGTGATCAATCCCCGGCCGCCGCTGCTCAAGGACCTGGACCAGGTGGCCATGGACTGGACCCTGATCCCGGTGGAAAAATACATCGCCAAAAACTACGAGGGCGTGCCCCGGGTGCTCTTTGGCTACGTGGCCAGCCGGGGCTGTCCCCACGCCTGCGGCTTCTGCTACAACCACTTTTTCAATCAGCGCACCTGGCGGCGGCAGTCGGCCGAGAAGGTCGCGGCCGAAGTCAACGCCCTGGTGGCCAAGCACGACCTGGGCGGGGTCTTTTTCTACGACGACAACTTCACCGCCAACAAGAAATGGGCCCTGGCGGTGCTGGAGGGCCTTCAGACCGAGGGCCTGCACGTGGAGACCCGGGTGGACTACCTGAGCCCGGAGTTCCTGGCCGAGCTGGTGCAGCGCCGGGTGGGCAGCATGTTCATCGGCATGGAGTCGGGCTCCGACCGGGTGCTGGACCTGTTGTGCAAGGGCTTTCATGTGGCCGAAACCCGGCGGGTGGTGCAGACCCTCAAGGCCTTCCCGAGATCGGAAGAGCACACGTCTGAACCCCAGTCACGGCTACATCTCGTATGCCGT
>CALERA010000275.1 GCA_937908275.1 uncultured Desulfarculaceae bacterium | reverse complement strand
CGACCAGGACCAGGGCGACCTGGTGGACAAGCTCCGGGCCCAGGTGAACCAGGCCCTGGACAAGATCCAGCAGAAGACCGAGGCCCAGACCCAGCAGCAGATCCAGGCCTGGGACAAGACCCTGGAGCAGGCCAAGGGCGCCCTGCAGGAGGCCGGCTACGCCGCCAGCGGCAAGTCCGCCGCCACGACCCTGCCGGGGCTGGAGACCAACGCCGAGTTCGCCCCCCAATTGGCCAAGGCCGCCCTGGGGGCGGAGGCGGCCAAGATGGTGGACCAGTCCCAGGCCGCCAGCCAGCGCCAGGCCGACCAGGCCAACCAGACCGCCCAGGCCACCCAGACCGTGGCCGCGGCCCGGTCCGGGGCCGAGCTGGGCGGCCAGGGCGCGGGGAGCCAGGGCCAGACCGGCCAGGGACGCTCCGAGGCCTGGGCCGGCCTGACCCTGGCCGGGGCGGCCGAGGCCGGCCAGGGGAGCAACGCCAGCGGGGCCGCCACCCGGGTCCTGCCCAGCTACGTCACCCGCCAGGTGGGCGAGCAGATGGCCCAGATGGTGGCCAAGCAGCAGAACAGCCTGCGGCTGGAGCTGAAGCCGCCCACCCTGGGCGAGTTGCAGGTGGAGCTTACGGTCAAGGACGGCGTGGTCAAGGCCACCCTGACCGCCGAGACCGTGGCCGCCAAGCAGGCCCTGGAGTCGGGCCTGGACCAGCTCAAGCAGCAACTCAGCCAGCAGGGCCTGAAGGTCGACAGCATCGAGGTGGCCATCAACCCCGACGCCGAGCGCCAGCAGGCCCAGGCCGAATATCAGAACCAGAGCGGCTCCCGCCGGGGCAATGGCCAGGGCGGGGGGCTGTCCGGCGGGGATTCCAGCCAGGGGACCGACTCCGAGCTTGGCTCGGTCCTGGCCACGACCCGCTCCGGCCTGGCCGGCAGCGGCCGGGTCAACCTTTTCGCTTAGGAGCAGAGGGCCATGATCAGCCCCACCTACACCGGCGAAATCTACGACTCCAGCACCAGCACCACCACCACGACCACGGGGGTGGAGAGCGGGATGGGTCAGGAGGCCTTCCTCAAGATGTTCATGGCCCAGATGACCAACCAGAACCCGCTGGACCCCATGGACAACACCGAGTTCACCGCCCAGTTGGCCCAGTTCTCCAGCCTGGAGCAGCTCACGGCCATGAACGAGAAGCTGGACGGCCTGGCCGCCCTGCAGACCTCCTTCCAGGAGGTGCAGGTGGCCAACTACCTGGGCAAGGAGGTCCTGGCCTACGGCAACCAGATGCCGGTGACCGACGGCCAGGCCGGCAGCACCTATTTCAACCTGGCCTCCTCCGCCAACGTGCAGGTCATCGTCACCAACGAGGACGGCCAGACGGTGCTGGACAAGGACCTGGGCACCATGGGGGCCGGCGAGCAGGAATGGACCTGGGACGGGCTGACCAGCTACGGCCAGACGGTGCCGGACGGCGTCTACACCATCAACATCATCGCCACCGACACCGACGGCAACGCGGTGACGATCAACAGCCAGTACGTCAGCGGCATCGTCACCGGCTTCCAGTGGGATTCCGATGGCAACATGCAGCTCCTGGGCAGCGGATCGGCCATCTCCCTCAGCGACGTGGTGGCGGTGCGGGTGCCCAAGACCAGCAGCACCACGGACACCAGCTCCTCCGAATCCACCACGGACACCAGCGAGGGCATCAACTCCCTGCTGCAGGGCCTGGTGGACCTGGGGACCACGGCCGCGTCCCTGTTGTAGCCAGCCCCGGCCTCCGGGCCGCGAGGATGCAGATCTGATTCATTCGGGAAAGGAAAACCACCATGGGCATGCTTTCCGCCATGTATTCCGGAGTCAGCGGCCTCAACGTCCACGGCCGGGCTCTGTCCGGGGTGGCCGACAACGTGGCCAACCTGAGCACCTACGGCTTCAAGGCCTCGCGCACCAACTTCGGTGACATCATGGTGCAGTCGCTGACCGTGGGCGGAGCGGTGGTGGATCAGTCCGGCAACGGCGCGCGGGTGTTGAACGTGCAGACGATCCTGTCCCAGGGGTCGTTCGAGAACACCGACGTCTCCACCGACATGGCCATCAACGGCAAGGGCTTCTTCGCCGTGCGCCGTTCGACCTCCGCCGAGGCGGTCAACCAGGGCGAGATCTACTACACCCGGGCCGGCCAGTTCCTGATGGACAAGGAAGGCTACGTGGTCAACGCCCAGGGCCTGCGCCTGCAGGGCTACAACGTCGACGCCAGTGGCAACCTCAAGCTGGTGATGGAGGACCTGCGCCTGATCACCCAGCAGACCGACGCCGACCCCACCACCAAGGTGGACATCTCCATCAACCTCAACGTCGAGGACACCGAGAGCTTCGCCCACACCACCGGCTTGAACCCCAACGACGCCGACACCTACAACTACATGACCAGCACCCGGGTCTACGACAGCCTGGGCGTGGCCCACGACATCTCGCTGTACTTCCAGAAGCTCACCGACAACCCCACCGTCACCCCGGACGGCACCGCCTCCACCTGGCGGGTGAGCATGTACGAGGACGTGGACGGGGTGTTGACCCCGGTGCCCGAGGCGCGGCCGGACAACACCTTCTATCTTTGCTTCGACACCGACGGCCACATGACCGGTTCGGTCAACTACTTCGAGGGCGCCACCGCCACCGCCGACGTCTACCAGAGCACCGCCAGCGTGGCCGACGCGGCCACCACCATTGTCAGCAACAAGATCGGCGAGCGCATCACCTACACCGGCTCCGGCAGCCAGCAGTCCTACGAGACGGTGCAGACCCTGACCTACAGCGGCGCCTTCGCCGGCACCGAGACCATCACCATCGGCTCCAAGACCTACACCGTCAGCGGCGCCCTGGCCCAGGACGCCGGCGCCTACGACCTGGCCGAGCAGATCAACAGCGACACCAGCAGCAACACCAACTATTACGCGGTGGTGGACACCTCCGGCGCCAACGCGGTGGTCAAGATCTACGCCAACGAGGGCTCCAGCTACACCCTGGACGCCGTCGGCGCCAACCTGACCGGCACCCCGGTCACCGCCCAGTGGACCCTCAACGACATCGTCAACGGCATCAACGGCGCGGGCACCTACGCCGAGGGCGCGATGATGCTCTCCTCCAACTCCGCCGGCAGCCTGGCCATCAACGGCACCGCCATCACCTGGACCGCCAATGGCGGCGGCTTGCAGGCCACCCTGGACGACATCGTCACCGCCATCAACGGCCACGCGGTCCTGGGCTCGCAGGTCACCGCCCGCCGCGAGAACAACCAGATCATCATCACCGCCAACAATGTCGGCACCGAATACAACTACACCCTGACCGGCTCCGGCTCGGGAACCGTCATACCCAGCAGCCGCATGCAGGGCGGCTGGGCCGATGTCAGCGTGAGCGGCGTGGTGGCCACCACCGTCCTGAACAACGACGGCACCACCAGCCTGGTCCTGGAGCGCGACGACGTGGGCGCGGACCAGACCATCACCCTGGCCAACGAGCAGACCATGGGCCAGAGCCAGGGCCTGTCCTTCTCGACCTGGACCCAGACCTCCTTCGCCGCCAACGCCGAGGGAAACCCCACCACCGAGAGCAAGGGCGAGCGCACCTTCTCCTTCGACTTCACCGGCGCGACCCCGGCCCAGGCCATCACCTTCGACTTCAGCCCCGACTCCACCAGCGCCACCACCCAATCGGCCGGTGTCAGCGAGACCTACTACCTCTACCAGGACGGCGCCCCGCGCGGGACCCTGCAGTCGCTGGACATCGACACCGACGGCCTGATCACCGGCCAGTTCAGCAACGGCACCCTCCAGATACTGGGCGCGGTGGTGTTGGTCAACTTCCAGTCCAACGAGTCCCTGCGCCGCGAGGGCGAGAACCTCTGGTCGGCCACCCTCCAGGCCGGCTCGCCGGTGGCCAACCGTCCCGGCCAGGGCGGCCTGGGCACGGTGGAGTCCAGCACCCTGGAGCAGTCCAACGTGGACCTGGCCACCGAATTCGTCAAGATGATCAACTACCAGCGCGCCTTCCAGGCCAACAGCAAGACCATCAGCACCACCGACTCCATGCTGCAGGAGCTGATCAACCTCAAGCGCTAGCCGGCGCGGACCCCTGCCGGACCCGCCCCAGCCTCTCCCGCGCCCCGCCCGTCGGCCCGACGGCGGGGCGCGCCGGTTTTTGGCGGCGTCAATAGATTGACCACCGCCCCTTTCTTGACGCCCCCCAATTCCCCCGTGTCATAGGTCCTGTTATCTAACCATATGATATGGCTATAATTAGAAAGCACTAAATTCTCGGGCCTTCTGGCACGTCTATTGCTGCACCCGTTGCGAGGCATCTTCCCCGGGGAGGCTCCATGGACCTGGCCACCGTAATCGGCATCACCAGCGCCTTCGCCTTGGTCGTCATCGCCATGACCCTGGGCGGATCCATCCTGATGTTCTTCGACATCCCCAGCCTGCTGATCGTGGTGGGCGGCACCATCGGCGTGACCCTGATCAACTACCCCTTGCGCGACGTGCTCAAGGTGTTGGCGGTGACCCGGCACGTCTTTTTCCAGCGGCTTCAATCAGCGCCGGAGATGATCGCCCGCTTCGTGGACCTGTCCACCAAGGCCCGGCGCGAGGGAATCCTGGCCCTGGAGCCGGCGGTGCGCGAGCTGGACGATCCCTTTTTCGCCAAGGGCCTGCAACTGACCATCGACGGGGTGGACCCGCCGTCCATCAAGGAGATAATGGAGACCGAGATCGACTACGTGGCCGAGCGCCACCGCCTGGGGGCCGAGATCTTCATGACCATGGGCACCTTCGCCCCGGCCCTGGGCATGATCGGCACCCTGATCGGCCTGGTGCAGATGCTCCAGAACATGAGCGACCCCTCCAGCATCGGGCCGGCCATGGCGGTGGCCATCATCACCACCTTTTATGGCGCGGTGCTGGCCAACATGGTCTTTCTGCCCATGAGCGGCAAGCTCAAGAACCGCTCGGCCGAGGAGGTCATGCTCAAAGAGTTGATGTTACACGGCATCCTGGCCATCGCCCGGGGGGACAACCCCCGGGTGATCGAGCAGAAGCTGCACAGCTTCATCCCCCCCTCGGCGCGCGTCAGCGCCTTCCAGTAGGAGTGGGGCATGGCCAGGCGTCACCAGCAGGAGGAAAAGGGCCCCGGGATCGTGGTGCTCTACACCTCCCTGATGATCCTGCTGCTGGCCTTTTTCATCCTGCTCAACGCCATGGGCAAGGTGGAGGAGGCCAAGGTCGAGGCGGCGATCCAGTCCCTGCAGTCGGGCTTCGGCCTGCTCTCCGGCGGGGACAGCCCTTTGTCCGGCGCGGAGCGCAAGCAAAGCTCCGAGGTGGTGATGCCGATCGTGCCGGTGGAGCAGGATTATCGCTATATCCGGGGTCTTAGCCGCTCGCTGGATCTGGATCGGGAGGTCTCTTTGCTGCGCTCGGAGACCAGCCGCACCGTGGTGATGACCGGCGGCCTGCTCTTCGAGGGCGACAGCGCCGCCCTGAGCGACAAGGGGCGGGAGTTTCTGCGCCTGGCGGCCGAGGTCCTGAAGAACAGCGGCTATCCCATCAGCCTCTACGGCCACACCGACGGCCCGGCCCTGACCAGCGAAAGCGGCCAGGACAACTGGCGGCTCAGCGCCCAACGGGCCCTGGCGGTGCTGCGCTACCTGGTGAGCCAGGGCCTGGCCCCCTCCCGCCTGGCGGCTTTCGGCATGGCCGGCTTCTCGCCCCGGGTGTCCCAGCGCGATCCCGCCCACGCCCGGCTCAACAACCGGGTGGAGATGGTCTTCGACGCCCGGGACAGCGCGGCCCAGGACCTGCCCCTGACCGAGACCGACCCCAAGGTCGGGCTGCGGGGCTTCACCTTCGAGTTGCTGCCCCAGGAAAAGGAAGGCAAGTAGCCATGCCGCGGCGGGACGAGGGACCGGGCTTCGACCCCCTGGGCTGGATGCTGACCTTCAGCGACCTGGTGACCCTGCTGCTGACCTTTTTCGTGATGCTGTTGGCCATGCGCGCGCCCGAGGTGCAGAAGCTCAAGGCCGCCTTCGGGGTTTTCGAGCGGGGAGGGCAGGGGGTGCTGGAGACCACCGACCGCAGCCGGGTGCCGGACATCCTGTCCAAGCTGGACCAGGTTTCCCAACCCCGGGTGGACCAACTCAAGAGCGCCGAGCAGGACGCGGCCCGCCAACTGGACCTGCCCGGGGGCGAGGCCCAGAGCCTGCCCTCCCATCTGCAACCGGGAATCAACCTGCGGCGGGACGAGCGCGGCCTGGTGATCACCCTGAGCAACGACGTGCTCTTCGCCGCCGGCAAGGCCAACCTGACCGCGGAGGCGGTCAAGCGCGTCGACCAGGCGGCGGAAATGCTGCGCTACGGCACCCAGCCGGTGAGCGTGGAGGGGCACAGCGACAATGAGCGCCTGCCCGGCGAGGGGTCCTTCCAGGACAACTACGACCTGTCTCTGGCCCGGGCCCTGGCCGTGGCCCACCGCCTGACCCAGGTGGACGGGGTGGAGGCCAGCCGGGTGCGGGTGGCCGCCCTGGGGGCCAGCCGGCCCCTGGCGCCCAACGACACCCCGGAGCACCGGGCCATGAACCGCCGCATCGAAATCGTGGTGCTGTTGAACAATAGCTGAGGCCAAAGGAGCGATCATGCCCGACGACGAAATGGACCTGGGGCAGGACACCGCCGAGGAGGGCGGGTCGGAGAAGAAAAAAGGCGGGATGATGAAGCTCATCATCATCGCCGTGGCCGGGCTGTTGGTCCTGGGCGGCGGCGGCTTCGCGGTGTGGAAGTTCTTCCTGGCCAAGCCGGCCGAGCCTCCCGCGGCCGAGGGCCAGGCCAAGGCCGGCGAGGAGAAGACGGCCAAGGAGGCGGACAAACACGGCGGCGGGGAGAAGGCCAGCACCATGGTCACCCTGGAGCCGTTCATCGTCAACCTGGCCGACACCACCGGCAAACGCTATCTCAAGCTGGCCCTGGCGGTGGACGTCAAGGACGAGGCCACCAAGAAGAACCTGGAGGCCCGCATGCCCCAGGTGCGCGATTCCATCCTGCTGCTGTTGACCAGCAAGTCCTTCGCCGACATCAGCCCGGTGGCCGGCAAGCTCAAGCTGCGCAACGAGGTCCTGCGCTCGATAAACGGCACCCTGGGCGGCGGGCAGGGCGTCCACGCGGTCTATTTCACCGAATTCGTGGTGCAGTAGGACCCGAAGGGTCCGGGGACCGGAGCCATGAGCAAGATCCTCAGCCAGGAAGAGGTGGATGCCCTTTTAAAGGGCATGAGCGGCGGCGAGATCGAGGTGGAGACCGACGTCGGCCCCGGGGCCGACGGGGTGGTGGTCTACGATCTCACCAACCAGGACCGCATCATCCGCGGGCGCATGCCCACCCTGGAGATCATCAACGACCGCTTCGCCCGGTTGTTCCGCACCACCCTGTCCAGCTCCCTGCGCAAGATCGTGGACATGACCACCACCAGCGTGGACATGGTCAAGTTCGGCGAGTTCATGCGCAGCCTGCCGGTGCCCACCAGCCTGCACATCTTCAAGATGGACCCCCTGCGGGGCCACGCCATCTTCGTGCTGGAGTCCAAGCTGGTCTTCAACCTGGTGGAGACCTTCTTCGGCGGCAGCGGCGGGGGCGATGTCAAGATCGAGGGCCGCGACTTCACCGCCATCGAGCAGCAGCTCACCCGCAAGGTGGTGATGATGGCCCTGAAGGACATGGAGCAGGCCTGGAAGCCGGTTCACGAGATCAACCTGCTCTACCAGCGCACCGAGATCAACCCCCAGTTCGCCTCCATCGTGCCGCCCAGCGACGTGGTGATCGTGGTGAAGTTCGAGCTGGAGATGGAGCACACCGCCGGCACCATCACCGTCTGCATCCCCTACTCCACGGTGGAGCCCATCCGCTCCAAACTCTACGCCGGCTTCCAGAGCGATCAACTGGAGGTGGACCACGAGTGGATGCGGCGCTTCCGCGAACAGCTCAAGGAGGCGCAGGTGGATTTCACGGTGGAGATGGGCCGGGCCCAGCTCAAGAGCGGCGACCTGCTCAAGCTCAAGGTGGGCGACGTGCTGACCCTGGACAAGGACGCCAGCGATTTCCTGGTGGCGATGGTGGAAGGCGTGCCCAAGTTCAAGGGGCGGGCCGGGGCCTATCGCGGCAACAAGGCCTTCAAGGTCGAGGGCCTGCTGGATCTGCGCGGCGCCTGGTAGCACTGGGGCCGGCAAGGGCTGGCCCATCTAGCATAAGGAGAGGCAAGCATGGCCGATGATTGGGACAACGCTGCGGGACAGGCTGGGGAGGCCAGCCTGGAGGAGTTCGGCGAGTCCGGCGGTGGCGGGGCCGGCGAGGTCCAGTCCATCGACTTCATCCTGGACATCCCCCTGGAGGTCACGGTGGAGCTGGGGCGCACCTCCATGCTCATCAACGACCTGTTGCAGTTGGGCCAGGGCTCGGTCATCGAGCTGAACAAGCTGGCCGGCGAGCCGCTGGAGATCCTGGTCAACCGCAAGCTCATCGCCCGCGGCGAGGTGGTGGTGGTCAACGAGAAGTTCGGCGTGCGCCTGACCGACATCGTCAGCCCCATCGAGCGGGTCAAGTCCCTGGGATGAGAAAGCGCCAGTCCATACACGCGGCGGCCCTGGCCGCCCTGGGCGGAATATGGCCGGCGCTGGCGGCGGCGGCCGAATCCGTGGCCGAATCCGCGGCCCAGGCCCCGCCGGAGCTGCCGGAGATGGGCTTCACCGCCTCCCTGGTGCAGATGCTGGCCGCCCTGGCCCTGGTCCTGGCCCTGGTGCTGGCTTTGTATTGGTTGGCCCGACGTTTCCTGCCCGGCCAGGCGGCCCGGGGATCGGCCGGCGGGCTGAAAATCCTCGGCCGCCTGGCCTTGGGGCCACGCAAGGGGCTGGTCCTGGTCCAGGTGGGCGCGCGGGTGTTGGTGCTGGGCGTCAGCGAGCAGGGCGTCAACTCCCTGGCCAACATCGACGACCCCCAGGAGGTGGCCCGGCTGTCCGGCGGCGGGGGGGAGTTCGCCCAGAGCCTCAAGCAGGCCTCCCAGGACGCGGAGGCGCCGCGATGAGCCGCCGCTTCCCCTGGTGGCCGCCGGCCCTGCTGGGGCTGCTGGCCCTGGGCGGCCTGGCGGCCTGGTCCGGGCCGGCCCTGGCGGCCGAGGCTCCCTTGACCCTGCCCAACCTCAACATCGGCATCGAGGCCGCCAAGGACCCCCAGCAGGTCACCACCTCGCTCCAGGTGCTCTTCCTGCTCACGGTGCTGACCCTGGCCCCCTCGATCCTGGTGATGATGACCAGCTTCACCCGCCTGGCGGTGGTGCTCAGCCTGCTGCGCAACGCCCTGGGCACCCAGCAGATGCCGCCCACCCAGATCATCGTCTCCCTGGCGCTGTTCCTCACCTTCTTCATCATGGCCCCGGCCTTCAACCAGGTGAACGACCAGGCCCTGCAACCCTTCCTGGAAGGCCGCCTGAACCAGCAGCAGTTCCTGGAGGAGGCGGGCAAGCCCCTGAAGGAGTTCATGCTGCGCCAGACCCGCAAGAAGGACCTGGGCCTTTTTCTGCGCATCGCCGGCGAGGACAAGCCCCTGAACGCCAGCGTGGTGCCCATGACCAGCCTGATCCCGGCCTTCGTGATCAGCGAGCTGAAGACCGCCTTCGAGATCGGCTTCCTGCTCTACGTGCCCTTCCTGGTCATCGACATGGTGGTGGCCTCGGTGCTTCTTAGCATGGGCATGATGATGCTGCCCCCGGTGATGATCAGCCTGCCCTTCAAGCTGATGCTCTTCGTCCTGGTGGACGGCTGGTACCTGCTGGTGGGCTCCCTGGTCAAGAGCTTCTACTGAGGACGGATCGCCCATGACCACTGACTTCATAATCGGATTCGCCCGCGGCGCGGTGGAGATCACCCTGATGCTCTCCCTGCCGGTGCTGGGCCTGGGCATGGCGGTGGGCCTGATCATCAGCATCTTCCAGTCCGTGACCCAGATCCAGGAGATGACCCTGACCTTCGTGCCCAAGATCGTGGCGGTGCTGGTGGGGATGCTGTTCTTCGGCCCCTGGATGCTGGCCAAGATGCTGGCCTACACCGAGGGCATCCTGACCAACTTCCCCCAGTACATCCGCTAGGCGGAAAGGACCGGAGCCTTGCCGTTCGCCGACTTCAACCCGGAGCAATGGGTGGGCTTCCTGCTGGTGCTGATGCGCGCCAGCGCCCTGCTGGTCACCCTGCCGTTCCTGGGGTCGGCCAACATCCCCGGCCTGGTCAAGGCCGGCCTGGCCCTGTCGCTGGCCATCCTCATCGCCCCGGCGGTGAAGCTGCCGGCCGAGCTCCTGCCCCGGGACCTGCCCCACCTGACCTACCTGGGCCTGGGCGAGATCTTCATCGGCCTGATCCTGGGGCTGTCGGTGCGCCTGATCCTGACCGCGGTGCAGGTCATGGGCCAGTTGGCCGGCTTCCAGATGGGCTTCGCGGTGGCCAACGTCTTCGACCCCATCGGCGGTGAGCAGGTCTCGGTCCTGGCCCAGTTTTGTTATCTGATGGCCTTGCTGGTCTTCTTCGCGGTGGGTGGCCACCTGAGCTTCTTCGCCGCCCTGCACGACAGCTTCAAGGCGGTGCCCCCGGGGCACTGGCGGCTGACCCGCGATCTTTACGATCAGGTGATGAGCCTGGCCGGCATGATGTTCACCCTGGCCATCAAGATCGGCGCGCCGGTGATCGGGGCCCTGATCTTCCTCCAGGTGGTGATGGGGGTGCTGGCCAAGACCGTGCCCCAGATGAACATCCTGGTGGTGGGATTTCCGCTGACCATCAGCGTGGGCCTGGTGTTCCTGTCCCTGACCCTGACCGTGCTGGTGCCGGTGCTGACCCGGCTGTTCAGCGGCCTGGGTCCGTTGCTCAACCATCTTTTGCGCGCGATGTGAGACATGGCCGACAAGGGCGCCCAGGACAAAACCGAAAAACCAACTTCAAGGCGAAGGTCCAAGGCCCGGGAAAAGGGCCAGGTCGCCAAGAGCCAGGAGTTGGCCGGGGCGGGCGTGCTCCTGGCCGGGCTGGTCACCCTGAACCTTTTCGGCGGCTATTACTTTCAGCAACTGGGGGAGCTGACCCGGTATTTCTTCGGCCACGCCGCCAGCATGCACCTGAGCGTGGACGGCATGCGCGACCTGAGCCTCCAGGTCTGGACCTTCTTCATGGTCCTGATGGCTCCCATCCTGGGGATGGTGACCCTGGCGGCGGTGCTGTTCAACCTGGCCCAGGTGGGCTTTTTGCTGGCCCCGGAGCGGGCCAAGCCCGACCTGAAGAAGCTCAACCCCCTGACCGGCATCAAGCGCTGGTTCTCCCTGCGCATGCTGGTGGATCTGGCCAAGAACCTGGCCAAGCTGTTCGTGGTGGGCTGGGTGGCCTACCAGACCGTCTCCGGAGAGTGGGACCGGCTGCCGGGCCTGGGCGACATGGAGATCAAGGACGCCCTGGTCTACATCGTGGAGGTCTGCTTCCGCATCTTCTGGCGCTGCGTCCTGGCCATGTTCGTGCTGGCTCTCATGGACTGGGCCTACCAGAAATACGACTTCGAAAAGAACCTGCGCATGAGCAAGCAGGAGATCAAGGACGAGTTCAAGCAGAGCGAGGGCGACCCCATGGTCAAGGGCCGCATCCGCAGCATCCAGCGCGAGCAGGCCAAGAAGCGCATGATGGCCTCGGTGCCAGACGCCGACGTGGTGGTGACCAACCCCACCCACTTCGCGGTGGCCCTGGCCTACGACGCCAGCGAGATGGACGCCCCCCAGGTGATCGCCAAGGGCATGAACCTCCTGGCCGAGAAGCTCAAGACCATCGCCCGCGAGCACGGGGTGCCGGTGGTGGAGGACCCGCCCCTGGCCCGGGCCTTGTATCGCCAGGTGGAGGTGGGCCAGGCCATCCCCTACGAGCTCTACGAGGCCACCGCGACCATCCTGGCCCATGTCTATCGCCAGAAGAACCGCCAGCAGGAAGTGCTGGCCGCCCGCAGGGCGCGCGCCTAGGATTTTAGAGAGGGAAGATCGTGGCCGAGGCATTCGAGGACAACCAAGCCGGCGGGTTCAGCCTGAAGCGGCTGGTCATGGGGGGCAATCTCTCGGAGGTGGCCCTGGCCGGCGGCGTGGTGGCCATCCTGGTGGTGATGATCCTGCCCCTGCCCACCTTCCTGCTGGACATCCTGCTCACCTTCAACATCACCTTCGCCATCATCGTGCTCCTGACCGGCATGTACACGATGAAGCCCCTGGACTTCAGCATCTTCCCCTCGGTGCTGTTGATCACCACCCTGTTCCGCCTGTCGCTGAACGTGGCCTCCACCCGCCTGATCCTGCTGCACGGCGAGGACGGCACCAACGCCGCCGGCCAGGTGATCAAGGCCTTCGGCATGTTCGTGGTGGGCGGCAACTACTTCGTGGGCCTGGTGGTCTTCATCATCCTGGTGCTGATCAACTTCATCGTCATCACCAAGGGCTCCGAGCGCATCGCCGAGGTCAGCGCCCGCTTCACCCTGGACGCCATGCCCGGCAAGCAGATGGCCATCGACGCCGACCTGAACGCCGGCCTGATCGACGAGCAGCAGGCCCGCTCCCGGCGCACCGAGATCGCGCGCGAGGCCGATTTCTACGGGGCCATGGACGGCGCCAGCAAGTTCGTGCGCGGCGACGCGGTGGCCGGCATCATCATCACCATCGTCAACATCCTGGGCGGCCTGTTGGTGGGCATGCTCCAGAAGGAAATGGACTTCCCCACCGCGGCCACCACCTACACCGTGCTGACGGTGGGCGACGGTCTGGTCAGCCAGATCCCGGCCCTGATCATCAGCACCGCGGCCGGCATCATGGTCAGCCGGGCGGCCACCGAGATGTCCATGGGCCAGGAGTTCAGCCGCCAGTTCAGCCTCCAGCCCAAGGCCATCGCCATCGCCGGCGGCATCGTCTTCGCCTTCGGCCTGGTGCCGGGCCTGCCCCACATCGCCTTCATGCTGCTGGGCGGCAGCGTGGGGGCCCTGTCCCTGGCGCTGTTCAAGGCCCAGAAGCAGGCCGCGGTCACGGCCCAGGCCGAACAGGCCATGGCCCGGCCCGCTCCGCCGCCCCCGGGGCCGGAGCAGGTGGAGGCCCTGTTGCCCCTGGACGTCCTGGAACTGGAGGTGGGCTACGGCCTGATCCCCCTGGTGGACGAGGAGCAGAACGGCGACCTTCTGGAACGCATCCGCTCCATCCGCCAGCAACTGGCCCTGGAGATGGGCATCGTGGTGCCGCCCCTGCACGTGCGCGACAACCTCCAGCTCAAGCCCGGCGGCTACGCCATCCTGATCAAGGGCAACGAGGTGGCCCACGGCGAGCTGATGATCGATTACTTCCTGGCCATGGACCCGGGCGACGCCAAGAAGGCCATCGACGGCATCCCCACCCGGGAGCCGGCCTTCAACCTGCCGGCGGTCTGGATCCCGGCCAGCCGGCGCGAGGAGGCCCAGTTCGCGGGCTACTCGGTGGTGGACCTGTCCACCGTGGTGGCCACCCACCTCACCGAGGTGATCAAGAGCCACTCCGACGAGCTCCTGGGCCGCCAGGAAACCCAGCGCCTGTTGGACAACCTGCAAAAGACCACCCCCAAGGTGGTGGAGGAGCTCCTGCACCAGCTCAGCCTGGGCGCGGTGCAGAAGGTGCTGCAAAACCTGCTGCGCGAGCGGGTCAGCGTGCGCGACCTGTTGACCATCGCCGAGACGCTCTGCGACTACTCCAACCTGACCAAGGACCCGGACGTGCTGACCGAGTACTGCCGCCAGAAGCTCAACCGCAGCATCCTGAAGGCCCTCTTGGGTCCGGGGGTGCGCGACCTGCACGTCATGACCCTGGACCCCGCGGTGGAGGACATCATCACCGCCGGCATCCAGCAGACCGACCACGGGGTCTACCTGTCGGTGGACCCCACCAAGGTGCAGAAGGTCGTCGCCGGCCTGAACAAGCAGTTGGAGCGCTTCGCCGGCCTGGGCCAGCCGCCGGTGGTGCTCTGCTCCCCGGTGGTGCGCCGGCACTTCCGTCGCATCGTGGAGCGTTTCGTGCCCAGCCTGGCGGTGCTGAGCCACAACGAGCTGGTCAGCGACCTCAACGTCCACGGCGTGGGCGCCATCAAGCTGGGCGGGTAGCCGCGAGGTGATGCAAGCATGAAAGTCAAGCGTTTCACCGCCGCCGACATGCCCCAGGCCATGCGCGAGGTGCGCAAGGTCCTGGGGCCGGACGCGGTGATCCTGGCCACCGGGCGGCTGCCCGGGGGCGGGGTGGAGATCACCGCCGCCATCGAGCCCGGCCTGGCCCGGGACCAGGCTCCGGCCCCGGCCCCAGCCGCGCCGGAAGAGCCCGCCCAGGCCGCGCCCCAGGGTCCCGGCGACCTGGCCGAGCTGACCCGCCAGGTGCGCGACCTGGGCCAGATGGTGGCCCGGCACCTGGTGCTGAGCGAGGCCACCCAGGATTTCGCCGGCCGGCCCGAGGTGGCCCCCCTGTTCCACCATCTGCGCGAGCAGGAGGTGGCCCCGGCCCTGATCGCCCAGCTTCTGGACGACCTGGCCGGCCCCGGCGGCGGCAACCTGCTGGGCCGCCTGGCCATCCGGCTGAAAAAGATGCTGAATGTCTATCCCGGACCCGGCCCGGGCCAGGCCCGGCCCCTGGTCTGGGCCCTGGTGGGTCCCACCGGGGTGGGCAAGACCACCACCGTGGCCAAGCTGGCCGCCAACCACACCCTCAAGCACCGGCTGCGGGTGGGGCTGATCACCCTGGACACCTTCCGCATCGCCGCCGCCGAGCAATTGATGGTCTACGGCCGGCTCATGGACCTGGAAACCAAGGTGGCGGCCAACGGCGAGGAATACGCCCGGGCGGTGGCCGAACTGGCCGAGACCGACCTGATCCTGGTGGACACCGTGGGGCGCTCGCCCCGGGACCAGGGCAACCTGGAGGAGTTGCGCGCCATCCTGGCCGCGGTGCCGGAGACGGTCTGCCACCTGGTGCTGGCCTGCCCCACCCGCGACGCGGACCTCAAGGCCACCCTGGAGAGCTTCGGCCGCTTCGCCCCCCAGAGCCTGATCTTCACCAAGCTGGACGAGACCAGCGCCTATGGGGTGATCCTGAACCAGGTGGCGCACAGCGGCTGGCCGGTGAGTTTCCTGACCTGCGGCCAGCGGGTGCCCGACGACCTGGAGGCCGCCACCCGCGAAGGCCTGGCCCGCCGGCTGATGCCGCCTCGGGGCGAGCCCCAGGTGGTGGCTTGAGCGCGGACTGAATCGCTAACGCTTCCGATTGGCTGGGGCTCCCGGGCTCCAGACCTGGAGATACAAGGAGGGCTCGATGGACCAAGCCCAATCCCTGCGCCGGCTGGCGGCGCTCAAGCGCCTGAACAAGGCTCCGGCCGTGCCCCTGCGCACCCTGGCGGTGACCAGCGGCAAGGGCGGGGTGGGCAAGACCAACCTGGTGGTCAACCTGGCCCTGGCCTGCGCGCGCCAGGGGCGCAAGGTGCTGATCATCGACGCCGACCTGGGTCTGGCCAACGTTGACGTGGTCCTGGGCCTGGCCCCGGAGTTCACCATCAGCGACGTGCTCAGCGGGCGCAAGGGCCTCAAGGAGGTGCTGGTGGAGGGTCCGGAGGGCATCCTGATCCTGCCGGCGGCCAGCGGCGTCAGCGAGCTGTCCAACCTGACCAGCGACGAATAGATGATGATCCTCCAGGAGTTGGAGGACTTCGACCTGGAGGTGGACCTGGTGCTGATCGACACCGCGGCCGGCATCAGCGACATGGTGCTCTATTTCAACACCGCCGCCCAGGACCGCCTGGTGGTGGCCACCGGCGAACCCACCAGCCTGACCGACGCCTACGCCCTGATCAAGGTGCTCTACACCCAGCACCAGGAGCGCAGTTTCAAGCTGGTGGTCAACAACGTGAAAAACGAGGCCGAGGCCAAGAGCGTCTACCGCAAGCTGGCCATGGCCGCCGACCATTTCCTGGGCGGTCTGAGCATTGACTACCTGGGCTTCGTGCCCAGCGATCCGGCGGTCAGCCGCTCGGTTATCCTGCAAAAACCCCTGTTGCTCAGCCACCCCAACTCGGCGGCGGCCAAGGGAATCGTCAACCTGGGCAAGCGGTTGCTGGCCACCCCGGCCGACGCTTCGGCGGGCAGCATCAAGTTCTTCTGGCGCAGATTGGTGGATATGTCGTAACATCCAATGGCTGGGCACCTGCAAAAGCCGGGGGGCAAAAATCTGGGCAGGCCATGAACGGTTACGGCGGAAAAAATGGCGGAGTTGGACGGACCAACCTGGCTGTCGAGGAGCGGGAGGCGCTCATCCTGGAGCACACTCCGCTGATCCGCTATGTGGCCGGCCGCATCGCCATGCGCCTGCCGGCCCATGTGCCCCTGGACGACCTCTACAGCGCCGGAGTGCTGGGCCTGATCGACGCGGTGGACAAGTTCGATCCGGAGCAGAACGTCAAGTTCAAGACCTATGCCGAGTTCCGCATCCGGGGGGCGATCCTGGACGAGCTTCGCGCCATGGACTGGGTGCCGCGCAGCGTGCGCAAGAAGGGCAGCCAGTTGGAGGAGGTCTACCAGCGGCTTCAGCATCAGTTGGGGCGGGAGCCGGCCGACGAGGAGGTGGCGGCGGATCTGGGCCTGCCGCTGGAAGAATTCTACGGCTTGCTGGACGAGGTCAAGGGAGTCAACCTCTTGAGCCTGGACGACCCGGACAACCCCCTGTTGGGACACCTGGACGCCGAGCAGGTGATGGCCGCCCTGGGACGCGAGGACGGTGAGGACCCCTTGGCCCGCCTGGGCCTGGCCGAATTGCGCGGCCAGGTGGCCCAGGCCATCGCCGGCTTGCCGGAGAAGGAAAAACTCGTTGTTTCGTTGTATTATTATGATGAGTTGACCATGCGGGAAATCGGGCAGGTTCTGGGCTACACTGAATCCAGGATCAGCCAGATGCACACCAAAGCCATCCTGCGGCTCAGGGCCCGGCTTCGGGACGTGGTGGCCGCCTGACGCAAAGCCGGAGATGACCCATGGCCATGGACACCAAAATGAAAGTGCTCGTGGTGGATGACTTTTCCACCATGCGTCGAATCGTGAAAAACATCCTGCGCCAGCTGGGCTTCGAGAACATCGTCGAGGCTGACGACGGCGAAACGGCGGTGCGCAAGCTGGAGACCGAGCGCATCGACTTCGTCATCAGCGACTGGAACATGCCCAAGATGAGCGGCCTGGAGCTGCTCAAATGGGTCCGCAGCCATGAGGAGTTCAAGGACCTGCCCTTCCTGATGGTCACGGCCGAGGCGCAGAAGGAGAACGTGCTGGAGGCGGTCAAGGCCAAGGTCAGCAACTACATCGTCAAGCCGTTCACCGCCGAGACCCTGAGCGAGAAGATCGAGAAGATCTTCGGCTGACGCGCCCGACCCCGGCCCCGTTTCCGGGCCGCGCGGGCGGGCGCCGTGCGGCGGACGCTCCCCACCGGGAGGCAAGGTGAGCCCGGAGATACCGCTAGCGCCAGTCTCGCAGGAGCCGGAGGGTCCCACCCGCAAGGTGCTGGACCAGTCCCAGTACATGGGCGAGGGCTTCGACGAGGACGTGCTGGCCGAGATCGAGCGCCGCCTGGACCGGGAGGACTTTTCCAGCGGCGCCAAGCCCAGCGACCGGGTGGAGCTGGACAAGGCCGACCTGCCCACCCTGGAGGGGCTCAAGCCCAAACCCGTCGAGCTTGAAGTCGACCTCTCCGGCGAGATCCCTTCCCCCGCCGCGCAGATCGCGCCAGAGCCCATCGAGGCCATCACCGAGCGCCAGGAGCCTCGGCGGCGGCCTTGGCTCTGGATCGGCCTGGGCGGCGGGGTGCTGCTGCTGACCCTGTCCGGCCTGGGCACCTGGCTTTGGCTGCGCTCCCCGGCCCCGACCCCGCCGCCGGCCCCGGCCAAGGCCCCGGCCCCCCCGCCCGTCACCGGGGTGGTGGTGGAGAAGATGCCCTCCACCCAGGCCCTGGTCATCCCGCTGGAGCCGTTCCTGGTGCCGCTGATGAAGACCGGCAAGGAGGAGGGGCAACTGTTGCGCCTGACCGTGAGCGTGGAGTTGGGCGACGGCAGCGGCCAGCAGGTGCTGGTGGAAAAGCGCATCCTGTTGCGCGACACCATCTATCGTCTGCTGCGCGATCGGCCGGCGGCCGAGGTGGAGCAGGCGCGCAACAAGCAGTTGCTGGCCGGCCAGATCCTGGAGGCGGTCAACGCCGCCCTGGGCCAGGCCATGGTCCAGCAGATCTCGATCACCGAATTCGTCATCACCGGCTGAAACAGGGCCGGCGGGGAAGCCTGATGAGCAACGGCGCGGTCAACCTGCCCATCGTCATCCAGCAATCCGGCGACGTCAGCCGGGTGCAGGAGCAGACCCAGCGGGTCGGCGAGCAGCAGCAGATGGCGGCCGGGGCGGAGATGGTCCGCGAACAGACCCGCAGCCGCGAGGCGGTGCAGGCCAGCCAGCGCGGCGCGGCCGGGGCCCGGGTGCGGGCCCAGGATCGTGACCAGCAGGGCCAGGGCCAGGCCGGGAGCGGAGCCGGCGGCCGGACCGCCCGGGGCCGGTCCGAGCCCGAGGACCTGGACCGGGAAGAGGGCGGTCTGGTGGACGTGGTGGTGTGATGCCTGGATTGTGGTGGTTATTGATCGCCGCCGATCTGCTGCTGGTGCTGGCGGTGGCGGCCCTGTTCTGGCAGATCAAGCGCGGCGGCAAGTCCGGCCCGGGCCGGACCCCGCGCGAGATGGAGGGCTTTCTGGCCGAGGCGGCCAAGCTCTCGCGGGAGTTCGACCGCCTGTTGGGCGAAAAGCGCGAGTTGGTGGCCGCCAGCCTCTCGGGCATCGACCAGCGCCTGAACGAGCTCAAACGCCTGGCCGCGGCCCTGGACCAACGCCTGGCCGATACCCGCTCCCAGTTGGCGGCCGCCGCCCCGCCGCCGGCCACCGCCCCGGCCCCGTCCGCCTCCCGCGAGGAGCCCCCCAGCCCGCCGCCCGATTTCCGGACCCAGGTGCTGGGCCTGGCCCGTCAGGGCAAGAAGGCCGCCGAGATCGCGGCCGCCGTGGGCCGGCCCCGGGGCGAGGTGGAGCTGGTGCTGGGACTCTCCGGTCAGGGCCAGGGAAGCTAGCCGGTGCTGGACCTGATCCGCGCCCGCCTGACCGGTACCAGCTCGGAAACCCGGTCGACGCGCGAGGACTCCCTGGCCGGGCTCAGCCCCGGCCGCCAGGTCAAGGCCGAGGTGGCCGGCCAGGAGCCGGGCGGGCTCTACCGCCTGCGCCTGATGGGCCAGGAGCTCCTGGCCGAGAGCCACCTGCCCCTCAAGACCGGCCAGCGCCTGGACCTGACCGTGGTGGCCACCAAGCCCCAACTGGTGCTGAGCCTGGGGGGCCAGGCTGGTGCCGAGGCGGCCCGGGCCGGACAGGCCGCCCTGGGGGCGGCGCTCCAGGCCCTGCTTTTGGGCCGCCAGCGCCTGGGCGCGGACCTGGCCACCCTCCTGCGTTTCGACCCCCAAAAGACGCCTCCGCCCACGCCCCAGGCCGCCCAGGCCATGGCCAGCGTGCGCGAACTGGCCCAAAGTCTGGTGTTGAACCAGGACGGGGCCGGGGACCCGCAATACCTGAAGCGCCTAATGACCGGCGGCGGCATGGACCTGGAGGCTCGCCTGGCCAAGCTGGCGGCGGCCGGGGGCCGGGGGGGGCTTCCGGCCAACCTGCGGAGCTTGTTGCCGGAGCTGACCCGCAGCCTGGCCCCGGAGTTGTCCCTGTTGACCGCCAGCGACCCCGAACGGGCCGCGGTGCTCAAGGAGTTCCTGCTGGCGGCCCAGAACCTGGGCGAGCACTTCGCGGCCAACCAGCGCCTCAACGCCGAGTTGCTGCCGCGGGAGGCCCTGCTCTTCCTGGGTTTGCCCATGCTGCTGGGCGATCAGCTCCAACAGGGCGAGCTGCTCCTGGGCCTGCCCCAGGACTCGGAGGACGGTGAGGAGCGGGGCGCCAGCCTGGTGTTTTTCCTGCAACTGACCGCCCTGGGCGCCTTGACCGTGGAGGCGCGTTTCCAGGGCGCGTCCCTGTTGGGACGCTTCCTGGTGGAGGACGCCCAACGGGCGGAATTCCTGGACGAACTGCTGCCCGAGCTGGGTGAGCGCCTGGGGCTCCTGGGCATCCAGGCCAGCTTCGGGGTGGCGGTGCGCTCCGGCCCGGAGCAGGAGCAGGACTCGCCCCTGGCCCAGCTCCTGCGCCAGCGCGGCCACTACCTCTCGCTGACGGTCTAGCCATGGCCCCGCCCGAGAAGCCCCCCCGCGCCATGATCAAGAAGGCGGTGGCCCTGCGCTACCAGCCCAGCCGGGACCAGGCCCCGGTGGTCTCGGCCAAGGGCCAGGGCCTGCTGGCCCAGAAGATCATCGCCCTGGCCCAGGAGCACGGGGTGCCCATCAAGGAGGACCCCGACCTGGTGGAGATCCTGGCCCGCCTGGAGGTGGACCAGGAGATTCCGCCGGAGCTGTACCTGGTGGTGGCCGAGATCCTGGCCTTTGTCTACAAGGCCAACGACCGCTGGCGCGACCGGATGCTGGACCAGCGTCGCTAGGCAATTACTTCCCGCCAAACCCCCGGCGCGACCCCCGCGCGCCCACGCCCGGCCACCAGGCGTATTAGTCAGTCATCACAAAGAATTAATCCCTATCTGGTCCGCTGACGCGGGCTGGCATGTGGGTTGCAAGCCATTGGGCCAGGAACGCTCCCTTGGAGGTCGGTGCAATGGCCCAGTCGTCATTTGATTACGGATTCGTGGATGTGGCCCGGGCGGCCCTGTGCCAGCAGAACAACATGGATGTCATCTCCAACAACCTGGCCAACGTCTCCAGCTCCGGCTTCAAGGGCGACCGCCTGTCCTTCAGCGACCTGATGGAGCGCGAGGTGAGGCACGTGATGGACCAGGGCGCGCTGCACGCCACCGAGAATCCCCTGGACCTGGCCATTGGCGGCGAGGGCTTCTTCCAGGTGCAGACCCCCAACGGGATGCGCCTGACCCGCGACGGCGCTTTCAAGATGCTCTCCGACGGTCGCCTGGTCACCAGCCAGGGCTACCAGGTCATGGGCCAGGGCGGCGCGGCCATCACCCTGAATCCCAACGGCGGCCTGCCCTACATCGACGACCAGGGCGGCATCTCCCAGAACGGCGAGCAGGTGGGAATCATCGGCCTGGTCAAGGTGGCCGACACCAACCAGTTGGTCAAGGAGGGCGCCAGCCTCTTTGTCGGCGCCGACGGCAAGCCGCCGGCGACCACCGCGGCCACCGACGCTATTCTCAACCAGGGTTACCTGGAGGAGTCCAACGTGGAGGTTGTCAGCGAGATGGTGCAGATGATCAACACCATGCGCTCCTACGAGTCCTATCAGAAGGTCTTGCAGGCCATGCAGGAAATGGACACCAAGGCCGTCAACCAAGTCGGACGGGTGGGCTGAGCCCAGGCTTTGTCTTAGAGGAGGACCTTCGCCATGATGCGTAGCCTTTGGACCGCGGCCACCGGAATGGGCGCCCAGCAGTTGCACATGGACGTCATTTCCAACAACCTGGCCAACGTCAACACCACCGGGTTCAAGAAAAGCCGCCCCGACTTCGAGGACCTGATGTACCAGACCCTGCGCCAGCCGGGCGCCACCCAGGCCGCGGGCCAGATGATCCCCACCGGGGTCCAGGTGGGCCTGGGCGTCAAGCCGGTGGCGATCCAGAAGCTCTTCAGCCAGGGCGACTACCAGAACACCGAGAACCAGCTGGACCTGGCCATCGAGGGTCAGGGCTTCTTCAAGGTGCTGAAGGTGGACGAGGAGGTCTACACCCGGTCCGGCTCCTTCAAGCTGGACAACAACGGGGTGATCGTGGACAGCAACGGCTACATCCTCCAGCCCCAGTTCACGGTGCCCGACGGCACCACCAGCATCGTGGTGGACCCCGGCGGCCAGATCACCGCCCTGGCCAACAACGGCGACGTCCTGGCCCAGGCCCAGTTGACCCTGTACAAGTTCGCCAACCCGGCCGGCCTCTACGCCATCGGCAAGAACCTGTTCCGGCCCACCCCGGCCTCCGGCGCGGCGGTGGAGGGCAACCCCGGGGTGGGGCAGTACGGCACCATCGCCCAGGGCTTCCTGGAGATGAGCAACGTCTCGGTGGTGGACGAGATGGTCAACATGATCGTGGCCCAGCGGGCCTACGAGTCCAACTCCAAGGCCATCCAGACCGCCGACTCGATGCTCCAGATGGCCAACAACGTCAAGCGCTAGGCCTGAGCCGGCCGGCGAACGGGAGAGCCCCATGAAGCGCAGCGTGCAAACCCTGATCCTCCTGGCCCTGACGGCCTGGCTGGCCGCTTCCGCCCAGGCCTCCCAAACCCTGGTCTTCGCCGAGCACGTCATGGCCGACGGCGGCCGTCTGACCCTCCTGAGCCTGGCCGCCCCGGACCAGGCCCTGAGCCCGACCCTGAAGCAGTCCCTCTCCGCGACGATCGTGGGCGTCTCCCCCAACCTGGGCCGCAGCCTGACCATCCACGGCTCGCGGATCAAGAGCCTGGTCAAGCAGGCCAACCTGGGCCCGGAGGTCAGCGTGCTGTTGCCCGAGCAGGTGGTGGTGGAGCGCCAGACCCAGGTGCTCACCAGCCAGCGCCTGGGCCAAATCTATATCGAGGAAGTTAACCAACGCCTGGGCGACCGCGCCCGGGAGGCCGACATCCGCGACCTGGAGCCCGGGCGCGACCTGCTGCTGCCCGCCGGCCGGCTGACCACCCAGGTGCGCCTGGTCGGGGTGGACGGCGAGCCCCTGGGCCGGGTGCCGGCGGCGGTGGACGTCTACGTGGACGGCCACAAGGAGGCCCAGACCCGGGTCTCGGCGGTGGTGGACCTCTACGACCAGGTGGTGGTGGCGGCTCGCCCCCTGCTGGGTCGCCACATCATCGGGGCCGAGGACGTGGAGCTGAAGCGGGTGAACCTGGCCGAGGTGGGCAGCAATTTCCTGACCAACCCCCGCGACGCGGTGGGCCTGCGCACCCGGGTGGCGGTGGGCCCCGGCCAGGCCCTGGACCTGCGCCGCCTGGAGCAGGCCCCCCTGATCCGCCCCGGCGACGTGGTGACCATGATCTTCAACGCCGAGGGCCTGAAGGTCAGCGCCAAGGGCAAGGCCGAGCAGACCGGCTACGCCGGCGGCCGGATTCGCCTGAGCAATCTCAACACCAAGCGCGAGGTCTGGGGCAAGGTCCTGGATTCGGGCACGGTGGTGGTGGAGTTCTAGGAGGCTCGTGATGACCAACCGGATGCTGCGCAACGGCTTGATCCTGGTCTGCCTGGCCGGCCTGACCCTGGCCGCCGGCTGCGCCAACCACCTGGGCGAGTTCGACCCCAAGGCCCAGATCCCTCCGGCCCCGGACCCGGCCTATGGCATGCGCAAGCCCGGCCTGACCACCGGCAGCCTGTTCGTGGACGCCAAGAGCGACTTCTACGGCGACCTGCGCGCCCGCCAGGTGGGCGACATCATCACCGTGGAGATCGTGGAGAACAGCAAGGCCAAGAAGAAGAACGACACCAAGGCCGAGCGCAAGAACACCTACGTGGCCGGCATCAGCAACCTCATGGGCTACGAGAGCCAGTTCCCGCCCCAGCGCGGCGAGAACAAGACCCCCAGCACCATGGTCAACGCCAACTTCCAGTCCAAGCATGACGCCACCAGCGAGCTGAACAAGGAGGACACCATGACCTCCTCCATCGGCTGCACGGTGGTCGAGGTCCTGCCCAACGGCAACCTGACCGTGCGCGGCTCGCGCGAGCTCCAGGTCAACGGCGAGACCCAGTACATCGTGCTGGAGGGCACCGTGCGCCAGAGCGACGTCACGGCCAAGAACACCGTGATGTCCACCCAGCTGGCCGACGCCCGCATCCACTACACCGGCCGGGGCGTGCTGAGCGACAAGCAGCAGCCGGGTTGGCTGGCCCGCCTCCTGGACACGGTGTGGCCCTTCTAGGGACGCCCGGGAGAGTTTGACCATGCGCAAGACCGCCGCCATCATCTGCCTCGCCGGCCTGGCCCTGGCCCTGCTGGCCGCCCCGGCCCCGGCCGCCCGCATCAAGGACCTGGCCACCATCCAGGGAGTGCGCGGCAACCAGCTCCTGGGCTACGGCCTGGTGGTGGGACTCAACGGCACCGGCGACAAGGCCAGCACCTTCACCACCCAGGGCCTGGCCAACATGCTGACCCGCATGGGGGTGCGGGTGCCGGCCAGCGAGCTGAAGATCAAGAACGTGGCCGCGGTCATGGTCACCGCCGACCTGCCGCCCTACGCGCGCTTGGGCCAGCGTCTGGACGTGACCCTCTCCTCCCTGGGCGATTCCAGCAGCCTGGCCGGCGGCACCCTGCTGGTGGCCCCCCTGAAGGGCCTGGACGGCGCGACCTACGCCGTGGCCCAGGGGCCGGTCAGCGTGGGCGGCTTCCAGGCCGGCGGCGAGGCGGCCAGCGTCAGCAAGAACCATCCCACCGTGGGGCGCATCCCCCGGGGGGCCCTGGTGGAGCGCGAGCTGCCCCTGGAGTTCGCCCAGCTCACCAGCCTGACCGTGAACCTCAACAACCCCGATTTCACCACCGCCCACCGCATGGCCGGGCGCATCAGCCAGGCCCTGCCCCAGTTGCGGGCCCACGCCCTGGATCCCTCCACCATCAAGGTGGAGATGCCCGGCGCGGGCGCGGACCCGGTGGGGATCATGGCCCAGTTGGAGACCCTGGACGTCAGTCCGGACACCGCCGCCAAGGTGGTGGTGGACGAGCGCACCGGCACCGTGGTCATGGGCGAGCAGGTGCGCATCAGCACCGTGGCCGTGGCCTCGGGCGCGCTGTCCATCAGCATCACCGAAACCCCGGAGGTGAGCCAGGCCCTGCCCCTGGCCCAGGGCGGCCAGACCGTGGTGGTGCCGCGCACCCAGGTGCAGGCCAGCGAGCAGAAGCGCGCCCTGGCGGTGCTGCCCTCCGGGGCCTCCATCGGCGACGTGGTCAAGGCCCTGAACGCCCTGGGCGCCACCCCCCGCGACCTGATCGTGATCCTCCAGGCCATCAAGTCGGCCGGCGCCCTGCAGGCCGAACTGGAGATCATCTAGTCCGCGATAAATGGCCCGGGGCTTGCATTAAGAATCGAGCAAGACGGCCACCCCCAACGGAGCGAGCCCCGGACCATGGCCCTGATGACCGCCAGCAGCACCCGCGCCTTCATGGACCTGGCCCAGGCCCAGGCCACGGACAACGCGGCCCAACTCAAGCAGGCCGCCAAGCTCAAGCAGGCCAGCCGCATGTTCGAATCCTATTTTCTTCAGCAATTAATGAAGGAAATGCGAAAGACCGTCAGCAAGAGCGGCCTGATCAGCGGCGGCAAGGGCGAGGAGATGTTCACCGACATGCTGGACCAGGCCCAGTCCGACCGGGCCAGCGCCGTGCGTTCCATGGGCATCGCCGACATGATCGAGCGGCAGATGACCCGCGACAAGGTCAAGAGCCCGGCGGCCGAGGGGATGAAGCTGCCAGGCGACGCGGCCCAGCAGGGGCAAAATTTGCCCAACACCGGGGCCTTGAAGACGCCGTCCTATTTCCGCTCCGGCTACCAGAAGCGCGCGAGCACCGGCGAGTCCAGCGCCAACAGCGATCTGGTCATGCCGGTCAGCGGCGAGGTGACCAGCACCTTTGGCGCGCGGGTCCATCCGGTCAGCGGCGAGGTGCGCGAGCACCAGGGCGTGGACCTGGCCGCGCCCGAGGGCTCCCCGGTGCGGGCCGCCCGGGCCGGCCGGGTCAGCTTCGCCGGGGAGTTCGGCGACTACGGCAACCTGGTGGTGGTGACCCACGACGACGGCAGTTCGGCCTATTACGGCCACCTGGAGACCATGAACGTCAGCGCGGGCCAGAACGTGGCCCAGGGCCAGGGCCTGGCCACCGTGGGCCAGACCGGCCTGACCACCGGCCCTCACCTGCATTTCGAGATCCGCGACAGCTCCGGCCGGGCCCAGGACCCCCTGCCCCAGTTGGCCCGCAGCCTGAACCAGAGCGCCTAGGCAAGGAGAGCGAGACCATGACCGCCAACCCCGAGGACCTGAAGCTGATCCAGCAGCACGTCGAGAACGAGATCGGCTGCTATCGGGAGCTGATCCAGGTGGTGGAGCGGGAGAAGGACATCCTGCTCAGCGGCGACCACTCCGGTCTGCCTTCCCAGGCCGAGCAAAAGCTGGGCATCGCCCGCCGCCTGCACCAGACCCGCCAGGCTAGGCAGGAGGTCATGACCCGGCTCTCGCCCGATCCGGCCAGCCCCCTGCGCCTGCGCGACCTGGCCGGCCTGCTGCCGGTGGCCGAGCGCCCCGTGTTCCGGGCCCTGTTGCAAAAGGCCCAGACCCTGGCCGAAAACCTGGTGACCAAGAACCAGAACAACCAGCGGTTCGTGCAGGAGGCCCTGGACACGGTGGAGCACCTGATGGGCATCCTGAGCGGCCAGGGGCGCAACCAGACCTATGGTCAGGGCGGCCGGCGCAACGCCACGCCCAGCGGACCACCCCGGTTGTTGACCCGCGAGGTGTAGCGCCATGCCGTCCATCTATTCCATGCTGGACATCAGCCGGTGGTCGCTGCAGGCCAGCACCTACGCGCTGAACACCGTCAGCCACAACGTGGCCAACGTCAGCACCGACGGTTACACCCGCCAGTCCACCGTCCTGGAGACCCGCAACCCCGAGCGCACCGCCGAGGGCTGGTATGGCCACGGCGTGTCCACCACCACCGTGGTGCAGTACAGCGACCGCCTGCTCCAGGGCCGGCTCACCAGCAAGAACAGCGACCTGGGCGCCCTGGACAGCCGGGTGACCCAACTCAGCCGGCTCCAGGCCCTGGCCAACGAGGCTGGCGACACCGGCCTGGGCCAGAGCATCACCGCCTTCTTCAGCGCCTGGCAGGACGTGGCCAACAGCCCCGAGTCAACCTCGGTGCGCGGCATCCTGGCCGAGACCGCCGCCAACCTGAGCAGCCGCCTGAACAACGTCTACCAGGACGTCAGCGCCATCGCCCACGACATGGACGTCTACATCTCCGAGGGGGTGGACGCGATCAACTCCATCTGCCGGCGCATCGCCAGCCTGAACCAGGACATCATGGCCGCCGAGGCCGCCGGCGACACCGCCAATGACTACCGCGACGAGCGCCAGCGCCAGTTGATGGACCTGAGCGAGAAGCTGAACATCCAGTGGTTCGAGGACGCCCGGGGCGCGGTGACCGTCTTCGCCGGCAACGGGCGGACCCTGGTCCAGGACACCTATCCCCAGCCCAGCGACGCGGACCCCTTGTCCTTCCAGGCCGTGGACGGGTACTCCGGCAATCAGATCGTCTCCACTCGCACCGGCCAGGTCCTGGGCCTGGAAGACCTGACCGGCGGCCAGCTGGCCGGCTGGCTCCAGGTGCGCGACGTGGACATCGAGCAGACCAAGGATTTCCTGAACGACCTGACCCAGACCATCGTGGGCCAGGTGAACCTGCTGCACAGCCAGGGCGCGGGGCTGACCCTGTTCAGCGACGTGACCGGCACCTACAAGTGCACGGATGACAACACCGGGCTCAACGACCCCAACAACACCCTGCCCTTCAAGGACCTGCTGAGCAGCGGCGAGCTGGAGGTGTGGGTCTACGAGAACGGCACCCGCCGCTCCTACACCGTGAACATCGACCCCAGCCACACCCTGACCGAGATCGCCGACGACATCAACGCGGTGATCAACCCCACCGCCGACCCCACGGTGAACCCCGTGGCCTCCATCGTCGGCGGCAACCAGCTGCGCATCGCCGCCCAGGGGGACATCGAGTTCGCCTTTGGCGGCGACAGCAGCGGCCTGCTGGCCGCCATGGGCATCAACACCTTCTTCGATGGCTATTCGGCCAGCAATGTCTCGGTCAACTCCGCCATCAGCGACGACGTGGGGCTCATCGCCGCCGGGCGCATCGCCGACGACGGCGAGCACACCCTGGGCGACAACAGCAACGCCCTGGACCTGGCCGACCTGAAGGACGCCGACCTGATGACGGGCGGCACCCAGACCTTCAACGAGGCGGTCATCAGCTGGTCGGTGGACCTGGGCAGCAACATCGCCAACCTGGAGGACAATCGCACCTTTGCCGAGGCCTCCCAGGAGGAGTTGCTGAACCTGCGCGACCAGGTGAGCGCGGTGAGCCTGGACGAGGAGATGATCAAGATGATCCAGTACCAGCGCTCCTATCAGATGGCGGCCAAGATGATCGGCGTGGCCGACCAGTTGCTGGAAACCCTGTTGACCCTGAAGAGCTAATCCGGGGGGAGCGGCTGCCATGCCCATTCGCGTCAACCAGGAAACGTTCTATCGGCAGACGATGTACAGCCTGCTTCGCAGCCGCGAGGCGGAGTCCATCCTGAGCAACCAATACAGCAGCGGCAAGCGCGTCACCCAGCCCAGCGACGATCCGGTGGCTTCCGTCACCGCCCAGTACTCCCACCGCGGCATGGAGGAGCTGGACAAGTACATGGACAACCTGGGCCATGTCCAGGATTGGCTGAAGCTCAGCGTGAGCAGCATGGAGAGCATGGACGACCTGTTGACCCAGGCCCGGACCCTGGCCGAGCAGCTCTCCACCAGCACCTACACCACCCAGCAGCGCCAGAGCTTCGAAGGCCAGTTGAGCGACATCATCGACCAGCTGATCCAGTTGGGCAACACCCAGAGCAACGGAAGCTACATCTTCGCCGGCACGCTGTCCAACACCGCACCGGTCCTGACCAACCCCGCCATCGACAGCCCGGCGGTGGTGGTGGACAGCCAGGGTGGCAGTGGACGCCTCTACGGCTCCGGCCAATACACCGGCAAGTACAGCCGCGATTTGCAGTTGAGCGTGGACGCCGCCTATGCCGGCGGCACGCCCAGCACCCTGAACCCCATGCAGGTCAACTATTCCTACGTGGATGATTATGGCCGCACCATCACCGGCAGCGTGACCCTGACCGGCACCGGCAGCGGCAATGGGGTGGAGGTGGGCGATGGGCAGCGCATCTACACCGACGAGGGCTCTTTCGCCGCCAACGGCTCCTACACCCTGGAGGTCCACCGCCAGCAGGGCAACAACCAGGCTATCGCCGCCAACCTGGGCACCAACAGCCGCATGACCTACAATTACACCCTGGACTCGCTCTGGTCGGCGGAGGGCAACTCCGGCAGCGGGTGGGGCAACCTGCTGGACCAGCTGCGGGACTGGCAGGACGCCCTGGCCAAGGACTACGAGGTCCAGGATTATTTCGAGGCGGTGCCGGGGGTCGCCAACGACCGGGCCAGCTCCGCCCAGTTGCAGGTTTCCGGCGAGTGGTCCCAGCTGGGCTCCCGGGACTACGAGTTCTACACCGGCGGTCCCATCCAGAGCAGCGACACCGACGAGACCCTCTTGCGCAACTTCCGCAACTTCACGGTGGACGCGACCTTCACCGGGGGCACGCCCTCGGTGGACAACCCCATGACCCTGAACTACGAGTACTGGGACGGCGCGGCCTGGCAGGCGGACACCGTGGTGGTGACCGGCACCGGCAGCGGCAACCCGGTCAGCCTGGCCGGCGGCTACGGCTCCACCATCTATCTGGTGGACTCCACCTACACCGCCGGCGACAGCCTGCCCCTGGAGACCTATCCCTCCCTGCCCGCGCCGCCGGCCGCCCTGCCCAGCCCCCTGCCCGAGGACACCGCGGTGGAGCCCTCGGCCACGGAGCCGGTGCGGGTCACCTACACCTACGTGGAGAACGGCGAGCGCCGCTGGGGCAGCGTGGTCTTCACCGGCACCGGAGACGACCCGGCCAACGTGCTCTCCCTGGACCCGCCGGGCGAGGCCACCTTGAGCCTCAATGAGGGCGGGACCCTCAACGACGGCGACACCTGGTCCCTGACCCTGGAGCAATACCACCAAGGCCAGGAGACCAGCCAAGCCATGGTGGCCACGCTTGAAAGTGTCCAGTCCAAACTGCTACAGTACATTGGCGACGCGGGCGGCAAGCTGAACCGCCTGGAGACCCGCACCGGATTCCTGGAAAACGACGTGCTGCGGCTCAACGATCGCCTGGAGCGGGTGGAGGACGCGGACGTGACCGAGGTGGCCACCCTGCTGGCGAGCTACGAGACCATGTACCAGGCGACCTTGCAGGCCACGGCCATGGTGTCCAGCACCAACCTGGCCGATTATCTCTAAAGAGGGGAAAATGCCGCCCCAGTCCCACCTTGTCGGCCTAGGCGGAGGTAAGCCGTGCTGATACTCACCCGCAAGGTGGGGGAAAGCATCACCATTGGCGACGGCTCCATCACCGTGAGCGTGATGGAGGTTAAGGGCCGGCAGGTGCGCCTGGGGATCAACGCTCCGCCGGACACCCCCATTCACCGTCAGGAAATCTTCGACAAGATCAAGGAAGTCAACCAGCAGGCCTTGGCTTGCCAGACTGGGGACCTGGATCTGATCAGCGGCTTGATGGGAGACGGGGGCGAGGATGACTGAGGCCATGACCCAAGATGTGCTGAAAGTCGTCACCACCCGCTTCGGCGCGGTGGAGGTGCCCGCCGAGCGGATGTTGACCTTCCCGCACGGCATGGTGGGCTTCCCGGAGTTGCACCGCTATGTGATGCTGCGCCACCGCGAGGGATCGCCCTTCCATTGGCTCCAGAGCGTGGAACACCCCGACCTGGCTTTTGTCCTGGCCAACCCCCTGGTCTTCGACCCCAGCTATCAGGTGGTGCTGGGCAACACCGAGAGCCAGCTGCTGCAGAGCAGCGACGCCCAGCATCTCCAGGTCTGGGTGGTGGTGACCATTCCCCAGGGCGAGCCGGAAAAGCTCACCGCCAATCTCAAGGCCCCGGTGGTCATCAACCTGGAAAACCGCCTGGCGGCCCAGGTGATCCTGGACGACCCGCGCTTTCCCCTGCGCCAACCCCTGCGCAAGCAATAGCCGCGACCGCGAACCGAATTAGAGCCTGACAAGCAAACGCCGGCCCCCCTGGGGGCCGGCGCGTTTGTCGAACTTGGTTGACGGTCGGGGCTAGACCAGCTCGCGCAGGAAGTCGACGATCATGCGCTGGGCCACCTGGTCGGCGTCGACCTTGTATTCCTGGTTGGCGATGCGCTGCTTGATCTCGGCCACCCGCTTCTCGCGCACCTCCGGGGTGTTGGCCAGGGCTTCGGCCGCCTTGGCCATCTCCCGGCTGCGCCCGGAAAGCTCAACCCGGTCGGCGGCGGCGGTCTGGGCCTGCTCGCCCGACTTGGTGGCGGCCTTGTCCTCGACGCGCGCGCTGCCCGAGGCGCCGCGGTTTTCGGCGGTCTTGCTGGTCAGGCCCAGGGTTTCCTTGATTTGCATGGCCTGCCCTCCTTCATCGGTCCGCCACCCCGAGGGGCCGGAACCGGGGATCGCGCTGGGACAGCGCGCTACACCATGTTTTCGTCCACGATTTGCTGGGTGATGGCGAACAGGCGCTCCTGCAGGTTGGCCGACTCCTCGGCGCCCAGGGTCTCCGCCACCTCGCCACTGGCCGGGTCCCGCACCAGGAAGCGCAGTTGCCCGGTGGCCTCGTCCTGGCTCAGGTCCAGTTCGCGGCCGTATTCCTGGCTCAATTGCTTGAGGGCCAGGTCCTCCACCCCGCCGGGGCCAATGCCCAGACCGGGGACACGATAGCCAATATTTGAAACAATTTCAGCGGTAATCTTCTCGATGACCTGCTTGCGGCGGGCCTCGATGCTGATGTTGACCTGGTCGGAAGGAAGGCTTTCGCTGGCCATGCGGCGTCGCGCCAGGCGCTGCCCACGGCTGAGCTGCTTGGCGTAGGTTCGCAGAATATTCTGCACTTGAAAAGAGGTGATCGTCATGGCCTAATGCTTCCCTTCACCTCTTTTATCGGCCACTCCGCGCGGAAACTTTATAGTTTTTTCGGTCCCGGCGTCAATCTTTTCACCACCTGGTCCGACTTGTGCCCCATGTGGGGTATGCGGTATCATTATAATGCTTTCAGGACGACAGCGCCGCAGGGATTTGCAATGCCTGATTCCATTCACAGCCTTGCGACCCCTGGCGCGACCGCGTATGCCCCCGCTGGCGGCCGTGGCGGACAGGACTGCGCCGCGCAGCCGGGGCAGGCGGTGACCAGCCATAGCTGGAGCTTGAGCACCGGGGCCTTCAATCTGGATTTCACCTGGCAACGGGTGGAAAGCCTGACCAGCGGGGCTACCGAGCTGGATTCACGGCCGAAGACCCAGGCCGCCGCGCCCGCCCAGACCACCGCCAACAACGCCAGCGCGACCACCAGACCCCGGCAGAGTTTCCAGGAAATCCTGCGCCGCCGCCAGCTTGGCCAATTGCTCCTGCCCACCAACCGGCCACCCCAGGACCGCCAGCCCCTGTTGCTGGCCAGCGAACCCTCGCCGCCCCAGCCCGGCCCGGTCTGCCGGGCCTATGCCCAGGCCATGGGGCCTTTGGGGGGCTCCGGCCGCACTTTCAGCGCCTAGCCTCTCCACCGCGCGTCAATCCGTCTTGGCCCACGCGTCAAAGTTCGCGCGTGGTGGGCACGATTTGCCGCCCTGGCGCCACGCCAGGTGCGGGCGAGACAAGACCTGCGATCCCAACTAGTTAGAACTAAAGCAACCCTGGAATATGGCACGAGGGTTGCACGAAAGCGGGTAATCGCTTCCGAACGGTTCGCGCCGTCGGCGGAAGCGCTACGCGAATGAGGATGTGCGCCATGCGGATGCTGCTCCTGGGCAGTGACAATTTCGCCCCGGCCCTGCGCCAACTGGGTTGTCAGGTGGTGACGGCCGGGCCGTGGGAGGGGGCTGACCTGCGCCTGGGCCCGGGCGATCCCGACTGGCGCGACTTGTGGCAGACGGCGGGGAACGACTGCGACGTGATCCTGGTCACCGACAACATCGGTCGAAGGACCTTGCCCACCGGATTATGGGGCGCCAAGACCGTGACGGTGTTCTACGGCGTGGACGCGCCGCTGAACGAGTTTTGGCAGAGTAAATACGCCCGGTTATTCGACCTGGCCCTGTTTGACCAACCGCGCCAGGCCAAGGCGCTGGCCGCGATGCACCCTGCGGCGCACTGGCTGCCCCTGGCGGTGGAGCCGGAGCTTTATCGCAACCAGGCCCAGGCCCAGAGCGCTCCCGGAGCCTGCTTCGTGGGAGTGGTGGACGAGGCGGTGCGACCCAAGCGCTCGGCGGTGCTGGCCCGGGTGCAACGGCAGGTCGGGTTGGAGGTCAAGGGCGGCCGAGGCCAGGGTTGGTTCGCCACCGGTGACGCGACTCTGCTTTATCGCCGACATCAACTGGTGGTGAACGAGAATCTGTTTCCAGGCATGACCACCAGGCCCCTGGAAGTGATGGCCGCCGGGGGGTGCTTGTTCAGCGAGGCCGCGCCCGGGGCGATGGATCAACACTTTCATGACTTCGAGCATTTGCTTTATTTCACTCCGGAGGACTTCGACGCCCGTCTGGAAACGCTTCTGGGCGATGAAGCCCTGCGCCGCAGCCTGGCCGAGGCCGGACGCGCCGAGGTGACCAGCCATCATTCTTTCCTGGTGCGGGCCGGGCAACTCCTGGAGTTGATCGAGCCGCTGCGTGGCCTGGCCCCC
>CALERA010000274.1 GCA_937908275.1 uncultured Desulfarculaceae bacterium | reverse complement strand
TGCCCTTGTTCCAGAACAACCCCTCCCTGCTCCAATTGCTGCCCTACCGCAACAACCCCTTCCATCGCTCCTATCTGGGCCCCCTGCTCTTGCCCCGCCGCTACGAGCACCTCCTGGTCCTGCACGCCAATGACGACCTGGTGAGCCTGTTGCCCTGGCTGCGCTATGGCCAGGCGGTGAACATCCAGGGCTGGAACATCCCCCAGCGCCGGATGCGCGAGATCAAGGTTTCCAACGACCTGCACGTGGTGGACAAGCGTCTGGTGATGGCCCGCTGGGCCGGGGTGGAGCCCCACCCGGACTATGCCTGGATGAAGGTCTTCCTCGCCCCCCAGGAGCTGGACCAGGCCGACGCCTGGCTGACCCAGCGCGGCCTGCCCCACGGCCGGCCCCGGGTGGGCATGGTGCTGGGGGCCAGCCACGTCTTCAAGCGCTGGCCGGCCGAGCGCTTCGGCCACGTGGCCAAGGCCCTGATCGACCAGGGAGCCGAGGTGATCCTGATCGGCGGCAAGCACGAGCTGGAGCTGGCCCACCAGGCCGGCCGGGCCGCCGGCGCGGTGCTGCACGACGGGCACGGCCTGGGCATGCGCCAACTGGCGGCGGTCCTGGCCCGGCTGGACGTGCTGGTGACCAACGACACCGGCCCCCTGCACCTGGCCCAGGCGGTGGACACCCCGGTCCTGGGGCTTTTCGGACCCACCGACCACATCACCATCGGCCCCCGGGGTGACATGCACCGGGTGGTCAAGGTGCCGGTGACCTGCGATCCCTGCCTGACCAAGACCTGCCCCCATCCGGAATGCCTCCTGGCCATGCGCGAGGAGCAGGTCCTGGTGGAGGTGGAGGAGATGCTGGCCCGCCCGGAATACCGCCTGGAGAACCGGGTTTGAGGCTGGCGGTCTGCTATCCCGAGCACCTGGCCCGACCCGCCGCCCGCCGGCTCCAGGTGGCGGCCACCCTGCGGGCGCTGGCCCGCCAGGGGGCGGAGGTCCATTTCCTGGTGGGACACTTTGCCGGCCTGGAGGCCTGCCTGGCCGAGCTGGGCCTGGCCGGGGCGCCGGGCCTGATCCCGGAGCCGGTGGCCATGCTGCAAAAAGGTCCGGACGAGGGCCTGCCCTTTTCCTGGCACGGGGTCTATCACCGCGCCGCCCTGGCCCGTCTGCGCCGCCTGGCCCGGGAGGGGCTGGCCTGGGTCCTGGTGCGCCACCTCAAGCTGGCCGACTATCTCCTGCCCCGCCTGGGGGCCGCCGGCCCGCGCCTGTGCTTCGAGGCCCACGAGCTGTTCAGCCAGACCGCGGCCGAGGAGGGGGCCTCGCCCGGAAAGGTGGCCCACTTGGCGGCCATGGAGACCCGGGTCTTTGGCCAGTGCCACTGCCTGGCGGCCATCAGCCGGCCCCTGGCCGCGGAACTGGCCCGCCGGCCGGAGGTGCGCGGCCCGCTGGCCCTGGCCCCCTCTGGGGTGGAGGAGAGCTTTTTCGCGCTGGACGGCGGGGTCCGGGAGCCCGACTTGGTGGCCTATGCCGGCGGTCTGGGGGCCTGGAAGGGCGTGGACCTGCTGCTGCGCGCCCTGGCCCTGGTCCCGGGGGCGCGCCTGGAGGTCCGGGGCGGCGAGCCCGGCTCGGCCGACTGGGAGCGCCTGACCGCCCTGGCCGCGGAGCTGGGCCTGGGACCGCGCCTGAAGCTGCGCCCCAAGGCCGACCAGGCCACGGTGCGCGAGCTGCTGGGCCGGGCCAGCCTGGCGGTCTGGCCGGGCAGCGGCGGCCAGCGCATCGCGGCCGAGTTCACCAGCCCCCTGAAGTTGTTCGAATACCTGGCCGCCGGGTGCGCGGTGCTGGCCCCGGACCTGCCCGCCGCGCGCGGGGTTTTGACCCACCAGCGGGACGCCTGGCTGTTCCGGGCCGACGATCCCCAGGCCCTGGCCCAGGGCCTGGAAAAGCTGCTGCGGGAGCCTGACCTGGCCCAGGGCCTGGCCCGGGCCGGCCGGGAGCTGGCCCGGGGCTACACCTGGGAGGCCCGGGCCGGGGCCTTGCTCAGGGCCATGGAGGCGGCGGCGTGAACTGGGCGCTCTACAACCTCACCACCACCACCCAGGGCGGCGGGGTGGAGATGAGCGTCTGGGCCATCGCCCGGGAACTGGCCCGGCGCGGCCACGCGGTCACCATCCTGGGGGGGCGCAGCGAGCGGCCCCTGCCGCCGCCAATCCCGGGGGTGGAGGTGCGCCTCTATCCCTTCACCCCGCGCGAGAAGTTCCCCGACCTGGGCAGCCGGGCGCGCAAGCTCATGGAACGCCTGAGTTTCGCCCGGCGGGCGGTGGCTGGTCTGCTGGAGGGCGGCTTCCAGCGGATCATGGTCTTCAAGTCCTATGACCTGGCCCCGGCCCTCTGGGCCGGCCGGCGCTGCGGGGCGCGGATCGGCTTTTTGAGCGGCGGCCGCGAGGTCTATCCCGGCTTCGCCTCCCTGGCCCGCCGCCTGGACTATCTGGCCGCGGTCAGCGCCTTCACCGCCCGGCAGATGGCCGCCTCCTGCGGGGTGGAGCCCCGGGTCAATCACCTGGGGGTGGACCAGGAGCGCTTCGCCCCGGCCGCGCCGGACCTGGAGCTGGCCCGCCGGGCCGGCCTGGCCCCCGGGCAGCCGGCGGTGGTCTGCGCCGCCCGCCTGGTGGCCCTGAAGGGCGTGCAGCGCATCATCAACGCCCTGCCCATCCTGAGCGAGACCCACCCGGACCTGCGCCTGTTGGTGGCGGGCGAGGGACCCTATCGTGAGGAGCTTCTCAGCCGGGCGCGGACGGTTGGGGTGGCTGAGCGAGTCAGCCTGTTGGGCTTCGTGCCCCAAACCCGCCTGGCCGGGTTCTACGCCCTGGGCCGCCTGGCCGCCTTTCCCAGCATGGGCGAAGAGGCCCTGGGCCTGTCCATCGCCGAGGCCATGGCCTGCGGCCTGCCGGTGGTGGCCAGCGACCTGGGCGGGGTGCCGGAGGTGGTGGGCGACTGCGGCCTGTTGGCGCCGGCCAAGGACGACCAGGCCCTGGCCACGGCCATCGCCGCCCTGCTGGGCGATCCCGTCCGCTGCCAGGACCTCTCCCGCCGGGGCCGGGAGCGGGTGGGGCGGCGGTTTTCCTGGTCCGCCTGCGTGGACCGCCTGGAGGAGGGCCTGGCATGAGCCTGTTGTCGGCCACTTACAACCTGGCCCTGCTGGGGCGGAGCCAGGACGACCCCGGCCCCTTCGACCCCGCGAGCGTGCGCAAGATCCTGGTGGTGCGCAACGACAACATCGGCGACGTGATCTGCACCACCCCGGCCCTGGACGCCCTGCGCCAGGCCTTTCCCCAGGCCTACATCGCGGCCGTGGTCTGCACCCTGGCCCAGGAGGCCCTGGCCGGCCATCGCGCCCTGGACCAGGTCTGGGCCTATCCCAAGGCCAAGCACAAGCAGCACGGGGCCGTGGAGTCCCTGGCCCGGCTGGGCCAGGTCATCCGCCAGACCCGGACCCAGCGTTTCGACCTGGCCATCGCCTTCCGCTCCAACTTCTCCTCCAGCCAGGCCTGGCTGACCTACGCCTCGGGCGCGCGCTGGCGGCTGGGTCCCCAGGCCCGGGGCAAGCGCGCGCGGTGGGGTTTCTACTATAATCTTCCCGCCCCCTGGCCGCCCCAGGGCATCCACGAGGTCGAGCGTTGCTTCCATTTATTGAAAAGCATCGCGGTTGACAGCCCGGAGAAAAGGCTATATCTGGAAGTGCCCCGCCCGGCGGCGGAAATGGCGGCCCGCTTCCTGGCCGACCACGGCCTGGGCGGCCAGCCCAGGCCGCTGCTGGTGAACATCACCCGCTGGGCCTACCGCCCGGACCGGCTCTGGCCGCCGGAGCGCTACCGGGCCTTGGTGGCGGAGCTGGCCGCGCGCCCGGGCGGAGTGGTGGTGACCCACGCCCCGGCCGACGGCCCCTGGGTGGCCGAGGTCCTGGCCGGCCTGGACCCGGACCCGCCGGTGTTCAGCTCGCCACACCTCAAGGAATTCGCCGCCATGCTGGCCGCCGCCCGCCTGGTGATCACCTGCGAGGGCGGCCCCATGCACCTGAGCGCGGCGGTGGGCACCCCACAGGTTGTGCTTTGGGGTGAGGGAACCCCCATGGAAGTGTGGCATCCTTGGGGCGTTAGCCATAAAATACTGGGCGGCCGGGGACCGGTGAGCCAGATCGAGCTGGCCGAGGTCCTGGCGGCGGTGGAGCGCTTGAACCAGGGGCGCGGCTCCGCGTCCGGCGAGTGAGGGAAGGGTCCATGACCTTGGCGGTGGACTACAAGCGGTTGTGCAAGGCGGTGTCCCGCTTTGCCAAGGCCCGGGTGCTGGTGCTGGGCGACGTGATGCTGGACCAGTTCGTCTGGGGCAGCGTGCGCCGCATCTCGCCCGAGGCCCCGGTGCCGGTGGTGGAGGTCAACAGCGAGACCTACATGCTGGGCGGGGCGGCCAACGTGCTGCACAACCTCATCGCCCTGGGCGGCCGGGCCAGCCTCTGCGGCCTGGTGGGCAAGGACGAGGCCGGCCGCCAGGTGATCGAATTGCTCGACGATCTGGAGGTCAACGGCCAGGGGGTCCTGGCCTGCCCGGATCGGCCCACCACGGTCAAGACCCGGGTGGTGGCCCACGGCCAGCAGGTGGTGCGGGTGGACCGCGAGAACCGCAAGCCGTCCACCCGCGAGGAGGAGAACGCGCTGATCGCCCACCTGGAGAAGAAGCTGCCCCAGGTGGACGCGGTGATCGTCAGCGACTACGCCAAGGGCGTGATCTCCAAGCGGGTGATGGAGGCCCTGCGCCGCCTGGTGGGCCAGCACGGCAAGCCCTGGGCGGTGGACCCCAAGGTGCCCAACATGGCCCTCTACAGCGGGGCCACCATCGTCACCCCCAACCACCTGGAGGCCGCCCAGGCCGCCGGGTTGGGCGTGGAATCCCCGGACTACGTGGCCCGGGCCGGACACAAGCTGCTCAAGCAGTACAAGTTCGCCCAGGTCCTGATCACCCAGGGCGAGCGGGGCATGACCCTGTTCGCGCCTGAATCCGAAACCCACATCCCCACCATGGCCAAACAGGTCTATGATGTGACCGGCGCCGGCGACACCGTCATCAGCACCCTGACCCTGGGGCTGGTGGCCGGTCTGACCCCGGTGGAGGCGGCGGTGGTGGCCAACTTCGCCGCCGGCATCGTGGTGGGCGAGGTGGGCACCAGCGCGGTGACCGCCGGACGCCTGACCCAGGCCCTGCAGGCCGGCGTACGGCAGGCGACAGGAAGGAACTGATTTCGTGGCAAGATACCTCATCACTGGTGGCGCGGGCTTCATCGGCGGCCACCTGGCCGAGACCCTGGTCAAGGACGGCCAGGAGGTGGTGGTCCTGGACAACCTGGCCACCGGCAAGCGCGAGAACCTGATCCCGTCCCAGAACGGCCCCGGCCAGCTGACCTTCATCGAGGGCGACATCCGCGACCTGGCCACCTGCCATCGGGCCATGGAGGGCGTGGACTACGTGCTGCACCAGGCCGCCCGGCCCAGCGTGCAGCGCTCGGTGGAAGACCCCATCCTGAGCCACGACATCAACCTCAACGGCGGCCTGAACGTGCTGGTGGCCGCGCGCGACGCCAAGGTCAGGCGTTTCGTCAGCGCCAGCAGCTCCTCGGTCTACGGCGACCGCAAGGACCCCTTCGCGCCCAAGCGCGAGGACATGGACATGCGGCCCAAGAGCCCCTACGCCGCCAACAAGGTGGCCATGGAGTACTACTGCCGGGTCTTCCACCAGGCCTATGGCCTGGAGACGGTCTGCCTGCGCTACTTCAACGTCTTCGGCCCCCGCCAGGACCCGCACTCGCCCTATGCCGCGGTGATCCCCAAGTTCATCTTCGCCCTGCTGGACGGCCAGCGGCCGCTGATCTTTGGCGACGGCCGCCAGAGCCGGGACTTCACCTACGTCACCAACGTGGTGGCGGCCAACCTGGCCGCCTGCACCGCGCCCGGGGCCCCGGGCCTGGCCCTGAACGTGGCCAGCGGCGGCTCCCACGACCTCCTGGAGCTCCTGGCCATCCTGGAGCGCCTGATCGGGGTCAAGGCCCAGCCCGAATTCCGGCCCCCCCGGGCCGGCGACGTGATGGCCAGTCTGGCCGACCTGAGCCTGACCAAATCGGTGCTGGGCTATGGGATCGGCATCGGCTACGAGGAGGGCCTGGCCATCCTGGTGGACCTGGCCCGCCAGGGAAGGTACCTGGCCTAGTGGAAGCCCTGGCCGCCAATCCCCTGGCCAGCCGCGAGAGCCTGGCCGAGCTCTGCTTCCGCCTGGGCCGCCTGTTCCTGCTGGTGCTGGTGGTGGTCATCCCCATGGAGGCCATCACCGCCGCGCGCGAGATTGGCCTGGTGGGCTCGGCCCTGTTCCTGGGCCTGAACCTGGCCCTGGATCCCGAGCGCCGGCCCCGGGCCACGCCGCTGTGGCTGCCCCTGGGCCTCTATGCCATCACGGCGGTGATCAGCCTGTTCACGGCGGTGGACTTCCACTACACCCTGAAGGAGTTGCGCACCGAGGTGCTCAAGGGCGTGGTGATGTACTACGCCGCGGCGCACTTTGTTTATGAGGTGGCGCACCTGCGCCAGATCTGGTCGGCCATCATGGTGGGCTCCGGGGTGATGGCCGTGGCCGCCATCTACCTGTTCCACACCTATGGCGGCAGCCCCCTGGAGCCCTTCGTGCGGGCCGGGTCCCTGCACAGCGGCTATGGCTCCTATGGCACCTACATGGTGGAGGTCTGGCCCTACCTGCTGCTCTTCGGCCTGGCCCTGGGGCCGCGACGCTGGGGGTGGCTCTGGGCCGGCCTGGCCCTGGTCAACGCGGTCGGGGCCTATCTCACCTTCTCCCGGGCGGTCTGGCTGGCCATGGTCACCCAGACTGGCCTGTGCATCCTGGTGGTCACCCACCACCGCCTGCGCAACGCCTGCCTGGTGGCGGTGGCCTGCCTGCTGGTGCTGGGGGGGCTCTTCCTCTCGCCGGGCTCGCGCCACGGCGAGACCTGGCACCAACTGCTGGAAAACCCCGAGGCCGTGGGCGGCACCGCCGGCGACCTGATGGCGGTCTGGAAGTTCTCGGCCAAGGAGTTGATCAAGGACCCCTGGAAGGGCATCGGCCTGGGCCGCCACAGCTTCAGCAAGGCCTATCCCGAGTTCCGCCGCACCCACCAGCCCCTGCTGTGGCACGCCCACAACACCTTCGTGGACCTGGCCCTGCAACTGGGCTTGCAAGGCCTGCTGGCCATCCTGGCGGTGATGGCCACCCTGGTGGCCTGCCTCTGGCCCCGCTCCCCACCGGCCCAGGGCGACACCCTGGGCCTGTGGCAGGCCGCCACCGCGATCATGGTGGTGGGCTTCTGCATCCGCAACCTGTTCGATGATTTCTTCGTGGATGACACCGGCCTGTTTTTCTGGCTGCTCACCGGCCTGGCCATGGGCAGCCGCGCCCTGGGCCAGCGCGCCGCGGACCTGATCCGGACCCCAGCGGGGGCCGGCCTGGGACAAAGGAACTGAGGCATGAACATTTGCGTGGTTGGCGTGGGATACGTGGGGCTGGTGACCGGCACCTGCTTCGCCGAGCTGGGACTCAACGTCACCTGTGTGGACAACGACGAGAAGAAGATCGCCATGCTCAAGGGCGGCAAGGTGCCGATCTACGAGCCCGGCCTGGAAGAGCTGGTGACCAAGAACGCCCGCGAGGGCCGGCTGCACTTCACCAGCGACCTCAACCAGGGCGTGGCCCAGGCCCTGGTGGTCTTCATCGCGGTGGGCACCCCCCAGGGCGACGACGGCGCGGCGGACCTGCAATACGTCTGGGAGGTGGCCCGCTCCATCGGCCGCACCATGGCCGACTACAAGGTGGTGGTCACCAAGAGCACGGTGCCGGTGGGCACCGGGCAGAAGGTGGCGGCCATCATCCGCCAGGAGCAGGCCCAGCCGATTCACTTCGACGTGGTGAGCAACCCCGAGTTCCTGCGCGAGGGTTCGGCCATCGAGGACTTCATGCGGCCCAACCGGGTGGTGGTCGGCGCCTACAGCGACCAGGCCAAGGCCATCATGAAGGACCTCTACTCCCCGCTCTACCTGCTGGAGACCCCCTTCGTGGTCACCAACGTGGAGACCGCGGAGATGATCAAGTACGCTTCCAACGCCTTCCTGGCCACCAAGATCAGCTTCATCAACGAGATGGCCAACATCTGCGAGCTGGTGGGGGCGGACGTCAACGTGGTGGCCAAGGGCATGGGCCTGGACAACCGCATCGGCCCCAAGTTCCTGCACGCCGGCCCGGGCTATGGCGGCAGTTGCTTCCCCAAGGACACCGCGGCCATCGCCCGCCTGGCCCAGGACAAGGGCTATCGCTTCCAGATCGTGGAGGCGGTGATGGCGGTCAACTACCAGCAGCGGCTGGTGATGGTGGAGAAGATCAAGCAGACCCTGGGCGGGAGCCTGGCGGGCAAGACCGTGGCCTGCCTGGGACTGGCCTTCAAGCCCAACACCGACGACATGCGCGACGCCCCCAGCCTGGTGATCCTGCCGGCCCTGATGGACGCCGGGGCCACGGTGCGGGCCTTCGACCCGGCCAGCATGGCGGAGGCCAAGCACATGATCCAAGGCCTGGTCTACTGCGAAAACGCCTATGACACCGCCCAGGGCGCGGACTGCCTGCTGATCATGACCGAGTGGAACCAGTTCCGGAACCTGGATTGGGCCCGGATCAAGTCCCAACTGAACGCGCCGGTGGTGGTGGACCTGCGCAACGTCTACAACCCCCAGAAGTTGCGCGACGAGGGCTTCACCTACGTCAGCGTCGGCCGGCCCTAGGGCCGGCCCCGGGCCGGAGGAGGGCCGACCGGTGCCGGGTCCGGAGCCGACCCGGGCCTGTCTGGTGGTCAGCCTGCTGGCCGCCGAGGAGGAGCCCCGGGCCGAGGCGGTGCGCCGCCTGGCCCGGCGCTGGGGGCCGCTGGACTACCTGAGCCGGCCCCTGGCGTTTCCCGGCGGCGGCTATTACACCGCGGAGATGGGCGCGCCGCTGACCCGCCGGGTCCTGGCCTTCCGCCAGGCGGTGGCCCTGGACGAACTGGCTCGGGCCAAGCGGGCCTGCCAGGCCCTGGAGGCGGACCTGGCCCTCCGGGGACGGCGGCGGGTCAACCTTGACCCGGGCTTGTTGACCGGCGACGCCCTGGTCCTGGCCAGCACCAAGTACACCGGCCACCGCCTGCCCCTGGACCCGCGGACCGGGCTCTGGCAGGAATTGACCCTCTGGTACCACCAGGGTCGCTACCAGCCCCTGCCCTGGACCTATCCCGACTATGCCGGCGCGCAATTGCGCGATATCATGTCCCGTCTGCGCCGACGCCATCTCTGGCGGCTGCGCCGGGACGCCCCACAAGGAGGATGAGCTTGATCAAATCCATGACCGGTTTCGGCCGGGGACAGTCTCCGGCCGGCGAGGGGGCCTGGGTGGTGGAGTTGCGCACGGTCAACTCCCGCTTCCTGGACCACCACCTGCGCCTGCCCTCCGGCCTGGCCGCCCTGGAGGAGCGGATCAAGAAGCACCTGGGCGAGCGCCTGAGCCGGGGCCGGGTCTCCCTGAACATCAGCGCCTCGGGGGCGGTGCAGGCCCCGCCGCGCCTGGTGCTGAACCGGCCCCTGGTGCGGGAATACCGCCGGGTGATCGATGAACTGCGCGAGGAGCTGGGCAGCGACCACGATCCCGGCCTGGGGCCGTACCTGACCAACCGCGACCTGGTCCTGGCCCAGGAGGAGTCCCCGGACCTGGAGGTGCTCTGGTCCCAGGTGCGCCCGGCCCTGGACCAGGCCCTGGACGAGCTGGATGCCATGCGCGCCACCGAGGGCGCCAGCCTGGCCCAGGATCTGGGCCAGCGCCTGGACCGCCTGGCCGAGCTTTTCGAGCAGGCCGCGGCCCGGGCCCCGGAGATCGTGGAGAACTACCGCCAGCGGCTCAACGAGCGCATCGCCAAGCTGATGGACCAAGTGGAGATGGACCCCCAGCGCCTGGCCCTGGAAGTGGCTATCATCGCTGATAAATGCGACATCACCGAAGAGGCGGTGCGGGCCAGGAGCCATCTGGAGCAGTTCCGGGCCTTCCTGGCCTCGCCGGAGGTGGTGGGCCGCAAGCTGGATTTCCTGATCCAGGAGCTTAACCGCGAGGCCAACACCATGGGCTCCAAGAGCCCGGACGCCGAGGCCAGCCAATTGATCGTGGAACTGAAAGCGGAGTTGGAACGAGTGCGGGAGCAGGTGCAAAATATAGAGTAACCGGATCGCAAAACTCGCAACCAGAGGGGAAACGCGATCCGGGGGAAGGCGTGGGCCCATGGCGAAGAACGGGGAGGCGGCTGCCAAGGAGGCATCCGGCGCGAAGCCGGCCGCGAGCAAACTGCGCAACCGGGCGTTGGTGGACGCCCTGATCCTGGTCGCTCTTTGCCTGCCTTTCTATTTCCTGGCCCGGGAATACGATTTTCTGGAAAACATAGTGGCCTACACCCGCGTGCACGAGGAATACGAGCTGGACGAGCTGTTCAGCTTGGCGATTTTCATCGCGGTTTTCCTGATCTTCTATTCCGCGCGCCGGGTGAACGACCTGGTGCGCTATGCGCGCCACCTCCGGGAGACCAATCGCCAACTGAGCCAGACCCTGGAGGAGATTTCCCGCCTGCGTCGGCTGCTGCCGGTCTGCGCGGGCTGCAAGAAGGTGCGCAACGACGAGGGCTATTGGCAGGAGGTGGACGCCTACCTGGCGCGCTATCACCTGGCCCGCATCACCCATGGCTTGTGCCCGGACTGCATGACCAAGTAC
>CALERA010000273.1 GCA_937908275.1 uncultured Desulfarculaceae bacterium | reverse complement strand
AAGACAAAGTCGCCATTGACGGTGTTGACCTGGCCGCCGCCCATCTTCTTGACCAAAAGGCCGTTGGGGGTGTCGGCGATGATGGCCTCGGGGTCGTCGCCGCCCGGGGCGATCATGGTGTTGGTCATGCGGGGGATCGGGCGGTGGCGATAGGACTCCCGCCGGCCGTTGCCGCTGGGCTCCAGGCCCAGCTTGAGGCAGGATAGGCGATCGTTCATGTAGCCCTTGAGCACGCCCTGGTCGATAAGCACGTTGCGCCGGCTGGGAGTGCCCTCGTCGTCAAAGCCGGTGGAGCCCCGGCGGCCGGGCAGGGTGGCGTCGTCGATCACCGTGATCAGGGGGCTGGCCACCTGCTGGCCCACCCGGTCCTGATAGACGCTCATGCCCTCCAGCACCAGGTCGGCCTCCAGGCCGTGGCCCACCGCCTCGTGGACCATGGTGCCGCCGGCCTCGGCGTGCAGCACCACCGGCATGGAGCCGCCGGGCGCGGGCCGGGCGGTCAGGGCGGTGGCCGCCCGCCGGGCCGCGACGCGGGCGATCTCCTCCGGTCCCTGGCGCTCGAACAGCTCCAGGCCAAGCAGGCCGCCGGCGCTCTCGTAGCCGGTCTGGACCTCGCCCTGATCGGCGGCCACGCAGTGGACCATGAAGACCAGGTGGGTGCGGAAATCCTCCACGTCCACCCCCTGGCTGTTGATGATGCGCACCCGCTGCACTTTTTCCATGTAGGCCACCCGCACCTGGCGGATGCGGGGGTCCACCGCCCGGGCGGCGGCGTTGGCTGCGCGCACCAGGTCCAGCTTGAAGGCGGTGTCCGCGTCCCGGGGCGGTCGCAGGATCTGGGGGACCAGGCCCGGTTTGAGGTCCTGGCGGGGGGCCGGGGCCACCCGGGGGCCGCGCGCCAGGGCGGCCAGGGACTGGGCCAGGGGCAGCAGGCCCTCCTGGCTCACGGCGTTGCTCACCGCGTAGGCGGTGCTGAGATCATGGATCAGGCGCAGCCCGGCCCCCAACTCGGCCCCGCCCAGGACCTTCTCGATGCGGTTGTCGTCCAAAACGATGGTCAGGCCGGCGGTCTGCTCCAGGAAAAGCTCGGCCAACTGCCCGGCCTTGGCCAGGGCGGCGTCCAGGATCGGTTCGGCCTTCAAATCCAGGCTCACGGGCTGCTCCTTCGGGGCTGGGGTGGAGGCCTGGCCAGGGGCCAAGCCCAATGGCAACGGTAGCATGGGGTCGGGCCTTGGTCAACGCGGGTGCGTTGACAGCTCGCGGCCGGGCCAGTATGGTGCCTCTGAACCCTCACGCGGGGAGGACCGCCATGATCCGGCAGGCTTACGCCCTCGGTCGCACCACCTGGCTCTGCGCCCTACTGGCCCTGGCCATCCTGGCCGCCTGGCCGGCCGGCGCGGCCCTGGCCAAGCAGGCCAGCCGCGCGGTGACCATCGAGGCCCTGGAGGCCCAGGAGATGCTGACCCAGGAGCCGCGCACCACCTTCCTGGTGGACGTGCGCACCCCGGCCGAGTACATGCTGCTGGGCCATCCCCCCCAGGCCTACAACATCCCCTGGTTGTTCCTCACCGGCGATTTCCAGCTCCAGGGCGGACCCTTCCAGGGCGGCAAGGCCCCCTACACCGGCTACCAGAAATCCGGCGCGCCCAACCCGGACTTCGTGGGCGTGGCCCAGTCCCTGTTCAAGCCCGAGGACCGTCTGATCGTGATCAGCGCCGATGGCGACGACGGGGCGGACGCGGCCGACGAGTTGGTCAAGGCCGGCTTCAAGCGGGTCTACAACATCCGGCACGGCTTCAGCGGCCAGCCCCAGACCACCCCGGAGCTGGACAAGCTGGCCGAGCGCTACAGCCCCTTTTACGGCCAGCGCGGCCGGGTCAACGGCTGGGTGTTCTGGGGCCTGCCGGTGAGCAACCTGATGGACCCCAAGTTCGTCTACCCCCCGGACCTCAAGCGCATGCAGACCCTGAAGTAGCCCTGGAACACGGGCGGAAACGCCAGGAGGGCCGGCTGGGGCCGGCCCTCCCGCTGTTCAGGGCCTTGAGCTCAAGCTAGGCGGCGATGACATCCTGGGCCAGGGTTTGGCGGCGGCGGGCTCGCCAGCGCCAGAGGCCGGTCAGTCCGGCGGCGGTGCCCAGGAGCAGGGCGGTGCCGGGTTCGGGCACCGCGCCGCCGCCGCTGCCCAGGGAGCTGAGGCGGGCCTGGGGGTTGCGGGTGTTGGTGTTGAGCACGAAGCGCAGGCTTTCCTGGCCTTGGTCATGATCGACCAGGGACCACTTGAAGGCGTATTGCTCGCCGCCCAGGGTCAGCAGGCCCACCAGGGTGATGACCCCCTGGCGCTCGTACCCGGTCTGCTTCCAGATTTGGCTGTCGGCGGCGGAAAATATGATCTGGTTCAGTCGCAGGCTGCCACGCAGGCCAGCCTGGCTGGCCGCGGCCAGTTCAGTGTCGGTGATCAGGCCCAGCTTGTTGGGCAGCACGCCTTGCAGGGCCACGTCCAGGGGGCCGAAGGTGTCCGCCACCTGGTAGTTTCCCAGCAGGACCTCCTGGCGGGCCGAGGGGTCGGGGCCGAAGATGGCCTCCAGCACGTTGAAGTTGTCCACCCACAAGTACATGTTGGCGTAGGGGCCGGCCGAGGAGACCCGCTGCCACTCGGTGGCCAGCCAGCCGGCTCCCTGGTACTGGCCCCAGGCGTTGCCCTTGCCGTAGCTGGAGCCGCCACTGGGATCGGCATTCTTGAGGTAGCCCTGGCCGCTGGCCGGACTGCCGCCATCCAGGGCCGCCACGAATGATCCGCCCGGCTGGGCCGGGCCGAACTCGATGGAGGCGGCTTCGGCTGGGAGCACCGACCAGACCACGAGACAGCCCAGCAACGGGACCACGGTCCCGAGTAATCTCCAGATATGCGATATCATGGCTAATCTCTTTCGGGGCGGGCGCGATGGCTATTCACAGGCTCATGCCTAAAAAATAGCAATGCCGTGAATAAAGTGCAATCCGGATCGCGGATAACCCTGAAAAATAATCGACTTTTTTCTACCAGATCGCCACCAGAGGGCAGGAGCCCGCCGGCCAGCTTGCGGGCCAGGCCGAAGCCGGGGGCAGACCGGCATCGTCCGGGCTGGCCATCAGGCCCAGGACCTGGGACCGGCTCAGGCCCGGGAAGGCCAGCAGGCTGAGGCTGCGCGACAGGGGCAGGTAGTGGCCCAGTTCCTGGACATGGCCGGCCAGGGACTCGGCCAACTGACGGCCGGCGGCGGCCAATTCCGCCGCCAGAGCGGGGCTCCAGGCCTCGTTTTGCAGGCGTTCCAGCAGGTTGTCCAGGGCTTGGCGCATCTGGGAGAACAAGCCCCGGGCCTCCAGGTCGCTGGCCAAGGCCAGGAGCTGCTGGTCGTCCAGGCCGGAGAAGTCCGGCAGCACCAGGCGGAAGGCCTCCTGGGCCAGGGGGGAGTCCGGGCTGGGCGGCAGACCGGCGCCCAGGTCGGGCAGGGGGGCCGAGGCTCCGGCCGGGGAGCGCAGGTCGGCCCCGGCCGGGCGCAGGCGGCGGTTGGCTCGGGCCAGGAGGATGGCCACCGCCGGCAGGCTGGCGCTGGCCAACAGCGCGTCGCCCATCTCGACCCGGCTCGCCAACTGGCTCCAGGCCTTCAGGCGGCGCTCCCACAGGGTCTCGTCGGTCTGGTCGTAATCCAGGGGCGGCAGTTTGCGGTCAAAGGGCTGGTCGTAATCCGCCGGCGGGGTGTCCTCCTGGTCCAGGCCCAGGGCCTGGCCCAACAAGTCCTGGCCCACCTCCACCTTGGCGGTCAATTCTTCCATCTCGGCCGTGGCCTGGTCCTGAAGCTGGGCCAGGCGCAGCAGGAGGTCGCCGCTGAGCTGGGGCAGGGCCTCGGCGGCGGACTTGGGCGGCGCGGCCTGCCCGGCGCGCAGGTCGCGCAGGATCTGGCCCAGGCCTTCGTCCTGGTCGGGCGGGGGCGGTTGCAGGCCGGCCTTGATGAAGTCGGTCAGGCCACTGCCGCGATTCTGGGCCGCCCAGGCTTCCCATTGCCGCAGCAAGGCGTCGGCCTGGCGGGCGGTCTGACCGTCCGCGGCCGGGTCGGCGGCCGGACGCAGGACCTGCAGCCAACCGGCCTGTTGCAGGGGGCTTTCCGGGCCAGGGCGCTCCGGCCCCCAGGGCTCCAGGACCAGGACGGGCTGGAACAGGCCGGCCAGGGCGGTCAGGCTGGAGCGCGGGGCCACGGTCTGGGGGAAGAGCAGGACGCTGGGTGGCATGCAAGACCTCGCTATTTTCCTCCGCCGCGCGGTCGCGGGCTCCGGCGGCGGGACTCGGTTGGGTGATCCACGGGCCAGGCCTTCATAGAAGGGTGGCCTGGCCGTGGTCTGGCGGGCTGGGACCCACCATGAATCATTTTTGTCTCGACCTCAAGCCCCAGCCCCAACCCAGCGGCAGGGCCAAGGGTGGGCCCGGGATGACGCGGGCGGCCGGCTTGTGCTAGATTGGGCCGGACCCGGCGGCCTCGCTCCGCCCGCCCGTCCCCTGAAGCCCGGCCCTGGCCGGGCCAACACGCCAAACGGGAAAGATCATGGATCAAGCCATCTTCCGGCTGGGCCTGTCGGTGCCGGCCACCAGTCTTTACCTGCTGATCGACTCGCTGTCCGATTCCGGCGCGCCCCTGACCCGCGAAACCGTGCTGCGCTTCTGGAACACCAGCCCCGCCGAGCTGGACCTGGCCTTCACCGAGCTGGTGGCCCGTCGGGTGGCTGGCTCCGACCCCCTAGGGGCCTGGCGTCTGCGGCCGGGTGGGGAATGGGTCTAGGCCGGAGATCGCACCCTGGTGCGTCAGACCAGGACCACCACCCCCTGCACCTGCTTCAGGGCCGCGTAGATGGCCAGGACCTGCTGGGCGTCGCTCACCTTGGTCTCCAGGGTCACCGCGGTGTAGCGCCCGCCCCGGGAAGGCCGGCTGCTCAGCCGCCGCTGGGAGTCCCGGGGAGGGCCCAGCACCGTCTCGGCCGCCTGATCCACCGCCGCGGTGAACTCCTGGCCCCCGAAGCCGATCACCTTGAACATGTAATCGCCGGGGAATTGGTGGAAGCGCTCCAGCAGGCGCAAGGCCTCCTGGGTCAGGACCGGTCCGGACTGGGTGTCGCTCATGGATTCGCCTGTTTATGGACTGGGATCAGCAGGGGTTTTCCCCGAGAATTGTAGCGGCGGCCCGCGCCGGCTGTCAAACCAGGGCGGTCGACGCCTTTTCTGGCCGCCTACCCTTGTACGACCATAGGATATCCATTAAGCTAATAACGATAGGCGCGTTCCGGGGGAGCGCGAGGTTAGCGAGGCAAGGAGACACAAAGGAGGCAACAGGGCCGATGGCAGACAAACTCGGCATTTTCGTCACATCAGACCAACACCTGGACCACCTCATCGGCATCGCCAAGGCAGCCACCCAGGCCGGCAAGGAGGTGACCATCTTCCTGACCAACCGGGGCGTGCTGCTCACCCAGCAGGAAGGGTTCAAGGACCTGGAGGGCTGGGGGCATATCAGCCTGTGCAACGTCAATTTCGAGGCCTTCCACCTGCAAGCCCCGGTGCCCCTGGTGGCCGAGAAGGACTTCGCCACCCAGGCCCGCCACGGCATGATGATCGAGGACGTCGATCGCTATATCGTCCTGTAGGAGGTCCCCGCCATGCACGACATCAAACGAATCGCCTTTCTGATCAACGACCCCCAGGACACCTGGGAGGGCCTGCGCTCCACCCTGGGCCTATTGGTGGAAAACATGTGGGCGGCGGCCTTCTTCATCGACTGCGAGTTGTCTCCCCCCGAGGGCAAGAGCCAGGAAGACTTCGAGGAGAACCTGGAGATGCTCCTGGACCTGGAGGGCGAGGCCTACAGCAACGTGCAGGCCAACGCCGATAACTACGAAAACATCACCTATCTGCCGCTGGAGGAGATGATCGAGAAGATCAAGACCTACCAGTTGGTGGTGCCTTTCTAGGCCTGGCCAGGGGAGAACGGCATGAAACAACTGCAAATCGTGAAAACCCAGCCCAACGCCACCAGCCAGACCCTGATGGACGCCTTGGCCCAGGGTAAGGAAGTGACCCGCTTCAACCTCTACCAGGACCGGGATTACGCCAAACTGGTCGATCTGATCTTCGCCCACGAGGACATCGTCAGTTGGTGGTAGCCCCGGCGCGGCCCTGGCGCCACCAGGCCGCCGCCGGGTTGCCGGCGCGCGGCCTTTTCCGGTAGAGTGAAGTCTCGTGGGCGCGCCTCGCGCGAGGCCGCCCGGTCGCGTCAAACCTGATCCTGAACCAGGATGCGCATGACCAACCCCATCGACTCCGACAACAACTGGGTGCTCTTCCGGCTCAAGGAGCAGACTTTCGGCGTCCCGGTGGCCCAGACCCAGGAGATGCTGGTGGTGCCCCAGATCACCCCGGTGCCCCGGGCGCCGGACTACGTGCGCGGGGTCATCAACCTGCGCGGCCGGGTGATGCCCCTGGTGGACCTGCGCCAACGCCTGAACATGACCTCCTCGGTCCAGGACATGGAAGATCTGGTCAAGATGCTGGAGGTCCGCGAGGAGGACCATCGCAACTGGCTCGCCGAGCTGGAATCCAGCGTGCGCGAGCAGCGCAAGTTCCGCCTGACCACCAACCACCACGCCTGCGCCTTTGGCAAATGGTACGACTCCTTCCAGACCGACAACCTGCGCCTGGCCGGGCTCCTGCTCAAGTTCGACGCCCCCCACCAGCGCATCCACGCCGTGGGCAAGGACGTGGAGGAGCTGGCGGCCAAGAAGGACTACGACGCCGCCTTCGCCCTGATCGACCGCACCCGGGAGACGGTCCTGGCCCGCATGGTCAGCCTGTTCCAGGAGGCCCGCGAGACCATCCGCAAGACCCACCAGGAGATCGCGGTGGTCATCGACTACGCCGGGCGCAACCTGGCCCTGACCGTGGACGCGGTGGACTCGGTGGAGGCCCTGGACCAGGGCAGCCTGGCCGACATGAGCGGCAGCTTTGGCAACATCGCCCTGAACCTGGTGAGCAAGGTCGGCCGCCGGCGCGAGGGCGGGGCCATGGTCTTGCTCCTGGATGTCAGCCGGCTTTTCGAGGAAGTGGGCGAGGTGGCCTGAGGCCCACGGCGGTGCAAACAAACCAAAGGGGGCTCCCCAACCGGGAGCCCCCTTCGTTTTGGCCTGATTCGGTGCTGGCTTACATGTTGTAAAGCTCTTCGCCGTAGAGCCGGATCCAGTCCTTTTTCAAGGCCTCCACGCCCTCCTTGAGCTGGCTGACGCCCAGGATCAGGATGGTGGCCTCGCCGGTCTGGATGCAGGGATAGAGGTATTCCACGTTCACCGCGGCCCGCTTCAGGGGGTTGAGCACCGCCATCAGGCCGCCGGCGTGGTGGGGAGTCTCGGCCGCGATGACCTCGCTGGTCTCGGCCTTGAGGCCCTGGCCGGCCAGGACGTTGGCGGCCTTGTCGGGATTGTCGGCCACGAAACGCATCAGCCCCTCGCCACCGGGGGTGGCGGTGGAGACGAACAAAGCCAGGATGTTGACCCCGGCGTCGCCCATCAGCTCGCTGACCCGGGCCAACTGACCGGGCTGGTTGGGGATCTGGATCGTGATCTGCTTGACGGTCATGGGCCTTACTCCTTGCCCAGGGCCTGGCGGGCGGCGGCCGCGCCCACTTCCAGGGCCTTGCGATTAAGCTCCAGCACCTTGGGCTTCTTGCCCAGGTTGGTCTCGGCCAGGGCCTCCTTGAAGGCGTCCAGGTTCAACAGGCCGGTGACCGCCACGAAGGCGCCCATCATCACCACGTTGGCCGAGCGGTCCTCGCCCAGCTCGTGGGCCAGGTCGCTGACCGGCACCGGCACCAGGTTCAGGTCGGTGCGGCCGATCTTGCTCTCCACCAGGGAGCTGTTGATGAGCAGGGTGCCACCGCTGCGCACCAGGTTGGAGAACTTCATCAGGCTGGGGTTGTTCATCACCACCGCGATGTCGGGATTGCTGGCCACCGGGCTGGCGATCTCCTCGTCGCTGACCACCACGGTGCAGTTGGCGGTGCCGCCGCGCACCTCGGCCCCGTAGGCCGGCAGGTAGGTGACGTTCTTGCCCTGGCGCATGGAGGTCAGGGCCAGCAGATAGCCCATCATCAGCACGCCCTGGCCGCCAAAGCCGGCGAAAACGCTTTTCAAGGTCATGCCGTCTCCCCCTTGCTGTCGTAGCCGGTCAGGTCCTTGATCACTCCCAGGGGGAAGACCTGGGTCATGGTCTGGTCGATCCACTCCAACGACTTCACCGGTTCCATCTTCCAGTTGGTGGGGCACATGCTCAAGACTTCCACCAGGGCGAAGCCCAGGCCGTCGAGCTGCACCTGGAAGGCCTTCTTGATGGCCGCCGCGGCGCGCTTGATGTTCTTGGGCGAGTTGACCGCCACCCGCTCCAGGTAGACGCTGCCCTTGGCCACCGCCAGCATCTGGGTCAGGTCCAGGGGGGTGCCGTCTCGGTCGGGGTTGCGGCCCTGGGGGGTGGTGGTGGAGCCCATGCCCACCAGGGTGGTGGGGGCCATCTGGCCGCCGGTCATGCCGTAGGTGCCGTTGTTGACGAAGATGGCGGTGAGCTTCTCGCCCCGGTTGGCGGCGTGGATGGTTTCGGCGGTGCCGATGGCCGCGATGTCGCCGTCGCCCTGGTAGGTGAAGACCACCTTGTCCGGCTGGACGCGCTTGAGGCCGGTGGCCACGGCCAGGGCCCGGCCGTGGGGGGCCTCGCCCATGTCCACGTCGAAGTAGTTGTAGGCCAGCACCGCGCAGCCGGCCGGAGGCACGCCGATGGTGCGCTCCCGGATGCCCAGCTGGTCGATGGCCTCGGCCACCAAGCGGTGGATGATGGAGTGGCCGCAGCCGGGGCAGTAGTGCATCACCGTCGGCTTGAGGCTCTGGGGCTTGCTGAAGATCTTTTTCATGATCGTCCTCACGCCCGGTGGGCCACGGCCGCGGCCTGGTCCAGGCCGGCGCCGTAGTAGTAGTGGCTGATCTGGTGGGCCACCTCATCCGGGGTGGGGATCACGCCGCCCGGACGCCCGTAGAAATAGACCTCGCCCTGGCCGGCGGCGGCCAGGCGCACGTCCTCCACCATCTGGCCGGAGTTCATCTCAAAGGCCAGCAGGTGACGGGTGTCGCGGGCCAACTCGGCCAGGGGCTGGTAGGGGAAGGGCCACAGGGTCTTGGGCCTGAACAGGCCCACCTTCACGCCCATCTCCCGCACCCGCTTGATGGCGCCCTTGGCGATGCGCGCCGCGGTGCCGAAGGCCACCACCACCAGGCGGGCGTCGTCGCAGAGGTAGGTCTCCCAGTCCTGCTCGGCCCGGGTGATGGCGTCGTACTTGCGGGTCAGCTTGTAGTTGTGGGCCTCCAGGACCTTGGGGTCCAGGAGCAGGGAGAGGATGGTGCGCTGGGGACGGCCGGCGGCCCCGGTCAGGGTCCAGTCCTTGGCCGGCAGGCTGGCCGGGTCGATGGGCTCGGGGAACTCCACCGGCTCCATCATCTGGCCCATCATGCCGTCGCCCAGGATCATCACCGGGTTGCGGTATTTGTCGGCCAGGTCGAAGGCCCGCAGGGTCAGGTCGCAGAGCTCCTGGCAGGAGGCCGGGGCCAGCACGATGCAGCGGTAGTCGCCATGGCCGCCGCCCCGGGTGGCCTGGAAATAGTCGCCCTGGGCCGGGGCGATGTTGCCCAGGCCGGGGCCGCCGCGCATCATGTTGGCGATGACGGCCGGCAGCTCCAGGCCGGCCAGATAGCTGATGCCCTCCTGCTTGAGGCTCACGCCCGGGCTGGAGGAGGTGGTCATCACCCGCGCCCCGGCCATGGCCGCGCCCATGACCATGTTGATGGAGGCGACCTCGCTCTCGGCCTGCACGAAGGTGCCGCCCACCTCCAGGAGCCGCCCGCTCATGTACTCGGGCACCTCGTTCTGGGGGGTGATGGGGTAGCCGAAATAGTAACGGCAGCCGGCGCGGACCGCGGCCTCGCCCAACACATGGCTTCCACGCATCAATCGCTTAGTCACGGTACACCTCGATGGCCAGGTCCGGGCACATCACCGCGCACAGGGTGCAGCCGGTGCAGCCGTCCTTGCCCTCGGCCTGGGAGAATTCGGCCGGGTAGTAGCCTTTCTGGTTCAAGCCCGCGCTGGTGACAATGCGCTGCTTGGGACAGACCGAAATGCACAGCCCACAGCCCTTGCATCTCTCGCGGTCGATCTCGATCTTGCCTTTGGCCACTGGCATGCTCCGCGGAAGCCGCGTCCGCCGGGACCGGCTTCCTCCTGGGGAGAAGAGGCTTGGAACAACTAAAGGATTCCTTACTAGCAGAGGCGCTGGGCAGTGTCAAGCTGCGGCATAGCCGCAGGCCCCGGGGCCTGGCGTGAAAGCGGTTGACAGGTGGTGCGGGGCCGGGTTTACTTGGACGCCAATGGATCAGATCACGGATCGCAACGCTTTCGCGGGAGAAAACCATGAGGCTTCCTGGCCGGTTGCTGGGTCTGGTGTTGGCTTGCCTGCTCTTGGGGATCGCGGCCCCGGCCTGGGCCCAGGAGGTCGACCTGGGCGTGATCACGGTCAAGCAAAAGTCCCTGGCCGACACCATCCGTCAGCGCCTGCTGCGGGGCGACAGCTTCGAGGGCCTGGCCAAGAACTACTCGGTGGGTCCGGCCGCCAGTCGGGGCGGTCGCCTGGGCCAGGTGCCCGAGACCCGCATCCGCTCGGAGTTCAAGCGGGCCCTGGCCGGCCTGGCTCCGGGCCAGCCCAGCGGGGTGGTGGCCACCGAGGAAGGCTTCAACATCCTGATGCGCTTTGACGCGGTTCCCTCCCTGGCCACGCCGGCCCCGGCCCCCCGGCCCCAGGCCGCCACCGCGCCCACCCCCCTGGCCCCGGCCCCGTCCCGGCCCCCGGTGGCGGTGGACACCCCCCAGTTGGCCGCCCGCCTGGAGGTCATGGCCGGCCTAGAAAAGCTCTCCCTGGGCGAGCTCAAGCCGGCCGAGGCCAACCTCTCCAAGGCCCTGGGTCACAACCCGGCCGAGGACAGCGCCATGTTCCTGCTGGAGCTGGTGCGGGCCGGGCTGGGCGGGCAGTTGCAGACCAAGGCCCTGACCAGTTTCGCCCAGGGCTTCCTGGCCATGTTCGATGGCCGGGTGGACGCCGCCCTGGTGAGCTTCCGCCAGGCCCGCCAGGCCGACGACCGTCTCTGGCAGGCCACCCTGTTCGAGGCCAACGTGTTGGCTGGCAGCGGCCAGTCCCAGAAGGCGGTGGTGATCCTGGGCGACCTGATCAAGCAGCACCCCAAGGCCGCGCGGGCCTATCTCAGCCTGGGCATGATCAAGCTGGACCTGCGCCAACTGGATGAGGGCGTGGGCTATCTGCGCCAGGCCCTGGCCCTGGAGCCCAGCCTGGCCGAGGCCCACTACCGCCTGGGCAGCGTGGCCCTGTCCCAGGGTGATCTGGAGCAGGCCGAGCAGGCGTTCCGGGCCGCGGTGGCGGCCGACCCTTATAAAGAGGAAGCCATCAACGACCTGGGCCTGGTCTACGCCGCCACCGGCCGCAGCCAGGAGGCGGAGAAGGCCTACCTCAAGTCCATGGAGTTGAACCCGGCCTATCCCGCGGCCCACGTCAACCTGGGCACCCTCTACGCCCAGACCGGGCGCATGAACCAGGCCATCGACGAGTTCAACAAGGCCCTGATCCTGGACGAGGGTCTGGGCGACGCCCACGTCAACCTCTCGGTGGCCTACACCCTGCGCGGCGAGTGGGAGGCGGCCATCAAGCACGCCGACCTGGCCGCCGAACTGGGGGCCGAGGTGCCCAAGGTGCTCCTGGACAAGCTGGCCCCCCACCGCAAGTAGGCGGCCGGCCAAGGGCTCAGGCCGGGGGCAGGGCCACCAGGCCCCAGACCAGCTCGGCCTGGGCCCGCAGAGTGGGGTCCTCGCTCCCGGCGGGCCCCAGCAGGGCCAGGCTGGCCATCGCCGCCACCTGGCCCCCGCCGTCCAGGGTCTCGATGACCAGCTTGCCCGCCTCCTCCCGCCGGCGCTTGGCCTGGGCCGGGAGGCGGCCCAGGCGGGCCAGGGCGGTCAACCCCTTGAAATCAGGCAGCGGCCTCCGGGAAAGGTCGGCCAGGGCCTCCCGCCAGGGAGACAGGTCCAGACCCAGCTCCCGGGCCAGACCGCTCACGGTCTCCAGGCTGGCGCTGGCATAGGCCCGGCCTGCGGCCAGGGCGGCGGCCTCGGCGTCCAGGTGGCGCGCCAGGGCCTGCCGGGCCTGATCGGCCAGTCCTTCCGGCCAGTTCCAGCCCAGACGACCCAGGAAGCCGCCCAGGCGCAGCCAGTTCTGCCAGGCCCGCTCCAGGCCCCGGAAGTGGGGTTGGCCCAGGTTGGCGTGGTCCAGGTCGCGGCCGAGAAGGCGCAGATAGGCCCGCACCACCGCCCCGCGCAGGCAGTCCAACTCGGCCGGGGAGACCTCGCCCAGGTTGTGCAGGGATTCGTGCAAGGCCACTTCGGGCATCTCGCCGGAGGTCTCGATCAGCCAGGCTTCATCGTCCAAGTGCGGCGGACAGGCCGGCAAAATAGCGTCAAGATGCATTTTTTCGCTCTAAACCACGAACTATCCGTTGCCAAGGCCATCGGGGGGTGTTAAGAAAGCTGGCAAGCATAGTGCCTTGCGATCGCCGCCGGGGCGAAGGCTTTTCACGAGCCGGGGCTGAGGACCGGCGGAAAAGCCGTCGGGCGGACGGCGCGGTTCCCAATCACCCGGCTCCCAGTGACCCGGGCCTGAGTAGGAAGGTTACACCATGGGTGGTGATTTCCATACCAATTATCGTGAGGAGACCCTGATCTCCCGGTTGGAAAGCTCCCGCCAGTCGGCCTGGGGCCGGCAGTTGCACCAGCTCTCCGACTGCGCCGACCAACTGGCCCAACGCCTGGCCATGAAATTGGTTGAGAATCAGCTCCTGGAAACCAACAGCCTGCGCGACATCGAGGAGCAACTGGCCGGGGCCCTGGGCGACCTGCTGCAGGCCGAGGACTTCGACATCCAGTTCGCCATCGCCCAGGTGCGCAACCTGGTGCCCCGCCCCAACCGCATCAGCCTCTATGTCACGGCCTTCATTATCGAAAAGCTGGTCAACCACCCCAAGGTGGTGGATGTCTTCGGCACCGACGAGGAGATCTACAACGTGGTCAACCAAGAGGTGACCCGTCTGATCCGCTAAGCCCCACGCCCCAGCGACAAACCACGACGCCCGGCCGAAACGGTCGGGCGTTTCGCGTTGTTGGGGGAGTAAAGGACGGCGAGCGCGGTCGCGCCTAGAGGGCCGAGGCCCGCAGGTTGGTGATGACCACCACGAAGGAGCTGATGCCGGTGAGCTTGTCCTTGATCTCCTTTTCCCGGGCGGAGAAGGACGAGCGGTTCTGGTCCAGCATCAGGCTGGCCCGGGGGGTGCGGATCTCGCAGCCCACCTCGGCGGCGCCGCGCACGTCCAGCCAGATGGCGCCGGAGGGCAGCAGGGCCTCCATCTCGACCACCTTCTCCCCCAGGCGCTGGCTGTCATAGAGAATGTCGTTCATACGCTGGCGACCCTGGACCAGGCCCTCCTTCAGGGTGTCGCGCAGGGGCCGGATCATCTGGACCTGGGTCATCAGGTTTTCGCGCTGGGCGTTCTGGCTGGGGTCGGCCAGGGCGGTCAGGATGCCCCGCAACTCCTCCTCGATGGCGGTCAGCTCGGTGCTCTGGCCGATCAGCATCTCGTTGAGCTGCTCCCGCTCCCGGCCCAGGCTCTCGATCTCCCGCTTCATGGCGGCGATCTTTTGCTCGAACTCCGGGGGCACCCCCAGGCGGACCAGGGCGTTGCTCTTGCCCGAGGAGACCAGGTCCCCGGTGGTCACGCCCTTGAAGCCCGAGACCTGGCAGTTGACGATGCGACCCTCGCCGGAGGTGACGACCACCCGGCCGTTGCTGCTGACCACCGAGGAGACGATTTCGTTGTCCACCAGGCAGTCGCCGCCGCAGGTGATCTTGCTCTGGCGCACGTAGCGGGCCTTGACCTTGCCGCCGGCCACCACCTCGGCCCCCATGATGCCGCCGGAGACCTTCAGGTCGCCGCTGACCTCCACCCGGCTGCGGTTCTCCAGGGTCTCGCACTCCAGGGTGTGGGCCCGGACCCGGAAGTCGGGCAGCACCCCGCCGCTGACCTTGACCACCCCGGGGAAGTCCACGTGGCCCACGTTGAAGTCCACGTCCCCCTTGATCTCCAGCACCTGGAGGACCTCGAACTTCTCTTCTTCCGGACGGTTGAGCAGGCCGCGCACGGTGGCCACCGCCACGGTGCCGTCCTGTTGCAGGTCCACGCCCTTGCCCTTTTTCAGGCGCAGCATGCGCGGCATGGGCGGGAACACGTCCAGGCCGTAGACGTTGCGGCCCGGGGCGGCGGGCACCGCCGGGTGCAGGATGGCGATGGGGCGGCCCTCCTCGGCCACCGGCCAGGCCCCGCGGTCGCGGAAATCCACGTGGCCGCTTTCGTTCTGCCGCCAGGTGCGCTGCTCGGGCAGGCCCATCAGGACTTCGATCTGGGCGTCCTGGGGCTGGCCCGGGGCCACGCCGCGGGCGATCACCACTCCCCGGACCTCCTGGCCCGCCAGGAGTTGGTCGATGGCGCGGCGCATTTCCTGGGAGGAAAGACCGAATTTCAACCCCCGCTCGCGCAGCAGGCTGGTGATGTAGACCTGCAGGGCCTGGCGCTCCACTCCGGGATCGACCCGGCCGGAGAGGGCGGCCTGCATGCCGTCCTCGCTAACGGTCAAATCGATCAGGCAGCGAGTGGCCCCGGGGTTGGGCGTCGAGGGGCTGGCTTGTTCCTGTTCGGTCATAGGTCTTTCATCGGTTGATTGGGGCGGAACTTTAAATTTCCAGTAACCATACCAAACTGGAACGCTAGGTGTCGAGTGGGCGTCTAGGGGGCCAGGCCCAGGAGGCCGGCCCCACCGTGGGCGAAAATCCCGGCCACGCAGCCGGTCAGCACCGTGGCCAGGGTGGCGGACCACAGGGCCTTGAGCCCCAAACGGCTCAACTCCCCCAGGCGGCCGGGAGCCAAGGCCCCGAAACCGCCCACGAAGATGGCCACCGAGCCCACGTGGGTGAAGCCGCAGAGGACATAGGAGGCCACCAGGGCGCTGCGGGCGTAGGTCAGTTGCCCCTGGCTCAACATCTGGGCCAGATGGCCGTAGGCCGGGATCTCGGTGACCAGCAGGCGCTGGCCCATCAGCGCGGCCACCTGGCTGGCGTCGGCCGGGGGCACGCCCATGGCGATGGCCAGGGGCCAGGCCAGCCCGCCCAGGATGGTGCTGAGGCCCCAGCCCTCCAGGCCCACCAGGCCGCAGACCCAGCCCAGGAGGCTGTCGACCAGGGACACCAGGCCCAAAAAGCTCAAGAGCAGCGCGCCGATGCCCACCACCAGCTTCACGCCGTCCATGCTGCCCTGGATCACCGCCTCCAGGTAGCCGCCGTAGCGTCCGGCCTCTAGGTCCACCACCTGGCCGGCGGTCAGGGGCTCGCCGGTCTCGGGCAGCATCAGCTTGGAGATCACGATGGCGGCCGGGGCGCTGATCAGCGAGGCGCTGATCAGGTGGCCGGCGATGTTGGGAAAGGTTTTCTCCAGGGTCAGGACGTAGACCCCCAGGGTGGAGCTGGCCACGGTGGCCATGGCCGCGGTGAGCAGGGTGAAGAACTCCGAGCGGGTCATGTCCGCCAGGTAGGGCCGCACCATGCCGGCCGACTCCACCCCCACGAAGATGTTGCTGGCCACCCCCAGGCCCTCGGCCCCGCTGACCCCCAGGGTGCGCACGAACAGCCGGCCAAACAGGCGCACCACCCGTTGCAGGATTCC
>CALERA010000272.1 GCA_937908275.1 uncultured Desulfarculaceae bacterium | reverse complement strand
GCCAAGCTGCGCTCCATGCGCACCCACGGCTCCCACCCCGACGAGAAATACCGCCACGTCTACGTGGGCGGCAACTTCCGCCTGGACGCGGTGCAGGCCGCGGTGGTCAGCGCCAAGCTGCCCCACCTGGCGGCCTGGAGCGACGCCCGCCGGGCCAACGCCGCCGACTACGACCGCCTGTTCGCCCAGACCGGCCTGGTGGAAAAGGGACTGATCGGCCTGCCCCGGCGGGCCTGGCCCCAACAGCCCGGCAGCCACGTCTTCAACCAGTACGTGTTGCGGGCCCGGGACCGCGACGGCCTGTTGAAGCACCTGGCCGCGGCCAAGGTCGGCCACGCGGTCTACTACCCCATCCCCATGCACCTGCTGGAGTGCTTCGCCTTCCTGGGCGGCAAGGCTGGCGACCTGCCGGTGGCCGAGAAGGCGGCCCAGGAGGTGGTGGCGGTGCCGATCTATCCCGAGCTGACCATGGCCCAGAAGGAGCGGGTGGTCAGCGTGGTGGCGGATTTCTACGCCAGGAAGTAGCCCGCCGCTTGGCGGTGATCGGGTTTGACGTCCGGGCGGGGGTGATTCCCCGCCCGGGCCTTTTTGGGGCGAGAGGCGTTGGCCTGCCGCGTTGGTTCTACCCTTTTTCCCGCCTCTGTCATCGCCAGGAGCCGCCAGGCGACGCGGCCATCTCTTGCCATTTTTCTGAGCCTTGTCCGGGGTGGCCGGGACAATTCATTGTCCCGGCGCGAAGCGCAAGAGGTCCTGGGACAAGGCCTGGCTGGGCAGAGAGAGCCGCAATCCGAAAGCCTAAAACCCATAAATTCGGGAGATTGCTTCGTCGCTGCGCTCCTCGCAATGACGGCTATGGCTTGGATTGGTGCAGACGAGCCAGGCTTAATCCGGGTGAGGGGACCCGCATGGTCTGCTTCGCACTGCCTGCCTTGCCTGTCACGGTTGCTCGGCTCCTCGCAATGACGGCTATGGGCAAGGAGTTGGAAAGAGACGGTTGAGGCCCCTACGGGAGCTGAAAAGCGAAGGGGCGGGGATGAACCCCGCCCCTTGGTCGTGAAGCAAAAGGGCTATTGCAGGCTGATGGCCTTTTCCGGGCACATCTCCTGGCAGCAGAAGCAGGTGATGCAGCGCTCCGGGTCCACCCGGGGCAGGTCGTCCACCAGCTCCAGGGCCTCCACCGGGCACTGCTCCACGCAGGTGCCGCAGGCGGTGCAGCGCTCGGGGTCGGCCTGGGGCCGCACCAGGGTGCGGGTGTGCATGAGCTGCTGCATGCCGGGGTTGTTCATGATGGCCTCGCCGCCCAGGGGGGGCACCTTGAACTCGGGGATGGGCAGCAGCTCGCCCTCCAGCGCGATGGTCGCCGGGTCATGGTCGCCCAGGCCCAGCTCCTTGGCCCGCTGCAAAAAGCGCAGGCGGGAGGGGTCCAGGCCCATCATCCGGGCCACCACCGCGTCCATGGCCACCGCGTTGTCCGCGGCCAGGACCTTGCCGATCCAGCGCAACTCGGTGGAGGCCGGGCCGTTGCCCTGCATGCCCACCACCGCGTCCATGATGAACAGGTCCGGCGGCCGCAGGCGGAAGACGTCCACCACCAGCTCGTGGAAAGCGGGGGGGCCGCCGGCCAGGCGGTGCAGCAGCGCCTTTTGCGCCCCGGGCAGGATGCCGTAGCTGTTCTTGATGGCCCCGGTCAGGACGGTCAGGCCGTGGGTCTTGAACTTGGGCAGCGAGATCACCAGGTCGGCCTGGAGCACCGCGCGGGAGACGCTGACCTTGGGCAACCAGGCGGGGTTGAAGTCCAGCTCCACCGCCTCCAGGCCGATGTTGCGGTAGTGACCGCCGGCAGCCTCCAAGAGGCCGCACTTGCGGAAGCTGGCCTCGTTGGCCCCATAGCTCATCAGGCCGGGGTTGTCGCCCACGATGATCTC
>CALERA010000271.1 GCA_937908275.1 uncultured Desulfarculaceae bacterium | reverse complement strand
TGCACCGCCTGGCGGAAGTGCTGCCTGGCCTGGTTGAACTGTCCCCGGTCAAAGGCCTCGCGGCCAAAACGGATTTTCTCGGCGCAGGCGTCCTTGTCCACGCACTGGGCCGGCTTGGCCACCTCGGCCGCCACGGCCAGGCCCAGACCCAGGGCCAGGGAAAGGGTCAGACCCAGGGCCACCGCAAAGCGACTGCCTTTCATAACCGTCCACTCCTCGGCTGATCTTGGTTGAGTAGCCCGGCCGCCCCGATTGTGCTGGGCTGGCGCGAAGCTAGACATGAGATAAGCTTGTTGTGAAAAAGTATAGCAGGGCCCCTGGTCAATCTCAACCGCGCCCCGCGCCCTGGGGGGCGGCCTTGACAGGCGGCCTCGCATTGAGGACTATAGGTCAATCCGTCAGCCAGCCGAGGAAAGAAAATGGCCTTGATCTACAACCTGATTTCGTTCATCAGCATGATTCTCAGTCTCTATATGTGGGTGGTCATCGCCTCGGCGGTGGTGACCTGGGTCAGCCCCGACCCCAGCAACCCCATCGTGCGGGCCCTGCGCGGGCTGACCGAGCCGGTCTACCGCTACATCCGCCGCCTCATCCCCACCAACTTCGGCGGCCTGGACATTGCCCCCATGCTCCTGATCCTGGCCATCCTGTTCGTGCAACAGGTGGTCATCAGAAGCATCGTGGGCTGGATGAGCAGCTAGGCCCGGGATGCCCGCCATCCCAACCTCGCGCCCGATCCCGCGCGGACCACGGTCCGCGGCGCGGGACGGGCTAGCGGTTGAAGCAGACCTCCACCAGGAAGGAACCGCCGGCAGTTTCAAAGGGAATGGCGATGGCCGGGCCGTTGGTCATGTGCTTGACGGTGTGGTTCTTGCCGCTGATGACGGTGGGAATCGCGGACTTGAGCACGATGCCCTTCTCGGCCAACTCGCGCCGGGCGTCGCCGCTGATCATGTTGGTCAGCTCGCCCACCGCGTCCTCGACCTCCTGGTTGATGCCCTCCACCGGCTCGCCGAACATGTTGCTGACGATGTGGCAGATGCAGGCCTCGCTGAAGGAGACCGACAGCGAGCCCTCGGTCTCGCCGGTGATGCCGATCACTCCGGAAATGTCGCCCCCGGCGGCCGTCTCCTTTTTCAGATAGGGCTTGCCAGGGGTCGTTTCGGTGAAGGCCATGGTTTTCAAGACGTTGGCCGTGGCTTTGAGGAACGGGTTGATGTATTCAACGTTCATTGCGTTTGATCCCGCTAGAATACGTGACGGCCGGCAACCAGGCCCGATCGCAGGTGATGTCCAATTAGAGCCAAGGACGGCTCCCCCAGCGCTCAAGGCTCCGGGGCGCGGAGTTTCATCCTCGAGAATTTAGCATCATGAGAAGGATAATACAACCTGACCATCGCGGGGGGGAACGACTGTGAGAAACTGGCGGAACCTGGCCTCCCGCGCGGTGCTGGACCACCCGGTCCTGAGGGTTGACGCCCAGTTGCGGCGGCGGGACGATGGCCTGGAGCGCGAGTTCCTGGTGCTTTCGGCGCCGGATTGGGTCAATATCATTCCGGTGACAAACCAGGGCCGGGTGGTGCTGATCCGCCAGTGGCGGCACGGCATCGCCCACTCCGCCCTGGAGATTCCCGGCGGCATGGTGGACCCGGGCGAGACCCCGGCCCAGGCTGCCGCCCGGGAGCTGTTGGAGGAGACCGGCCACCAGGCCGGGAGCCTGGCGGACCTGGGCTGGGTGCATCCCAACCCGGCCCTGTTCGGCAACCGCTGCCACACTTTCCTGGCGCAAAATTGCCAGCGGGTGCAGGAGCAGCGCACCGAGGACGACGAGGAGATCGAGGTGCTGGAGGTGGCCGCCGGGGAGCTGCCCGGCCTGGTGGCCGGGGGCGGGATCAGCCACAGCCTGGTGGTGGCGGCCCTGTGCAAATGGTGGCTGGCCGCGGGGGGCTGCCCCCCGGCCGGCAAGAGGATATAGGCATGGACAAACAAAAGCGATTGGCGGGTCTGCCCAAGGTGGACCAGGTGCTGGCCCGGCCTGAGCTGGAGGCCCTGGAGGGCCAGGTTCCCCGGGGGCTGCGGGTCAAGGCGGTGCGCCTGGTGCTGGAGGGCCTGCGCGAGGGCCTGCTGGCCGGCCGGGAGGTCGCCGCCGAGGCGCTGTCCCTGGCCGGGGTGGCCGTGGCCGCCGCGGCCCAGGCCCGGGACCTGGCCCGGCCCAGCCTGCGCCGGGTGGTCAACGCCACCGGGGTGGTGGTGCACACCAACCTGGGCCGCTCGCTGCTGGCCGAGGTGGCCCTGAAACGCCTGCTGGAGCTGAACCAGACCTACACCAACCTGGAATACAACCTGGCCGCCGGGGCGCGGGGCAGCCGCTACAGCCACGTGGCCGGCATCCTGACCGAGATCACCGGGGCCGAGGCCGCCCTGGTGGTGAACAACAACGCCGCCGCGGTCTTCATCAGCCTGATGACCCTGGCCGCCGGTCAGGAGGTCATCGTCAGCCGGGGCCAGTTGGTGGAGATCGGCGGGTCCTTCCGCATCCCGGACGTGATGGCCCGCTCCGGGGCCATCCTGCGCGAGGTGGGCACCACCAACAAGACCCACGCCCGCGACTACGAGAACGCCATCACCAGCAACACCGGCCTGCTGCTCAAGGTCCACACCAGCAACTTCGCGGTGGTGGGCTTTCACCACGAGGTCACCCTGCGCGAGATGCGGGCCATCGCCGACCGCTTCCACCTGCCTTTGATGGAGGACCTGGGCTCCGGGGTGCTGATGGACCTGACCCAGTTCGGCCTGCCCAAGGAGCCCACGGTGCCCGAGGCCCTGGCCGACGGCGCGGACCTGGTGACCTTCAGCGGCGACAAGCTCCTGGGCGGCCCCCAGGCCGGGATCATCCTGGGCCGGGCCGACCTGGTGGAGCGCATCCGGTCCAACCCCCTGAACCGCGCCCTGCGCATCGACAAGCTGACCCTGGCCGCCCTGGAGGCCACCCTGGAGCTGTACCGCGAGCCCCAGGAGGCCATGGCCGCCATCCCCACCCTGCGGATGCTGGCCACCCCCCTGGAGGAGCTGACCCGCCGGGCCCGGGCCCTGGTGCGCCGGCTCAAGGCCCTGGGCCTGCCCCGTTTGGGCGTGGGCCTGGCCGATGGCGTCAGTCGGGTGGGCGGCGGGGCCCTGCCCCTGGCCGCGCCGGCCACCAAGCTGGTGACGGTCAAGGTGGAGGGCGTTTCCCCCACCCGTCTCGAGGAGGCCCTGCGCGCCTCCGACCCGCCGATCATCTGCCGCCTGGAGGACGGCCGGCTGCTGTTGGACGTGCGGACCATGTTGGCCGACGACGCGGCGGTCATCGTGCGCGTCCTGGCCGGCCTGGCGGCCTGAGGCGATAACCCGGCAAGGAGGCCCGCTGGTGTCCCCGGAGTTGGTGCATCCCGATTTAACGCTGGATTTCGAGCTCTTGGAGCGCTACGCCGAAACCCTGAAGGAGCCCCTGCGCCGGGCCTTGCACAGCGGCCGGGTGGACCTGGCGCCCCCGCCGGTCAATGGCCAGGAGAACGACCCCCTGGAGCGCGCGGCCAGCAAGGGCCGGGCGGTCTTTGACGAGCGGGGCGGTCGCCTGGTGGTGCCCCTGGCCGAGCGGGGCCGGGCCCTGGCCCTGTTGATCATCGGCGGGGTCACGGCCGAGCAGCTCACCCCGGCCGCCGCGCCCTACCTGGCGGCCCTGGTGGAGACCTCCCTGGATCTGGTGCGCCTGCGCCTGTCGGCCGAGACCGACCCGGTCACCGGCCTGGCCAACGAGGCCACCCTGGACGAGGCCCTGGTCCATGCCCTGGGCCGCCTGAGCCCCTCCCAAACCGTGAACCGCCCGGCCCTGGACGCCGGCGAGGAGGAGGCCGGCCTGGCCCTGCTGGCCTGCACCCCCCAGGGCTTCACCGGCCTGCTGGACCGCTACGGCCGCCGCCTGGGCGACCGCCTGCTCCTGGCCCTGGCCCGCAAGCTGCGCGGCCTGGGGCCGGCGGTGTTGCGCACCGGCCGGGTGGGCCAGGCCCTGGTGCTGGTGCTCAAGGGCGGGCCGGCGGCGGTGCGCGAGATGGCCGGCCACCTGCGCCGCCAGGCCCGGGAGTTGGACCTGTCCACCCCCCAGGGCGAGCCCCTGACGGTGCGCCTGCACCTGGGGGCGGCCCTGCTGGAGCCCCAGCTCTGGGAGGCCGGCGGGGTGGCGGTGGAGGCGGCGGCGGTCTTGAAGGCCCGGGCCTTGCGCGCCCTGGATTGCGCCACCCGCCTGGAGGGCGAGCAGCCCCTGCTGTTTGGCGAGATCCCCGACCGCGCCGGCCACGTGCTGGACATCCTGCCCCTGGACCGGGTGCGTCTGGACCTGGGCCGGGTGCATGGTCTGAGCGAGGGCGAGCGCTTCGCGGTGCTGGCCCCCCAAGGCGGCGAGAACCGCCAGGCCGCGGTCAAGGCCGAGCTGCGGGTGGTGAGCCTGGGCGAGAGCGACGCGGTGGCCGAGGTCCTGGCCCTGGGCGATCCCACCTGGGGCATCCGCCCCGGCGACCCCCTGCGCCGCCTGGGCCAGGAGCCGGGCCAGGGCCTGGAGTCCGGCCTGGAAAAGACCATCCTGGTGGCCGGCCGGGAGCTGCGCCTGGGCCTGGACGAGGCCAGCGGCCTGGCCAACCATCGCTCCTTCATGAATATTTTCGGCCTGATGTCCGCCCAGGACGGCCCGTTGTGCGCGGTGCTGGTGCGGGTGGAGGGCCTGGAGGGCCTGCGCGAGGTGGCCGGCCGCGAGGCCTCCGAGGCCCTGCTGGCCGCCCTGGCCCAGGCCGCGCGCGGGGTCTGGCCCAACCCGGATTGGCTGGGACGCTACGCCCCGGACACCCTGGCCGGCCTGTTGCCCGGGGCGGCCCCGGAGCGGGCGGCTGACCTGGCCCGCAAGATCAGCGAGACCACCGCCGCCCAGATCGGCCGGCCCCTGCGGGCGGGGGTGGCCTTCCATCCCTGCCCGGGCTTCGCCGCCGCCGACCTGCTGGCCAACGCGGCCAAGGCCCTGGTCCACGCCGGCTTCCTGGAGCCGGGCGCGGTGGTGGTCTTCGACGCCCTGAGCCTGAACGTCAGCGGCGACGCGCTCTTCGCCCAGGGCCGCCTGCACGAGGCGGTGGCCGAATACGAGCGCGGCCTGCTCCTGAGCCCGGAGGAGCCCAACCTGCTCAACTCCCTGGGGGTCTGCCAGGGCCACCTGGGGCAGACCGACAAGGCCCTGGCCTCGTTCCAGCGCGCCCTGGCCGCCGCGCCCGAGGACTACATGGCCCACTTCAACCTGGGCTTCGCCCTGATGGAACAGGGCCAACTGGAGCCGGCCAGCCGGCACCTGGCCCAAAGCCTGGAGCTGTCGCCGGACAACCCCGACGCCCTGTTCCAACTGGGCCGCCTGGCCCAGATCCAAGGTCGCCTGGCCGAGGCGGCCGAGTACTTCGGCCGGGCCGCCAGCCTGCCCGGCTGCCGCCGGGCGGTGCACCGCCACCTGGCCCAGGTGCTGATCAGCGCCGGGCGGGCGGCCGAGGCCGAGGAGCCCTACAAGCAGGCGCTGAAGGTCAACCCTCACGACGCGGCCGCCCTCTCCGGCCTGGCCGGGCTCTACCTGGACCGGGGGGCCAACCGCGAGATCGCCCTGTCCCTGGCCCGCCGCGCCCACGACCTGGAGCCCCAGGAGGGACGCCACCTGCGGGTGCTCTCCCAGGCCCTGGCCGAGAACGGCCAGATGGAGGAGGCGGCCCGCCTGCTCTCGGCGGCCGGGGTGGAGCAGATGCGCGATCCCTTCTGGCACCTGCAACTGGGCCAGGTGGAGTCCCGCCTGGGCAACCTCTCCGCCGCCCGCGAGCACCTGCGCCGGGCCCTGGAGCTGGAGCCCAACCTGGAGGCCGCCCGCCGCGCCCTGGCCGACCTGGGCTCGGACTAACCCCGGCCGCCTGGGGCCGGTCAAGGAGGCCGCCTTGCCGCTCGATGACTTCCTGCCAATCTGGGACTTCCGCGAGCAGCACCAGACCTTGGTCCAGGCCCGGCCCGGGCTGGTCTTTCAGGCCTTGCTGGAGATGGATCTGCGGCGCTCGCCCCTGGTGGGACTGCTTTATTTCCTGCGCCAACTGCCCCAGCGCCTGAGGGGCGGGGCGGGCGAGAGCCTGGACCAGGGCAAGTCCCTGGAGGGCATGTTGCGGATGGGCTTCATCGCCCTGGAGCGGCGGGAGGGGCGGGAGCTGGTGCTGGGTCTGGTGGGCCGGCCCTGGGGCCTGGCCCCGGAACTGCTGCGCCTGCCGGCGGCCGAGTTCGTGGGCTTCGACCAACCCGGCCTGGTAAAGGTGGCCACCAACTTCCTGGTGGAGCCCCTGGCCGGCCACGCCAGCCGGCTCAGCACCGAGACCCGGATCCAGTGCCTGGGGCCGGAGGCGCGGCGGCTCTTCCGGCGTTATTGGTGGGCGATCCGGCCGGGCAGCGGCCTGATCCGCCGCGAGATCCTGCGCCTGGTGCGCCAGGAGGCCCAGCGGCGCGCGGCCTGATCCTCTTGGCCGATTCCGGCCGTTTTCAGTGGTGCAGCAGCAGCAGCCAGAGCGAGAAGCTGGCCGCCGAAAGGGCGTGGGTCAGGGTGGTGGCCTGGGAGGTCAGCACCGGATCGCCGCCCAGTTGCTCGGCCATGATCGGGCTGACCGTGGCCAGGGGCGCGGCCAGCATGATCACCGTCACCGTGGCCGGCAGGTCCCCCACCCCGGCCAGGGTCAGGAGCAGCCAGCCCAGGCCGGGCAACAGCAGCAGCTTGGACAGGCTCATCACCCCCAGCTCCCGCCAACTGCCGCCCAGGCGGCCCTGGCTGAGGTTGGCCCCGATGATCAGCAGCGCCAGGGGCAGGCCCATGCCGGCCAGGATGCCCAGGGTGCGGTCCACCACCTCCGGCAGCTTCAGGTCGCTGAAGGAGAAGATCAGGCCGGCCACGGTGACCAGGATGATGGGGTTGCCCAGGACCGCCTTGACCGGCGAGACCCCGCGCCCCCGCCCGCCCCGGCCCCAGTAGGTGAAGCAGACCACCGAGAGCAGGTTTTGGCCGATGATCACGGCGGTGCCGATCAGCACCGCGGTGTTCATGCCGGTCTGGCCCAGGGCGTAGAAGATCACCGCGAAGGCCAGGTAGGCCTGGTTGCCGTGGATGGTGCTCTGGATGAAGGAGGCCCGGCGGGGGGCGGTCTCGGGGCTGGCCCCCAGCAACAGGCGGCTCAACCAGGCCGAGAGCAGCAGGTTCAGCACCAGGCAGACCACCGCCACCGCCGCCGGCAGGGGTTGGAAGGCCTCGTGCAGGGGGGATTTGGCCACCGAGCGGAAGATCAGGGCCGGCACCGCCAGGTAATAGGCCAGGCGGTTGGCCGGTTCGGTGAACCCGGGCGGGAAGAAGCCCCGCATCGCGCCCACCACCCCCAGGATGATGACCAGGAAGATGGGGACCACACTGATCAGGACCACCATGGCTGGGACCTCTCACTGACGGCTTGATCCAGGGTGCGGGCCAGGAGCGCGCTGAGCCGGCGGCGCTGGAAGACCGCCGGCGGCGGCCCGGCCGGCCGGGGCGGGCGCTCCAGCCAGTCGGCCAGGACCTTGGCCACTGCCTCGGGCTGGCCGGGTGGGACCACCGCTCCGGCTTCGGTGGCCGCGATCAGGCGGGCGGCCTCGCCCCAGGGCGCGATGGCCAGGATGGGCCGGCCCACGGCCAGGTATTCGTAGAGCTTGGCCGGCACCATGCTGGCCAGGCCGGGCAGGTCGGCCACGGTCAGGAGCAGGACGTCGGAGGCGGCCATGCGGCGCAGGGCCTCCTGGTGGGGGGCGAAGGGCAGCACCTCCACTTCCAGTCCCTCCAGGCCGGGGTCGGCCACCTCGCCGGGCAGCACCCGGCCCATGACCGTGACCGCCAGGCGCGCGCGCTGGGCCGGGCTCAGCCGGGCCAGGCCGGCCCAGAGCTCGCCCAGGGGCCTGGCCGCGAAGACCGTGCCGGCGTAGGTCAGGCGCAGGCGGCCCCTCGGGTCCGGGGCGGGTTGGCGGTCCAGGTCGGCGTAGTCCTCGGGGTCGTAGCCGTTGGGCACCCAGACGTACTTGGCGGCCGGGCCGCCGTGCAGCCGGGCCAGGCGGGCGGTCATCTCCGGGGTGTTGCCGATGACCCGCGCGGCGGCGCGCACGCAGATCCGCTCGCAGGCCAGCACCAGCCGCCGCCACAACACCCCCCCACCCCGGGCGGCAAAGCCCTTGGTGTAAAAGCCGCTCCAGTCGTCGCGGAAATCCAGCACCAGGGGCAGGCCGGCCAAGCGGGCCACCGCCAGGCCCAGCAGGAAGGTGGAAAAGGGCGGGGCGGTGACCATCACCGCCCGGGCCTGGCGCCGACGGGCGGCGGCCAGGGCCCCGGGCAGGGCGGTGGGCAGCCAGAGCACGTGACGGTCCGGAAAGAGCAGCCCGGCGGCCAGGGCCTTGAGCCGGGCCAGGGGCGGCAGGTCCGCCGCGCGCAGGCTGGTGGAGATTTCGCCGCTGGAGGCTGGCTCCAGGCTGGGCAGGCGCTCCACGATCAAGTCCGGCGGCAGGTCGGCCAGCAGGCCGGGATCGCGCAACGAGGACGAGGCCTGGTCCGGGGTCAGCACCACCGGCCGCCAGCCGAACTCCGGGCTGTACTTGGCGAACTTCAAAGCCCGTTGCGCGCCCACCCCGCCGGTGGGGGGAAAGACATAGCTGATCAGGAGGTAGTTCTTCACCGCGCCTCCCCCGCCGCCTCGGCCAACACCGCCAACAGCCGCGCCGCGCTGGCCGGCCAGGAGCGCTGGGCCACCAGGCCCCGCAGGGCCGCCGGCTCCCAGGTCCGGGCCAGCAGCCTCCCCATGGCCCGGGCCAGGTCTTCGGGGTCCTGGGGCCGGGCCAGGCAGCCGCCCAGGCCCTCGACGATCACCTTCGGCACCCCGCCCACCCTGGCCGCCGCCGCCGGCCGGCCGGCGGCCAGGGCCTCCAGGGCCACGTTGGGTTCGCCCTCGCTGCGGCTGGGCAACACCAGGCCGTCGCTGGCCGCCAGCCAGCGTGCGATCTCGGCGTGGGGCCGCTCTCCGGCCCAGATCAGGCGCTCGCCCAGGCCCAGGCAGGTGGCCTGGCGGCGCAGGCTCTCGGCCAGGGGGCCAGCGCCCACCAGGGCCAGGCGCGGGGCCTGGGTCCGGGCCAGGGCCGCCAGGGCCAGATCCGGCCCCTTGACCTCCACCAGACGGCCCACGAAGAGCAGCAGGGGGCCAGCCTGGGGCAGGCCCAGCTCCCGCCGCGCGGCCAGTTGGTCGCCGGGGTGGAAAAGCCCCTGGTCCACCCCGTCGGGCACCACCCGC
>CALERA010000270.1 GCA_937908275.1 uncultured Desulfarculaceae bacterium | reverse complement strand
CAGCACCGGATAGGCCATGTCCAGGCTGCCCTTGGAGGCGATGATGGTCATGGCCTTGGCCGGCTGGGGCTCGGCCAGGCGCTTGTCCAGTTCCTCCTGGACCCGCTGTTCAACCAGTTTCTGGATCTCCACCTCGGTCATTGCGTCCTCCGAATCCGGGTTGTGGGGACAGGCTGGGGCCCACTCTATTTCAGTGTAGGCCCCCGGCCTGGTCGCCCCAAGTCCTATTTGCTAGAAGCGCACCGTAGCGAAAAGACTGACGGTGTTCTGTTCATGGCTCTCCTCGGCGTTGGGGCCGAAGGGAGCGCCGGTGTTGGTGTAGGTGACGATCTTCTCGAAGGCGTGCTCCCAGGCCCCGTCGATGGACCAGGCCTGGTTGATCCGGTAGCCCAGACCCAGGGTGACATGGTGCTCGGTGATGGCCGGGAACAGGGGGCTCAGGTTCTCCTGGGGCACCGGGTTGCTGGCGTAGTTGTAGCCCGCCCGCAGGGTCCAGGCCTCGGTCAGCTTGTAGGCCGCGCCCAGGGCCACGACGTACTGGTCCTTCCACTCCATGGGGAACTTGACCGTGCCCAGGGGCGAGTTGGTCTTGATTTCCACGGTTTCCATGGCCTCGCTCCAGTTGACCCAGGTCAGGTCCAGGGCCAGGAGCCAGCGGGAGGTGGGCCGCAGCGCGACGCCCGCGCCCACCGACTGGGGCCAGTTGAAGCCGCTGACCTCGGCGTCATAGGAGCCCAGGCCGGCGAAGGTCATGCTGCCGTGCTTGAAGTCCATCTGCGAGCGGGAGGTGTAGACCAGGCCCAGGGTCGTCATGGGGTTGAGCTTGTACTGCGCGCCGGCCTTGAGGCCGTAGCCAAAGGCATAGACATCCTGGAGGTTCATGCCGTAAAAGGCGCCCGGGGCCACGGTGTTGGGGAAGAACTTCATCTCCATGGTGGAGTAGCCCAGGTTCAGGGCCAGGCCCAGGGAGAGGTCGGGCGTGACCTGATAGGCCACTGAAGGGGCCAGCTTGGCGTAGCCCACGTTGGTGTAGGTCTGGTCGGTGGTGCCGAAGGCGGTCTTGAGGTTCTTGAATTCCGCGCCCATGCCGCCCTGGGCGAAGAGGCCCAGACCCAGACGCCAGGGGCCGTTGCCCAGGGGCTGGGCGTAGGCCGCCATGGGCAGCAGGAAGTAGTTGCTCTCCCCGTCCACGCTGCCGGTGAACATGTCCTGGTGCTGGAGGTTGGGCATCAGCACCTCCAGGCCCGCGGTCAGTTCGGGGGTCTTGACCTGGGTCAGACCCGCCGGGTTGTTGTTGGTGGCCATGGGATTGTCGGAGACGGCCAGGCTGGCCCCGGCCATGCCGGCCTCCTGCCCGCCAAAGGCGATCATGTTCATGCCATTGGTGGCCAGGGCCGGCCCGGCACTACAGGCCAGCGCCACCATCCCTCCTACCAGCGCCCTGAGCATTGTTCCCATTTTTAACCTATGTTATTAGTGTTATCTATCAATCCCCAAAAAATCCCTGATGCCAAACGATCCGCCTCCAGCAAGACTATTTCAGGCCCTGCTTGACCACCTCCATGGCGGTGCGCAGGGACTCCAGGGCGCCGATGATCTCCAGCCGCTGATCGCCCTCGAATTGCAGCAGAATCCGCTGATGGATCTCCCGCATGAATTCCCCCACCGCCTGGGCCCGTCGCCGGCCCTCGGGGGTCAGGCTGATCAGGCGGATGCGGCCGTCCTGGGGATCGTCGGTGCGGCTGACCAGGCCCCTGGCCTCCATCCCCTCCAGGATTTTGGTCACCCGGCTCTTGGCCACCTCCAGGCGCTGGGCGATGCTCTTGACCGTGAGATAGCGCTCGTCGCCGAAGAGCATCAGGCAGCGCAACTCCGCCTGAGGCAAGTCGAATTTCTGCGACTGGAAGATCATGCGATCCTGGCAGCAGTGCACCATCTCGCCGATCAGCCCCTGTAGGCGCTGGGTCTGGTAGTCCAGCAGGGCGACGCCTTCCGGCGCAAATTCTGCGGTGGATTTGTTCATGGTATTAATCAATATCCATTCAGGGGACGACCTGTCAAGATCAAATTACATTTGCCAAAAACAATAACCAGTTCAGGCAGATATCCTGAATGGTCCCGAACCGTCCTTGGGCCGGAAGGCTGCCAAACCAGTTCTCATCGTTAACTTGTACCGCTAAATGGACCCGGGGCCCTGGCGGACCCGCGCCAGGGCCCCGGCCGGATGACAGCCTATTTGACCAGGGGCAGGGTGGCCTTGAACTCCTCGGTGCCGGCCTGGCGCAGGATTTCGTAGATGAACATCTCGCTGGAGGTGACCACGCAGCCGGCGTGGCGCAGCCGGGCCAGGGCCAGGTCGCGGTTGCGGGCGGTGCGGGAGGAGACCGCGTCGCCCACCACCTGCACCCGGAAGTCCTCCAGGGCGCTCAGGGCGGTCTGGAAAACGCAGATATGGGCCTCCACCCCGACCAGGACCAGGGTCTTGCGCTTCAGGGCCTTGATTTTCTGCGCGAACTCCTCGCAGCCAAAGCAGTCGAAACTGATCTTGGCGATGGCCGGTTCGCTCAGGCCGGCCTCGGCCAGGGCCGGGACCGTGGCCCCCAGCTTCATCTGCTCGGTCACCACCACCGGCAGGCCCGCGATGCCGGCGAACTTGACCAGCTTGGCGATGTTGGCCACCACCTCGGCCTGCTCGTGGATCACGGGCAGGAGCTTCTCCTGGGCGTCGATGACCACCAGGACGCAGTCCTCGCGCTTCTGCAGTCGATCATGCTTGGACATCCGGGGCTCCCTTCCTGCGATATCGTTGATTTTTAAATTTAATCACGCCCATGGAATCAGGCCTGGCGCTTGGCGTGGGCCGCGGCCTCCAGGCCGGCCACGCAGCCCTCCCCCACCGCCTTGGCCATCTGCCAGGGCGGTCCGGTGATGTCGCCCGCGGCCCAGACCCCGGGCAGGTTGGTGGCCTGGCGCTTGTCCGCGGCGATGTAGCGCATGGTCTCCGGGTCCAGGGCCACCCCCAGGCCCCCGGCCAACTGCACCGCGCCCTTGGCCCCCAGCTCGATGAAGACCCCGCTCACAGCCAGGGCCTGGCCATCGTCCAGGAGCAGGCCGCGCACCTGGTCCTGGCCCTCGATGGCCGTGGGCCAGCGCCCCTCGTGCAGCCGCACCGCGCTCTCGCGCAGGCGCGAGGCCAGGACCTCGCTCACGCTCAGTTCGCGGCAGACCAGGTGCACCTGGCTGGCCAGGAAGAGCAGGGTCAGGGCACCGCTGACCGCGGCGCTGCCCCCGCCCACCACCGCCACCGCCTGGCCGCGATAAAAGCCGCCGTCGCAGTCCACGCAATAGCTGACGCCCTTGCCCAGCAGCTCCTTCTCGCCCTTGACCCCCAGGCGGTTGCGGCTGACGCCCATGGCCAGGACCAGGGCCTTGGCCAGCACCTCGCCGCCCTCGGTGCGCACCAGGTAGCCCGCGCCCTCCGGCGTCACCTCCACCACGTCCTCGTCGCGCAGCACCGCCCCGAACTCGGCGGCCTGGCGGCGGCCGTCCTCCAGCATCTGGGGGCCGGCGAAGGTGGGCAGGCAGCAGTAATTCTCCACGTGGGCCTTGAAAAGGCTGCTCTGGCCGGAGCGGCCCAGCACCAGCACCGAGACCTTGGCCCGCGCGGCGTGGATCGCCGCCTGCAATCCGGCCGGACCGGTGCCCAAGACCACCACGTCGAACGTCTCGCGGGCCATGGCCTGCCTCCCGGGAACTGGGGTTGGTATGGTCGGCCCGCCCAGGGGCGGACCTGGGCCTCAGTATAGGATCATTGCCCGCCGGTGGACAACCGCCGGGCGCGCAAGGCTGGTGGTCGCGGAGAGAGGCTTGGGCGGCTACTCGCCGCCAAACAGGCCGGTGGTCCAGTCCCAGGCGCGCTGGTACCAGGTGGGGTCGTGGTAGGCCTTGACCGTGATGACATCCACCACCAGGTCGGCCACCCCGGGATAGAAGCTGACCCGGCATTCCAGGGCGGTCAGGAGTTGTTCGGAATTGAAGACCAGGTCGAAGTCGCGGTAGCGGCCGGAGGTGAATTCCTCGGCCCGCAGGGCGCGCTTGGCCAGGATGCGCTGGCCGCCCTCCACGCTCACGTCCAGCTCGGCCACCAGCCCCTGGCGCTGCACGTTGGCCAGGCGCAGGCGGAAGCGGGCCTGGTATTGCCCGGCCGGCAGCACGTCATACTGGCCAAAGACCACCGCCCCGGCCCGCTCCACCGCGCGGTGAACCCCCACCGCCTTGCCCCCGCTGGCCTGGGGATCGTCCAGCACCACCGCCGGCGGGTGGCTGTAGTCCTCGGCCTCGTAGACGAAATCAGCCTGGTGGCCCTTGAGATGGCTGCGCTGGGCGCGCCAGGTGGGGTCCATGTCGGTGGCGGTGTGGAAGGTCAGGCGGATGGGATTGCGATCGCGCAAGCGCTTGACGTAGATCTCGTAGCGTCCGCTGGCCGGGTCGTGGGAATAGAGCGGGCTGGCGGCCCAGACCATCCACTGCTCGTCCGGCGAGAAGGCGGCGGCGTAGTTCCAGTCCAGGTTGCTGGTCAGTTTCTCGATCGGCCCCTTGGGTCCGCAGAGCCAGACCTCGGTGCCCGGCCCGCCCCGGAAGGTGAGGAAACGCGAGGCCAGGAAGGCCTGGGAGTCGGCGCGCCAGCTGGTGCCGCAGCCCAGGGTGATGGCCCGGGTGTTGGCGGTCCGCCCGTCCGGGTTCAGGTCCACTGCGTACAGAGCCCGGTCCGGCTCGCCCGGGCCGCCGTCCTTGTAGAGATAGACGATGCGCCTGCCATCGGGGCTGAGCATGCCGTCCAGGAAGCCGTCGCCCAGGCTGGCATCGCCAAAGACCACCGGGGTCTCGGAGCCATCGACCAGGTTGCGCAGCAGATACTGGTCCTTGTGCCGCTGGCGGGCCACCAGCATCAGCCGGCCGTCACTGGTCAGCCCCTGGAACCATTCCTGCTGGCCAGGGGGCGAGAGCCGGCGGGGCTTGCTCAGGTCCGGCTCGGCCATCCAGATCTGGACCGGGCCGTCCTCGTCGCTCTGATAAATGAGTTTGCCGCCGCCCAGCACGAAGAAGGGCCGGGTGTGGTTGGCGGTGCCCTGGCTCAGACGCACCAGGTTGCTGCCGTCGCTGTAGATCCGGAACAGACGCCACTTGCCGTCCCGCCGGGAGGCGAAGACGATCTCCCCGCCAGGGCCGGAGGCGCGCAACTGGTCCAGGGCCTCGCGCTCCTCATGGCTGGGGGCCACGGGCTGACCCACCGCGCCCGCCGAGGCGGCGACGCCCAGGAGAAACACCAAGGCAAAAAGCCAAGCAATCCGGGCGGATGTACGCTGAATCACCAAGCCGACACCCCCGTCCGGTCCGCCTCACGCCCGATTGCGCGGGGCTCCGGTCCTGACTCGGATTATACCCCAGCCCCCAGGGGTGCGCCCCTGGCCTAGGGCTTGACCAGCTCCAGGCGCTGATTCTGGGCCCGGCCGGCGGCGGTGTCGTTGGCGGTCAGGGGCTTGTCCGGGCCCCAGCCCTTGGCGCTCAGGCGGGTGGAGGCCACCCCGGCCTTGACCAGGGCCGCGACCACGGCCTGGGCCCGACGCAGGCTCAGGGCGCGGTTGGCCTCGGCCGGACCCTGGTCGTCGCTGTGCCCCTCCACCCGCAGGGAGATGGTTGGGTTTTCCTTCAGCAATTCCGCGATCATGTCCAGGACGGGCCTGGCCTCCGGCTTGAGGTCGGCCTGGCCCGGGGCGAAATCCAGGTACAGGGCCACCCGGCCGTCCTTGTCCAGGGCGGCCAGCAGCTCGTCCTGGTCGCTTTCGGCTGGGGGCGCGCCCTTGGTCAGGGCCAGGAGGTCATAGCTCAGGCCGTCCATGGCCGGCTCCACCTGGAGCCAGATCTCCTGGCCGTCGGCCACCAGCTTGTAGACCCCTTGCAGCACCGCCTCGGCGCTCTCGCCCTGGTAGACGATCTCGCCCCCGGCCTGGAGCATCAGTTCCGAGTAGTGGGCCAGGACCTGCTCCGGGCGCAGGGGCCGGGAGCCATTGGGGAGCTGATAGCGCACCGTGGTGCGCTGGCCCTCCTGGCGCTGGCTGGTGGAGGCGCTGGTGGGAAAGGCCGCCGCGCCCAGGCGGCTGTCGTAGGCCATGATCACGAACCCAGGCAGGCGGTCCAGGCCCACGGGATCCTTGGCGTTGGTGACGTCGCCCGGCGCGGCCCAGGCCAGGCCGGCGGCCAGGCCCAGCCCCAGCAGGCAGAGGAGAAGCTTTTTCATCGACGCGGCCTCCAGGCAGGGACCTCGGCCTCCGCCGAAAGGCGACGGGGACGGGTCGACCGTTGGCTAGGATTCTAGGACCGGCCCGGGGCGTGGGTCAAGGCCGACGGGGCGCGGACCAGGGGACTTTGTAGCTAACCCACCACCCAGACGGCCAAATCCGCCCCCTTGCCCACGATGCGGTCGCTGACGTGGCCCATGAAGAACGACTGACCATGCCCCCGGCGTCCGATGACCACGGTGCCATAATCCCCCCGGCGGGCCTCCACCAGGATGGCCCGGCTGACGCTGTCGCCGTTCTGGTTCAGGCAGACCCGCACCCGCGAGGGCCTGATCCCTCCCTCGGCCAGGATGTCCAGGGCCCGGGCGGTGAAATCGCTCATCTGGCGGCGGTCCAGGGCCTTGAGCTGCTCCTCCAGGTCCTGGTCCTCCTCCGGCACCAGCTCCGGCCGGCGGAAGTTGGTCAGGTTGGCCCCCACGTGGAACAGCGTCACCTCGCAGGTGGGGTTGTCGCCCAGCATGAAGGCCAGATGGTCCACGGTCTTCAGGGACGACGACGAGCCGTCCACCGCGCAGAGCACCCGATGGCTGGTCACCCGGTCGCCCACCACCCAGACCGGCACCCGGTCGGCGTGCTGCACCACCTTGTTGGCCACGCTGCCCAAAAGGACCTCCTGCAGGCGGTTGGTGCCCCGGCGGCCCAGCACCACCGCGTCGTAGAGACCGTGCTCGGCCTCGAACAGGATGTCCTTGGCCAGACCCGCCACCCGGGGCCGCATCCTGACCGCCACCTTGTCCGAGGCGAAGCCATAGGAGAGCAACTGCTCCCGGGCGTGCTCCAGCAGGGCCTCGGAGGTCTGGCGGAAGCGGTCCTCCAGTTGGGTCACCAGGCGGTAGCTCTCGGGCTCGGACTGGCCGTGCCGCCGCAAATGGGGCGGGATGGGGTCCATGACGTGATACAGCACCACCGCCAGGTCCGGGATCACCGCCGCCTCCATCATGGCCAGGTAGGCCAGGGTGCTCAGCGAGGTGACCGAACCGTCCAGGGCCAGCAAAAGCTTCTTTTCCATCGTCGTCAATCCCGGCTTGGCTCCGGCGCATGGGGCGCCGCCCCCCTGCTTCAATTCTAGGAGCCCCACTCATCATCCGCCACCCCATAGGTTATGGGGCGTATACCTCAAACGTGCTGGTGAATTGCCTGGATTTGGTCACCCTAAATATCCTATACTGTAGGTTACAGAAGGGAGAACCGCGCCTGTCATGCGGATGGGAAGGAGCATAGGCGGGAGCGACCGCTGGGGACGGCGCCGGAGCGAGGATGAAGGGGGGCGCTCGGAGGTTCCCGGACGCGAGACCCTGGTGCTGAGCGAGAAGGTGCCGGGCTACATGGCGGCCATCAAGCGGCTGCTGGAGCCCGGGCGTCCCGGTGGCGGCTACGAGACCGCCGGGGAGGGCCTGCCCCCCCTGCCCGACTTCAAGGCTCTCGCGCGGGCGGTGCTGCGCCCGCGGGAGTTGGTGGACCTCATCCTGCGCCTGGACCTGGAGTCCGACGACATCGACGTGCGGCGCTGCATGCTGCACGACCCCGACAAGTCGGGCCGGATCATCCTCTCCCAGACCTCCCCGCCGATCCTTATCTCTCAGATCAAGAAGGTGATGGAGGTTTCCTTCCTCTACCGCCAGCCCACGGAGTCCGGCCCCATCTGGCGGCGGGTGGGCTATCGCGCCCCCCTGCTCCAGGTCTTGCAGCGCTATCAGGTCTCGCCCGGGGTGGTGGAGCCGGCCCTGGTCTTTCCCCGGCCCAAGGCCTTCAAGCCCAGCAGCGTGCGGCTGTATTTCCGGGTCAGGCCCCCCCTGGAGCTGGACCTGCACCTGTTCCTGATGCCGGAGAAGATCGAGATCCAGGTGCTGGATATCTCCGCCGGCGGGGTGAGCTTCTATCATCCCTACGGCATCCCCATCAGCCCCGGCAGCCGCCTGAACCTGCTGTTGCAGGTGGGCAGCTTCTATCTCAGCCTGCCCGCCCGCGCGGTGCGCTCGGCCGAGCCGGAGACCGACCAGCGCGCCGCGGTCACCTACTACGCCGCGGTCTTCGAAAACCTGGACACCAACGTTCGCCGCCAGTTGCTGCGCCTGGTCACCGAGATCAGCCGCCTGGTCCTGGCCCGCCGCTCCGGCTCGGCCGTCTGAACCCTGGTCAGCCGCCACCAAACCTGTTCAGCGCCCGGACCCAGCCCGGGAGAGGCCTTTGCGCGGCCAAACGCCTGGCGCCGCCCCTGGCGGCCGGAAGATGCCGCGGGATCGCAAAGGATCGGGGTACAGGGCCTGTTAACAGGATTAAATTGACGTGCTGCGCTTCTGGGTGTCATGGCGAGCGTAGCGAAGCAGTCTCTCGCGGTATTACTGATTGCTTCCTGTAGGTTAAGAAAATAAAAAGAGCTTGCCGCGTCGCCTTGCTCCTCGCAATGACCAAAAAGATATTGCGCAGGGCTCACCGTCCGCCCCGACCAGGATTACTAATCTGGTAATTACGTTTGTGGGGGCAGAGCCTAGCTGGGTCCGCCCATGGGCATGGAGAGGATCTGGGCCGGGCCGGACATGCGGGCCTGCTGGCCGCCGGGCCAGAGGGAGCAGGGCTGGCAGGAGAAGCCGGGCCACTGGCGGCGCACCACCACCTGGAGGCAAACCGGATACAGGCCGCAAGCCAGGTTGCGGTGTTCCTTCACCTCGTCAAAGCCCAGGGGACGCCCGAAATAGGCCGGCCCGTGGGGTCGGTGGCTGCGATGGCGCATTGTCAGTGGCTCCGATGGCTGTAGACCCTGCGAAGATATCACAACCGGACATGGTTTTCCATCCTCCACCCGCGCGGCGCGGGTTAAGCCTTGTCAGTTTGGCCGACCGGAGCTAACCTTAGGCCATGGATCGCATCTTTGAGGCACAGGAAGCCCAGGCCTACGAGGACTGGCTGGAGACCCGGCCGGGTCTGGCCTATCAGGCCGCCTCCAACCGCCTGCTGGATCGGGTGCTGGACTACCGCCCGGGCTGGCGGGTCCTGGACGTGGGCTGCGGCCTGG
>CALERA010000269.1 GCA_937908275.1 uncultured Desulfarculaceae bacterium | reverse complement strand
CCACCGAGATCTACACTCTTTCCCTACACGACGCTCTTCCGATCTCCTGAACCAGAAGGGCCAAGCTGGCCTGTCGATCGAAAAGCGCGAGGTCCTGGCCCTGGTGCAGGCTCCGGGACAAAAGCGGGTGGAGGCCTCCCTGCGGGCGGTGGACGCCATGCTGGCCTCCATGCCGCCGGAGATCGCCTGCGAGCTGGTGCTCTGGGAAGGCTGCAAGCGGATCTGGGCCCAGGGACCCTATGCCGCCGGCGACCGCCAGACCATCATGGGCCAACTGCTGCGCCAGCAACCCCGGGGTCCCACCGCCCTGGCCCGCGCCCTGGCCCTGGCCGGCCAGCGCTTCAGCCAGTCCGGGGCCGAGGCCGGGGTGGTGGTGGTGCTGACCGACGGCACCGACACCTGCAAGGGCGATCCCTGCGTGGAGGCGGTGCGCCTGGCCCAGGAGCGGGCCAACCTGGTGGTCAACGTGGTGGACCTGGCCGGGTTGGACGAACTGAACTGCCTGGTGCGGCCCAGCGGCGGCCGGGCCTATCGCCCCGGCAACATGAACGACCTGGCCAACAATATCGCCTGGGCGGCCCGCGCGGAAAACAAGGGCGCGCCCTGCCGCCGCTCCGGGGCCAAACCCGGCGGACGCTAACCCGCCCCGTCCCGAGCCGGGAGTCATCCCGGGCGGGCAGACGAGGTTGATGCCATGAGCCAGCGCACTTTGCTCTTCACCAGCACGCGCGGGGCCTATCGCCCCCTGGTCTACCAGGGCACCCTGATCCACCAGACCCACCAGCAACTCATGCGCCTGGTGGGAGAGCGCTTCGGAGCCCAGCACCTGGCCCTGTTCGCCGAGCCGGTGGCGGACCCCAGCCAGGAGGCCATCGACTGGTACAGCCGCGCCGAGGGCGAAGCCGTCCGTCTGGACCAGGCCCCGGAATCGCAACGGCAAATGGCCGAGACCAAGCTTTCCGGCCTGGTGGGCGACCTGGAGGCCTTCACCCGGGAGTTGGGGGCCTCGCCCGACCAGAACCGGCGGGCGGCGGGCAAGATGCTGGAGCTGGCCCTGCAACACCCGGACGCCTCAAGCCTCTTCCTGGTGGGCGATCAGCCGGTCTTGGCCGGCTGGGGCACCGCGCCCGCCTCCGGCGACCTGGCCCCCGAGAGCCTGAGCCGCTTCCGCGACCTGGTCAACCAGGAGGAGAGCGAGGACGTGGTGCGAGCCAAAGCCGTGCCCCTCGCCCCGCCAACCCCGCCCACGCCCCCCCTCCCACCCCCCGCGCCGGCCCCGCCGGCCCCGGTTCCGCCGCCCCCGCCCCCGCCGGCCGGACAGGGCTGCGCCTGGTGGCTCCTGCGCGCCCTGCTGCTGGCCTTGGCCCTGGGCTTGTTGCTTCTGGCCCTGGCCTGGTTGTTGCCGCCGGGATGTTCGCCCCTGGCCGGACTGCCCGGGGGGGGCCTGCCAGGGCTCAATCTGCCGGGTGGTTTCGGCGGCGGAGCTGGCGGCGGCAGCGGTGGTGGTGGCAATGGCGCTGGCGGCGGGAACGGCGCGGAGGAGTTGGCCCCGCGCCTGGAGCAATCCCAGGGCCGGGAGGCGGAGCTGCGGGCGGAGCTGGAGCGTCTGCGGGCGGAGTTGGAGCAGCGCCGCCAGGCCTGTCTGGCCCGCAAGGCCCTCCCGCCCGAACCGCTCCCGGAGCCCACGCCCGCGCCAGTGGTCGAGCAACCAGCCGTGGCGGACAAGCCGGCCGTGACGCCCAGCAAGCCGGTGGCCCCACCCCGCACCACGCCGCCCACCACGACCACCCTGCCCAGGCGCGAGCCAGTCCACCCGGCGCCCAAGCCGGAGCAGCCCCTGACCGTCACCAAGGAGGACCAGGAGAACAAGGACGTCAGCTTCCTCAAGGGGCGCTGGCAGTCGGTGACCAACGTGGTGGAGGAGGGCAGCAACCGGCCGGTGGTCATCGAGCTGGAGATCGACGACCAGGGGCGCGGCACCTCCACCATCGTGCGCGAGAACGGCCAGCGCTGTCCGGCCCCCATGCGCTCCTACTTCAACGACCAGGGCCAGCTGGTCTTCGAGGACTCCCAGATGCACCCCTGCCCGGACGGTTCCAAATTCCAGCCCTCCCAGGTGGTCTGCCAGGTGGGGCCGGATGGACGGGCCACCTGCCAGGGCCGCCATCCCAACGGCCACACCTATGACGTGATCATCAAGCGCCGCTAAAGCCCACCCAGTGGCCCTCGTCCGGCCAGGAGATTCGCGCCGGCCGGACGAGGGCACCGCGCACCCCGCGTTCCCTCGCGCCCCCTGGAAAAGGATTCCGGGAATTACGGCCAAGTCTCGGTACAATTGAACGGCGCGCTCATGCCGACCGCGGCAGGAGATGACGCTGTTTATTCAACATGTCCGCATGGTTGAGGTGCACATGAAGGAAATCCGCGATCGCGCCAGGGAGATGCTCAAGGGACGTTGCCGGGTGTGCCGGGTCTGCGACGGCCGGGTCTGCGTGGGCGAAGTGCCCGGCATGGGCGGCATCGGCTCCGGGGCCTCCTTCCACGCCAACATGGCCGCCCTGGCCCGGGTTCAGTTGAACCTGAAGGTCCTGCACGGGGTCAGCGAGCCTTCCACCGCCATCAACCTGCTGGGGCAAGCCCTCTCCCTGCCGGTGCTGGCCGCGCCGGTGGCCGGCATGAAGCTCAACTTCGGCGGCCCCCTGGCGGAGGAGCCCTACGCCTTGGCCGTGGCTCAGGGATGCCTGGCGGCCGGGACCCTGGGCATGCTGGGCGACGGACCCAGCGGCGAGGTCTTCCCGGCCGCGCTGAAGGCCCTGGAGGTCACCGGCGGCCGGGTGATCCCCACCATCAAGCCCTGGGAGGACCAGGAACTGCTGAGCAAGCTGGAGCAAGCGGCCCGGCTCGGCGCTCCCTTCGCGGTGGTGGACGTGGACGCGGCGGGCCTGATCAACCTGCGCATCCTGGGCAAGCCAGTCTTCCCCCGCACGCCTGAGCAGTGGCGGGACCTGATCGCGCGCGCGCCGCTGCCGCTGATGCTCAAGGGCATCATGACCGCCGAGGAGGCAATGCTGGCCGCCCAGGCCGGCGCGGTCGGGGTGGTGGTCTCCAACCACGGCGGGCGAGTGCTGGAAGGCTCGGCCGGCACCGGCGCGGTGCTGCCCGCCATTGCCGCGGCGGTCAAGGGTCGCGTCGCGGTGTTGGCCGACGGGGGCGTGCGCAGCGGCGGGGACGTACTCAAGATGCTGGCCCTGGGGGCGGACGCGGTGCTCATCGGCCGGCCCTTGGCGGTGGCGGCCATCGGCGGCCTGGCCCAGGGCGTGGAGAAATATCTGGGCAAGATCCAGTTCGAGCTCAGCCAGAACCTGGTGCTCACCGGCTGTCCCTCTCCCAGCGAGGCCGGGCCCCACCTGATTCACCGGGCCGACGCTCTGCCAGCCTGAGTCCAGGTGGGCGTGACCGGGGGCTAACCCCAGCCCCAGTCGGCGTCCGACCCATCCTGGGATGATGAGCCACCGGAAGGCTTCTCGCGGAGCCTCCCGGTGGCTTTTATATACTGTGATGGAGATAACTCGGCAGGGTGGGCCACCATCTGTAATGGCCCACCCTGTCAGGTCATATCCATCACAGCACGCGCCACCATTAGCCGCTCATTCCCAATTCCGCCAACCCCTTCACTCAGATGCAAGAATGCACGCCGACTTATTGCTTCTTCTTGACCAAGGGGGCTCGACTGTGGACCATGGGTTCGGGCATGCTGATTAAGGCTGTTAACCGGACCACGTTTGCAGCGCTTGGCTTGTTCGCCCGCGACCGGCGACCGTCCAGGACCCCGATGGAAAGCCTGGTTCACCCTGCCCAGCTCGGGAGGTGGCGTTGATCCCCATCCGTGATGAAAACCCCACCAGCCGTGCGCCGGTGCTGACCATCATCCTGATGGCGATCAACGTCGGGGTGTACCTGTTCCAGTTCAGCCTCTCGCCCCAGGCCGAGCAACTCTTTGTTTTTGATTTCGGCCTGGTGCCGGCCTGGCTCGTCGGCCATGCCTCGGTGCAGCCCCCGCCGGACTTCATTCCCCGGCCCCTGACCCTGCTCACCAGTATGTTCCTGCACGGCGGTTTGCTGCACCTGGCCGGAAACCTGCTTTATCTCTGGATTTTTGGCAACAACGTGGAGGACCGCCTGGGACCGGCGCGCTTCCTGGTCTTCTATCTGCTGGGGGGCGTCCTGGCCGCCCTGGCCTTCATGCTCACCGAGCCGGCCACCATGACCCCCATGATCGGGGCCAGCGGGGCCGTCGCGGCGGTGTTGGGGGCCTACTTCGTGCTCTACCCCCGGGCCAAGGTGGTGGTGCTGATCTGGTTCTTTTTCTTCGTGAATTTCGTGCGGATTCCGGCGGTGGCGATGCTGGGGATCTGGTTTTTGCTCCAGGTGTTGGGCCTGGGTGGCGAGGGCGTGGCCTGGATGGCCCACATCGGCGGGTTCGTGGCCGGCATGGCCCTGGTGCGGCTGTTCCTGCCCCGGGCCTACCGCCTGCGCTAGGCCAGCGAAGGCCTAGCGCACCAGTTCCCTAACCTCCACCCGGCGCACCTCCGACAGCGGGATGCGGAAATTGCCGTAGCTGGTGCGGCCGGTGGCCTTGAGGTTGCCGTCCAACTCCAGGTCCACCGGCGCGCCCTGGGCCAGGCTGATCTTGGCCTTGAGCTTGCCGTCCTGGTTGACGATATCCACCGCCCGGACCTTCTCCAGGGGCACCGCCACCTGGCCTTGGCCCAGGCCGCCCATCACGAAGGTCTGGCCATCCACCGAGAACTCGGTCAACTCCACCCGCACGCCCTCCTGGTCCACCAGGAGCACGCGGTAGTTGGACTGGGGCTCGGGAATGCGGGTGGGCCCCTGGCTGTCGCCAAAGCCCATGCCCAGCAGAAGGGGAAGCGAACACAGCAACGACAGGGGCATCCAAGCTTTGCGGGCCATCACCCTTCCTCACGGCGAGGGGTTGCGTGGGCGGAGGCGCGGCGGCGACGGGAACCCATCCCGCCGCCTCGCGCGCGTCTTACTCATTTTGGTACCACGCCGGCTGGACTCTGGCAAAGTAAAAACTATCCCCGCGCCGGCTTGGACGCCTGGCTACACCTGGTGTATCCTGGTAGTCACCCTTAACTTTTCCCGTCCCGCCCGGGACGGCCCGGCGAGGGGGCCGATGCTCCGTGGCCTGAGCCAGCGTTGGCAGATCATCCCCACCTGGGTCAAGCTCGCGCCCGTGGTCCTGCTCTGGGCCGGGCTATCCCTGGCCCATGCCCGCCTGCTGGACCTGGGGCCATCGCCCTGGCTGGCCACGGTCGAGCGCCTGTTCTTCCTGCCCCTGGTCCTGGCCGCCCTGCTCTTCGGCCTGCGCGGCGGCCTGATCGGCGCGGCCCTGGTGGCGATCAACTACTACGAACCCTTGATAAAGCTCCTTAACGCCCCCCGGGGGGCCGACCTCTGGCACCTCCTGATCGAGGTGGGCCTGTATTTCCTGGAGGGCGCGGCGGTGGGCCTGATCGTGGACCGCGAGCGGCACGAGGCCCGACGACTCAAGGACGCCGAGAACCTGGCCCTGCTGGGCCAGGCCGCGGCGGCGGTGGCCCACGAACTCAAGACCCCCCTGATCGCCATCGGCGGCTTCGCCCAACGCATGCTGCGCGATCTGCCCCCGGAGCATCCCCATCATCGCCAGTTGGATATCGTGGTCAACCAGGTGGGGCACATGGAGCAGCTCTTGCGGGAGATGCTGGACTACTCCCGGCCCCTGGAGCTGCGCCTGACGCCGCTGGAATTCGCTCCGCTCCTTGAGGAGTGCCAGACCTTGAGCGCCGAGATGTGCGAGGCCCAGGGAGTGCGGGTGGACCTGGCGCCGGAGCCGGGCGCGGAGATGGTCCTGGCCGACGCCGGCCGGATCAAGCAGGTGGTGCTCAACCTCTTGCAGAACGCCATCCAGGCCTCGCCCCGGGGGTCGGTGGTGCGCCTGGCGCTCCAGCCGCGCGACGGCCAGTTGCGTCTGGAGGTGAGCGACCAGGGCGCGGGCGTGGCCCCGGAGGACCAGGAGCGCATCTTCCACCCCTTTTTCACCACCAAGCGCCACGGCACCGGCCTGGGGCTGGCCATCTGCCGCAAGATCGTCCAGGCCCACGGCGGCGAGTTGGAGCTGGTGGAGAGCGTGCCCGGCCAGGGCAGCACCTTCGGGGTCTGCCTGCCCCTGGAGCAGGGGCTGGAGGCCTGGCGGCACCCGAGAGGGGCGGAGGTGACGCCGGGGGCCTAGGGACTAGCCCCAGCGCAGCTTGGTGCGCAGGATCTCGAAATAATCCTTGAAGGGCGACTGCACCAGGCGCACGCTGGACGCGGCGCGGCGGATGTCCACCCGGTCGCCCGGCAGGAGCTCGATGCCCACCTGGCCGTCGCTGGTCAGGGTGGTGTCCTGGGCCCGGCGGCCCAGGTCCAGGTTCAGGGTCATCTGCGGACCCAGGAGCAGGGGCCGGTTGCTGAGGGCGAAGGAGCAGATGGGGGTGACCACGATGCAGTCCAGGCTGGGATGGCAGATGGGCCCCCCGGCCGAGAGGTTGTAGGCGGTGGACCCGGTGGGGGTGGAGATGATCAGGCCGTCGGCCCGGAAGGTGGTCAGGGGCTCGTCGTCCACCCGCAGGTGCAGCTCCACGATGCGGGCCAGGGCGGCTTTGTTGACCACCAGGTCGTTGAGGGCCAGCACCCGTTGCACCGGCTGGCCCTGGCGCAGGACCAGGCCCTCCAGCATCAGGCGGGCTGGGGCGGTGTACCGGCCCTGGAGCACCAGCTCCATGGCCGGCAGCAGCTCCTCCGGGGCCAGGGCGGTGAGAAAGCCCAGGCCGCCCAGGTTCACCCCCAGGATGGGGGCCTGCTCCAGCCCGGCCAGGACCACCTCGCGCACCGCGCCCAGCATGGTGCCGTCCCCGCCCAGCACCACCACCAGGTCGCTGTCCGGGGGCAGGTCCAGGTTGGCCTCCATGCGGGCGATGGGCTGGCTGGCCCCGGCCTCGTGCAACAGCGCCACCAGGCCGCGCTCGACCAGCCAGTCGGCCAGGCGGCGGGCCAACTCCAGGGCCTCCTGGGAATGCGCCTTGTGGATGATGACGACTTTTTTCATGACCAGGGCCTCCACGGGGCCAAGCTAACAGAAAGCGTCCGGCCCTACAAGGCCTTGCGCCGCGATTGCGCGGCCGGGCCAGGGGCCGGCGAGCGGATGGAGAGGCGTGGGCGACGACGATTTCATCTCCGCCCTGAACCAGGCGGTCAAGCAGGACATCATCGAGCACTACCTCCGCGAGCGGCGCATCGTGGAGGAGGAGACCCACATGCTCTTCGAGGCCTGCAGCGCCTTCCTGGGCGGAGTGGACCTCTGGGAGGAGCGCAAGGCCGCCCTGGCCCAGGCCCTGTTGACCCAGGAGGGCGTGGACCGCTTCTTCAGCCTGGCCGGGTTGAGTCTGACCGCCGACGTGCTGCGCCAGCGGGCGCGGGTCTATCCCAAGGTGCGGGGCTTCTCCCGCGCCCGGCGTTACCGCCGCCTGATCACCAGGCTTTACACCGAGCTGTGGCAGACCGGCCGGGACCTGGCCCAGGAACGCCAGGAGGTGTTGGAGCTGCGCCAGGAGGTCAACCAGGATATCCAGGATTTCGAGCGTAATTACGACCTGATGGGACTGCAATGCTACCTGCGGGCCATGGACCCGGTGGAGTTGCAGCGGCGCAAGCTGTTGGGGGTGAACTTCACCGCCCGGGAGATGGCCGAATCGGCGGCGGCCCTGTCCTTCCATCCCCTCTCGGCCCAGCGCCTGGGCCTGGACGTGGAGCTGGACCACCCCCGCCCGCCCGAGGACCTGCTGCCGGCGGCCCAGGGCCTCCTGGACGAGCTTTGCCGCCGCCATCCCCTGCTGGTGGACAACCTCTGGAGCGCGCCGGCTTGACAAGCCCCCCGGCATTGGGTACAGGGTGGCAGCAGCCCAAGCCCAGGAGAACGACTGTGAAAACCGCCGCCCCCGCCCCGGAGCAAGAGCTTCTGACCCCGCTGGACAACGCCCAGGTCAAGGCCCGGGTCCTGGCCCTGGCCGAGCCCGCCGACCGGGCCTTGCGCGACAATCTCTCCAGCCACGTGCCCTTCATCGAGAAGGTCAGCGGCTACATCCTGTTCAGCGGCGGCAAGCGCCTGCGGCCGGTGCTCTTCCTGCTGGCGGCCAAGGCCCTGGGGGTGGAGGCCGACCCGCGCTTTTCGGCCATCTTCGAGTACCTGCACGCCGCCACCCTGTTGCACGACGACGTGGTGGACGAAGCCGGACTGCGCCGGGGCCGGCCGGCGGCCCGGATGGAATACGGCAACGACGCGGTGATCCTGGTGGGCGACTTCCTGTTCTCCAAGAGCTATTCCCTGGCCGCCGAGTGGCCAGACCACCGCTTTGTCAGCGCCCTGACCGACTGCACCACCATCATGGCCGAGGGCCAGGTGCTGGAGCTGCTGGCCACCGATCGTCTGGACCTGGACTACGCCGGTTACATCGACGTGATCCGGGCCAAGACCGCGGTGCTCCTGGCGGCGGCCTGCCAGATGGGGGCCATCTACGCCGGGGCCGACCAGCAGGTGGTGGATATTTTTTACCAATACGGCCTGGAGCTGGGCCTGGCCTTCCAGATGGTGGACGACGCCCTGGACTACGTGGGTACCATGCACGAGTTCGGCAAGCCGGTGGGCCACGACCTGAAGGAGGGCAAGATCACCCTGCCCTTCCTCCACGCCCGGGATCAGGCCCCGGAGCCGGTGCGCGCCCGCCTGCTGGAGTTGGCCCGCCTGGGCCGCAGCCAGCCCGAGGTGCTGGAGGAGGCCAAGGAGATCGTGCGCGCCCAGGGCGGGGTGGAGGCCACCTTCGCCCGGGCCACGGCCCATGCCGTGGCCGCGCAGCAGGCCCTGGCCAGCCTGGCCGGCCGCGCCGGGGCCGACCTGGAGCTGATGCTGGGCCTGGCCGCCTACATCATCACCCGCCGCAATTAAGTCGCGTGCCGCGACGGGCGGATACGGGTCGGGTGGCGCGGGGCCATAAACCAACGTGATTCGCTCCCGTAGTTGCCTCGCTGGAACAAGACAATAGGTCGCGTGCCGCGACGGGCATACACGGGTCGGGTGGCGCTGAGTCATGAACCGGCGTGATTCGCTCCCGTAGTCGCCTCTTCTCCCACGGAAAAATCCCTACGGAAGCGCGTTGGTAGCCCCGGCTACCGCGCGCCTGGCTTTCCTTGCCCATACTGACAGACAGCTGGGGTTGCCCCAGTCCAGACCCGAACCTGTCGCGCAAGGAGGACCAATCATGGCGCAGATCGAAGCGAAAGTCCTGGAATCGGTCAATCGTCCCGGCCGGGTGGGAGTGTTGGCCACCGCCAACGCCCAGGGCATGCCCAACGCCGCTTATTTCGGCACCCCGCAGCTGCTGGCCGACGGCACCCTGCTGATGGGCCTGATGGCCAACCGCAGCCTGGCCAACCTGGAGCAGAACCCGCAAGCGGTCTTCTTCGTGGTGGAAGAGGCCCCGGTGGCCTTCACCACCCCGGGCTATCGCCTGTACCTGAAGGTGAAGCAGATCGACAAGGCCGGCGAGCTGTTGACCAACCTGCGCCAGGCGGTGGCGGCCAAGGCCGGCCAGCAGACCGCGGACGCCATGCAGGCGGCGGTGCTCTTCGAGGTGACCGAGGTGCGCTCCCTGGTGGCCCCGGCCTAGCCTTCCCGATGGGGTCGGGGGCGGCCGCGACCGGCCCCCCCATCCCACCGCCAGAACGGAAAACAGACGGGCGGGGTTTATCCCCGCCCGCGTTTTTTGACGAGGCAGCTACGGGAGCGGGCAAGGTCAGCCCAGGGCTCAGCCTCAACCGACCCGTGTACGCCCGGCCGGAGGCACCCGGCCCAGCCCTGTTTTTGCGGTGCGCGGCAACTACGGGAGCGGGCAAGGTCAGCCCAGGGCTCAGCCTCACCCGACCCGTACCCGCCCTGCCGGGGGCACCCGGCCGACCCGTGTACGCCCGGCCGGGGGCACCCGGCCCAGCCCTGTCTTTGCGGTGCGCGGCAACTACGGGAGCGGGCGAGGTTTGACCAGGGCTGGGCCTCACCCGACCCGTACCCGCCCCGCCGGGGGCACCCGGCCGACCCGTGTACGCCCTGCCGGGGGCACCCGGCCGACCCGGCAGGTCAAGCCGACCCAGCCGGCCTGATCAGCCTGGTCCTGAAGGCCCAGACCCAGGGCGGTGCAGGCGCGCTCCACCTTGGGCGCGTACTCCGCGCGGAAGCCGCTGACCACCAGGCGTCCGCCGGGGGCCAGACACTCCCGCAGACGGGGGGCGACCATGAGCAGCAGCGGACCGGGCAAGTTGGCGGCGATCAGGGGGAACTGGGCCGCCAGGACGGCGTGGGTGGCGCGCACGAAGGCCACCCGACCACCGGCCAGGGGGTTCAGGGCCTGGTTGCGGGCGGTGGCCCGGGCGGCGGCCGGGTCGGGATCCACGGCCAAGACCTTCAGCCCGGCCAGCAGGGACATGGCCAGGGCCAGGACCCCGGTGCCGGCCCCCACGTCCGCCACCCAGGCGCCGGCCGGGGGCGGGTCCTGGTCCAGCAGACGGGCCAACAGGAGCAGATTCAGGCGGGTGCTGGGGTGATCGCCAGCCCCGAAGGCGGTCAGGGGATCGATGACCAACACCCCGGGGCCGGCCGACAGTCCGCTCCAGGCCGGGGTCAGGGCCAGGCGGGGATGGATGCGGTCCAGGGGCGGGGCCTGCCAGGCCGCGCGTGGGTCCTGGCCCGTGATTCTGGCGACCTGGGCGGGCTGCCCGGCCCGGTCCGCCAGGGCGGCCACGGCCTGGCGGCCCGCTTCGCCCTCGGGCCAGACCGCGATCAGGGCCGCGCCCTCCAGCCAGACCGCCGCCGCGCCGTTCTGGCGGGCCCAGCGCAGGAGCCGCCGGGCCTGGTCCTGCAAGGCCACCGGCTGGCGGGCCAGCAGCCAGGCCGGCTCCGGGTTGGCGGACGCCGCCGTGGGTTCAGTCATGGGCTGGGCTTTCCGAGCGGGCCAGGGCCTGGGCCAGGGCCTCCAGCAGGCGTCCGCGCTCCACCGGCTTGTAAAGGATGGCGTCCAGGCGCAGGGAGCCGGGCTTGACCTCCTCGGGCAGCAGCTCCTTGGTCCAGCCGGTGAGCAAGAGGAAGGCGGGCGAGGGGCGCAGGCGGTCGGCGGCCTGGGCCACCGCCCAGCCGGAGCCGTCTGGCAGGCCCAGGTCGCAGATCACGGCCTGGGGCCTTTGTTCGGCCAGGGCGGCCAGGCCCTCGGCCAGGTCCCGCGCCCAATGCACCTGATAGCCGGCGGTGGTCAACTGGCTCTGGATGCCCAGGGCCACCAGGCCCTCGTCCTCCACCAGCAGCACTCTTACACCCTGGGGCGGGGCCTGGGGGGCGGGGTCGGGGTCGGGGCCGGGGTCGGCCGGGGCCGAGGCCCGGGGCAGTTCCACCACCGCCTCGCAGCCTGGGGCTGGCCCGGTCACCAGGCGTAGTTCGCCGCCCAGGGCGCGCAGGATGCCCCGGCTGCTGGGCAGGCCCAGGCCCGAACCGCGTTTGGTGCTGAAAAAGGGCTCGAAGGCCCGGGCGGCGGTTTCCGGCGGCATGCCGGACCCTTGGTCGCGGAAATGGATCAACACCCGGTTTTCCCGGGTCTCACCCCACACCGCCAGGGTCCCGCCGCCAGGCATGGCCTCCAGGGCGTTCTTGGCCAGGTTCAGGAAAACCTCCAACAAGGCCCCTTGGTTGGCCCGCACCCAGAGAGGCTGCTTCAGGTCCAGCTCCAGCGCCACCGGGCTCCCGCCGGACGGCCGCCAGGCCTGGGCGGCGATGCGCACCGCCCGCCGGGCTTCCTGGGCGGCGTCCACCACCGGCTCGGAGTCGTCCAGGGGCGCGGGGCCGGTGTTGGTCCAGGCCGCCAGACGCTGCACCAGTTGCCCCCCGCTGCGGGCGCTCTCGCTGACGTTGGCCAGCAGGTCGGCGGCCTGGGCCGGGTCCCAGCGATCCCCGGCCAGCATGGCCTGCACCGCCTGGGTGTTGCTCAGCACCGCCGCCATCAGGTTGTTGAAGTTATGGGCCGTGCCGGCGGCCATCTGGCGCAGGTTTTCCTGGGCCTGGTGCAGGGGCGTGATGTCGTGGACGAAGGCCTCCACCTCCAGGCCGTCCGCGCCGGCGCTGACCACCCAGGCGGTGTGCCGGGCCCAGCCCGGGCTGCCGTCCTTGCGCACGAAGCCATACTCGGTGGTGATGGAATCGCCGGGCTTGGCGCTGGCCAGGAAGCGGGCCGCGGTCTGGTAGTAGTGCTGGTACCAGGGGTCGGGCAGGATGCGGCGGGTGATCTCCGGGTCGGCCTTGATCTCCTCCGGGCTGTAGCCCAAAAGGGCCTGGCAGCCCTGGTTGACGTACTCTACCTCCAGGCGGTTGCGACGGGTCCAGCGGCTGCAAGAGGCCATCACCGGCGAGCGGTCCAACAGGCTCGCCACTCGCGCCAGGTCGTGGCTGGTCCGGGCCAGCTCCCGCTGGACACGCATGTGGTCGCTGATGTCCTGGCCCAGGCTCAGCACCCCCCAGCGGCCCTCGCGGGCGGGCAGGCCCACGTGACGCCACTGGATCACCCGTTGCGTCCCCAGGCCGGGCGGCTCGATCACCGCCCGGCTGGCGGCCTGGCCGTCGGGTCCCAAACCGGCCAGCAACGCGCGCAGTTCATCGTCAAAATAGTCCGTGGCCATCAGGCGAACGCCGTCGCGCCCCCGGACCCGCTCCAGGCTCAGCCCGTGCAGGTCCAGCCACTCCTGGTTGGCCCAGACCACGGCCAGGTTCTCGTCCAGGCGCACCGCCAGGCCCGGCAGGCGGGCGAGCATGGTCTCGGCCTCCTGGCGCAAACGGATCAGACTGGTAACGTCCCTGGCCACCCCCTCCAGATGACTGATACGCCCCTGGTCATCTTTCACACACCACAGCTTTTGCTGAAGGTGAACCACCGTGCCATTGGGACGCAACACCCGGATCATTTCCAGGCCTCCGGAGGTGTCGCCGGTCGCGCCAGCGATGGCCAACCCCATCCGGAGCCAGGGCAATTCTTTTTCCGGCGTCACCTTGAAAAGGAAAAAGGAAGCTCCCTTGATTTCCGCCAGCGGCCGCCCGAAGATTCGCTCAGCCACCGGACTGATTTCATCGTAAAGCCCGGTCACAAGATCCAGGCGAAAGAACATATCGCCGGATTCGCGCCAGAATTGGCGCAGCCGGCGCTGGGCGCGCAGGCGCTGGCGCGCGGCGGGGGATAGTCGCAGGCGCGCGGCGTTCACTTTCGGTGTCATTTTCACGCATTGCTCCCGCCGTTGATGCCGCGGCGCCCGGGCGACTGGTGCAAGGTGCGGGACATGTTACTAAAGTTGGGCTGGACGGGCAAGCCACAGTCCGCCTCACCCCCGGATCGCCGTTCCGGGAAAAAACGTCGCCCCCACTTGCCGGAGGGGGGAATCGTTGCCATTATTTTGGTAATGATTAGGCGCTCCGATGAGGGGCAGGAAGGATTAATCGAAATGATCGAAGTGACCGAGGCCGCCAGCAA
>CALERA010000268.1 GCA_937908275.1 uncultured Desulfarculaceae bacterium | reverse complement strand
CGAGGCGGTGTTCAGGGTGCAGACCTTGCACTTGCAGGCCCGGCCATGGGAGCGCAGGGAGCGCAGGATCTCGGCCTGCTCCGGGGTGCGGCAGGTGATGATGCCGCCCTCGCCGGTGGTGACGATATGGGCCACGTAGAGGCTGAAGGCCCCCAGGTCGGCCAGGGAGCCCACCTTGCGCCCCTTGTAGGTGGCGCCGTGGGCCTCGGCCGCGTCCTCCACCACCGCCAGGCCGTGGCGGTTGGCGATGACCTGGATGGCGTCCATCTCCGCCGGCTTGCCCATCAGGTGCACCGGCAGGATGGCCCGGGTGCGGGGAGTGATGGCGGCCTCGATCTGGGCGGGGTCGAGGTTCAGGGTGTGGCGCTCCACGTCCACGAAGACCGGGGTGAAGCCGGCGTGGATCACCGCGTTGCCGGTGGCCACGAAGGACAGGGCCGGGGTGATCACCTCGTCGCCGGTCTGCGCGCCGAAGTCCTTCAGCAGGGCCAGGGCCAGGATGTCGGCGTCGGTGCCGCTGCTCACCGCCACCGCCGCCGGGGCGTCCACCAGCTCCGCGAAGCGGTCCTCGAACTGGCGCACCAGGCGGCCGCTGGAGATGCGGGTGCTGTCCAGAGCCTGGTTGATCAGGCGCTTGGCCGTCTCGGGGATCTGGATGGTGCCAAAGGTCACCCGGCGCTTCTCGCGCCCGGGCGCGGTGGCGCGGGCCTGACTAGCTGAGGCCATTTTCCTGCTCCAAATACCAGGCATAGGTGAGTTCCAATGCCCGGCGAAAATCCCATTGCGGCCGCCAGCCCAGGCCCAGCAGACGGCTGGCGTCCAGGGCCTTGCGCGGCATGCCATCCGGTCGGTCGCGGTCAAAGGCCAAGCGGCCTGGGTAGCCCGTCACCTCCCGCACCATTTCCGCCAGTTCGGCGATGCTCAGGTCCTGGCCGCCGCCCAGGTTGAGGGGCTGGGGGGCGGAGTAGTTTTCCATGGCGAACAGACAGGCCGAGGCCAGGTCGTTGGCAAAGATGAACTCGCGCCGCGGCGCGCCGCTGCCCCAGATCAGGACCTCGGCCTCGCCTGCCTGCTTGGCCGCGTGCATGCGCCGGATCAGGGCCGCGATGACATGCGAGTTCTCCAGGCTGAAGTCATCGCCCGGACCAAAGCAATTGGCCGGCAGACCGCAGATGAAGTCGTCGCCATGCTCCTGGCGATAGGCCTGGCAGAGGGTGATCCCGGCCAGCTTGGCCATGGCGTAGCCCTGGTTGGTGGGCTCCAGGGGGCCGCTGAACAGGTCTTCCTCGCGCATGGGCTGGGGGCAGAGCCGGGGATAGCAGCAGGAGCTGCCCAGGTAGAGCAGCTTGCGCGCGCGGTATTGGTGCGCGGCCTGGATGAGGTGGGCCGATCCCAGCAGGTTGTCGCGCATCAGGCTGGCGGGTTGGCGCTGGTTGAGGTCGATGCCCCCGCTGCGGCCCGAGGCCACGAAGACGTACTCCGGCCGCTGGGAGGCGAAGAAGGCCTCCACCGCCCCGGAGTCCAGGAGGTCGGGCCCACCCTCGGCCAGGCCCAGGAGATTGCCAAAGCCCTGGCGCTGGAGCTCCTGCACGATGGCCGCGCCGATCAAGGTCTCGGCCCCGGCCACGTAGACCCGGGCCTGGCGGTCCATCTGGCGGGTCGCATCGCTCATGGCCGCAACAGCTCCCGCACCGTGGCCACGATCTGGGCCGCGCCAGGGTAGTAGGCCTGCTCCAGGGTGTAGCCGGCCGGGGTGGGCAGGTCCGGACAGCAGACCCGCCGCACCGGGGCCTTGAGCAGGTCCAGGCCCTTTTCCGCCGCCAGGGCCGCGATCTCGGCCGAAACCCCGCCGGTCTTCCAGGCGCTGTCGGCCACCACCAGACGCCCGGTCTTGGCCAGAGAGCTGAGGATCAGGTCCTCGTCCAGGGGGCGCAGGCTGCGCGGGTCCAGGACCTCGGCCTGGATGCCAAGCCCGGCCAACTCCTCGGCGGCCAGATAGGCCTCGGTGGCCATCTGGGAGACGCCCACGATGGTGACGTCCGTGCCGGCCCGGCGCAGCGCCCCCTTGCCCAGGGGCACGGTGTAGGCCCGCTCGGGCACCAGGCCCTTTTGCCGGAAGTTCATCCGATGCTCGATGATCAGCACCGGGTTGTCCTCGGCGATGGCGGCCATTAGTAGGCCCTTGGCGTCAAAGGCGGTGCTGGGCATCACCAGCTTCAAGCCCGGCACGTGGAAGAACAGGCCCTGCAAGGCCTGGGAGTGCTGCGCGGCCGAGCCCCAACCCCGGCCGATGCAGGCCCAGAGCACCAGAGGCACCTTCACCGCCCCGGCGAACATGTAGCTCCACTTGGCGGCGTGGTTGACCAACTGGTCCATGGCCAGGAACAGGAAGTCGGGCCGGTTGTGGAAATAGACCGGCCGCAGTCCGCCCATGGCCGCCCCGGCCGCCACCCCGGTCAGGGCGGTCTCGGCCAGGGGGGTGTCGAAGACCCGCTCGCGGCCGTGCTTCAGGTGCAGGTCGCGGGTGGACCCGAACATGCCGGCCGGGTCGTCCACTCCCTGGCCCATCACGAAGACCCGGGGATCCAGGCTCAGGGCCTGGTCCAGGGCCTCGTGGATGGCCGCGGCGTAGTCCAGGCGACGGCCTTCGCCCTCGCCCGCGTGGCCGTAATCCGGCTCGTTCACCTCGGCTTTGATCTTGGTCCAGGGCATGCGCTACTCACTAAAAAGATGGAGGCCCAGTTCCTCGGCCCCGGGCAGGGGGCTGGCCTTGGCAAAAATGAAGGCTTGGTCCAACTCTTCCGCGATGGCCTGATCCATGGCCGCCAGGGCGGCGTGGTCCAGATGACCAGCGGTCAGCAGGCGCTCGGCCAGGCCCGTCACCGGGTCGCGCTGCTCCCAGCAGGCGATTTCGCCTTCCGGGCGATAGCCCAGGTGGGCATCCGACCCGGCCCCGGCATGGCCGCGCATGCGGTAGGTCAGGCATTCGATGAAGGAAGGCCCTTCGCCGGCCCGGGCCCGGGCCACGGCCCGCTCGGCCGCCGCCAGGACCTCCTCCACCTGGTTGCCGTCCACCTTCGCGCTGAGGAGCCGGTCCGGCTCCACCCCGTGGAAGACCGAGCCGCCGGAATGGCGGGCGCCCACCGGCGAGCAGACCGAATATTGGTTGTTCTCCAGAACGTAGATCACCGGCAGCTTCTTGAGCATGGCCAGGTTGAGGCTCTCGTAGAGCACTCCTTCGTCGGCCGCGCCGTCGCCAAAGAAGATCGCGCTCACCCGGTCCAGGCCCTGCATCCGGCAGGCCAGGCCCAACCCGGTGCCCAGGGGGATGCCCCCGCCCACGATGGAGGAGCTGCCCAGATGGCCCACCCGGGTGTCCACCAGGTGCATGGACCCGCCCCGGCCCTGGGAGCAGCCGGTGGAGCGGCAGAAGAGCTCGGCCACCAGGGACGGGAGGTCGCCGCCCTTGGCCAGGTAGTGGCCGTGGCCGCGATGGTTGCTCATGATGTAGTCGTCCGACCGCAAGGCGGCGCAGACCCCCACCGCCACCGCCTCTTGGCCGATGCACAGATGGACCGGGGTCTTCATCTCGTCCAGGTGGTACTCGGACTCGATGCGCTCCTGCAAGCGCCGGATGCGCAGCATCTGGCGGTAGAGGTCCACCAATCTGGCGGATGAGATGCTCATGCCACCGCCGCCTTGGGCTCGCAGTCCATCAGCTCGTGGAAGACGATGGGCGGCTGCTCCTGGCGCAGGCGCTCCGCCGCCGCGTAGTCCCGCTCCTGGTCGTAGTGGATGATCTGGCTCCCGCTGAACTCGAAGTGGAAGGGCACGTGGATCATGCCCCGCAGGGTCTCTATGATCCGAGGCTGGTCCGCGGGCGGGGCGAAGAGCAGCATGAAGCCGCCGCCGCCGGCGCCGGTGAGCTTGCCGCCCAGGGCCCCGGCCTCCCGGGCCGCCGCGTAGGCCTCGTCCACCTGGGAGTTGGACACCAGGCTGGAGAGCCCGCGCTTGGTCTGCCAGGCCTCGTGCAGCAGATGGCCGAAGGCCAGAATGTCGCGCCCCTGGGACAGCACCGCCAGGGCCTCCTCCACCAGCTCGCGCAGGATGCGCAGCTCGCGCTTGCGGTCCTCCAGCTTGCGCACGTAGCTGTCGGCCACGTTGGAGGCGGTGCGCTTGATGCCGGTGTAGAAGAGCATCAGGTGGTCGCACAACTCGTCCAGGCGCTCCGCCGCCAGGGTGATGGGCCGCAGGTTGATCTCGCCGTTGGGCAGGAAGCTGACATGGTTGAAACCGCCATGGGCGGCCAGCACCTGGTCCTGGGAGCCCACGGTCTCCTTCAGATGATCCTGCTCGATCATGATGCCCTGGCGGGCCAGCTCGGCCTTGGCGGGCATGCGCCCCTGCAGGGCGTGCAGGGCGTGGAGCAGGCCCACGGTGAAGGAGGAACTGCTGCCCATGCCGCTGCGGGCGGGCAGGTCGCCGTCATGGTGGATCTCCAGGCCGCGCTCGCAGTTCAGGTACTTGATGATGGCCCGCACCGCCCCGTGCTGGATCTCGTCCACGCTATGGCAGTTCTCGATCTTGGAATAGACGATGCGGTACTTATGCTCGAAGAATGGCGGCAGGTGCCGGCAGGTCAGGTAGCAATACTTGTCGATGGTGGTGGCCAGGACCGCCCCGCCGTGCTCCCGATACCAATCCGGATAGTCCGTGCCCCCGCCAAAGAAGGAGATGCGGAAAGGCGTGCGGCTGATGATCATGGCAACCTCCAAATCTCGTCTCTAGCTTCGCCGCCCAGGATTCGCCCTGGCGGCTATCATTTCAGCGGAACGGCTTGGACCTCGGGGCCGGTCCTCAGGCGAAAAAACCCTGGGCCCGGGCAAAGGACTCCGGGGTGCCGATGTCCAGGAAACGCTGCCCCTCGGCATAGCCGTGCAGCTCCCGGCCCACCCAGGCGGGGAACACCTCGCGCTCCAGGGAGACCTCCCGGCCCGGGGCAATGGCCTCCAACAGGCGGCGCTCCATGAGGTAGACCCCGGCGTTGATCCAGCCCGGGCCGCCTTGGGGCTGCTTTTCGCGGAAGGCGGTCACCACTCCGTCCGGGTCCAGCTCCACCTGGCCATAGCGGGCGGCGTCCTGCGCCCAGGTCAGGAGCATCAGGGCCGGCGCGGCCTTGGCCGCCCGCCACTGGAGCATGGCCGCCAGGTCCACCTGGCAGAAGGAGTCGCCGTTCAGGGCCAGCACCAGCTCGGAATCCAACAAGGGATAGGCCAGGCGCAGGGCCCCGGCGGTGCCCAGGGGACGCTCCTCTTGGGAATAGGCCAACTCGATGGGGCCGAAACTCTGGCCCAGGCTCTGGCGCACCAGGTCGCCGCGATAGCCGGTGCAGAGCACCACCCGTCGCGCCCCGGCCCGGGCCAGCCACTCCAGCAGGATGGCCAGGAAGGGCCGGCCAGCCACCGCGGCCAGGGCCTTGGGCTGGTCGCCCACCACCGGCCGCAGCCGGGTGCCCAGGCCGCCGGCCAGGATGGCCACGCTGATTTGGCTGAGGTCGCTCAAGGCCAGGCCTCCGTCCCTGTCTCAGACGTTCTTGAAGGGCTGGCGCGCGAGCATGCGGTAGCCCTTGATCAGTTCGGCGATGCCCTGGTCCAGGCCGCGCCGGGCCTCGAAGCCGGCCTCGCGCAGGCGCTGGTTGGAGACGATGTAGTTGCGCTTGTCCGGGTCGTTGCCCACCTCGGCGAAGTGGATGTAGAACTCCGGCAGGTGGGCCTTGATCTTGAGCGCCAGCTCCTCCTTGGAGAGGTTGGCCGCGTCCAGCCCGGCGTTGTAGGGCCGACCCACCATGCTGCCGGCGTGGTCGATGCAATGGATGAAGCAGTCGGCCACGTCGCGGATGTGGATGTAGTTGCGCTTGAAGTCCTTTTCGAAGATCACCAGGTAGCCGTCGTTGAAGGCGCACCAGGTGAAGTGGTTGACCAGGAGGTCCAGGCGCATGCGGGGCGAGAAGCCGAAGACCGTGGCCAGGCGCAGGGTGATGGCGTTGGGGCTCTCCAGGATCTCCCGCTCGGCCTGGACCTTGTCCACGCCATACTTGGAGATGGGCTCCAACAGGGTCTCCTCGGTGCAGTAGACCTCGCCGCTCTTGGTGCCGTAGCCGCTGTTGGTGGTGGGGTAGATCATGAGCTGGCCGGCGCCGCGCAGGCGGTTGATCAGGCTCAGGGCGTCATGGTTCACCGATTCGGCGGTCCAGGGATCGCGGGCGCAGGCCGGGGCCCCCACCACGGCGGCCAGGGGGATGATCACGTCGGCCGCCTTGACCAGGGAAGCCAGCAGGTCCGGATCGCGGGCGTCGCCGAAGACGAAGTCGAAGTCCGGATTGGCGCAGAGATGGAACAGGCTGCGCTGACCATAGAGCAGGCTGTCCAGGGCGGTGACCGCGAAGCCCCGCGCCAGCAGGTGCTCGCAGAGGATGGAACCCAGATATCCCGCCGCCCCAGTGACCAGTACCTTGGTGGGCATGCCCGACCTCCCTGTGGTTATGCCATGCACCCGTCATCTTGAAGCCGGCCTCCTGGCCGACCGCCGGGCGTCCTTGCTTGGCGATCTGGCGAGCTATCGAGCAAGGAGCGTGCCAGGGGCTCCCGGCCATGCCGCGGCCCGGGTCAGGGACGCGATGGAGGCGGCCAAGCCCAGGGGGATGGCCTCGCTTGGCGTCACGCTTCCGCAATGGCCTTCCGGCAACAGGCTAATGGTCGCCTCGCCGGGGTGAAAGCCGCCTTCCGCGCCAGAGTTGGCCGGCCTGGGGCCAAGGTATGGTGGTGCGACACCCATCCGGGAGCCGTGCCGCCCCCGGCCTGGGCCTTTGACAGGACCCGGCAATTTTTTGGCGCCATGCGACCGGACAGGACAAAAACACCCTCCCGCCGCACGGCCTGGCAATTTTTGCCCACCGGCCGGGACCGGTCTTTCCGGGCAAGATTTCACCGGGCCGGAAGACAAGATGGCATGCGCCATGACCAGGGCTGGACGCAACGCGGCAGGAGGGCGACCTGGCGAAAGCGGGGGCCTGACCGCGCGCTACGAAGCCCTCGGGTCCGGTCGAGCCCTACGGGATTCCTTGGCGCACCTTTTGCAAGTTTGCCCTGGCTAATCCAGGCCTGCCCCCGGACAAATTGGCGGTCGGCGCGTCAAGCCGGCCCCGAGAGGACAAACTCGCCATGGCGCAAAAATCCAAGGCCAAGGTCCACCGGACGGCCCCCCCCCCTCTCACCACCACCACCGGGCCGGCGCCACGTTTCCTGGCCCTGACTCCGGGGGCCTCCGCCACCCGCTGGCTCAGCTTCGCCCTGGCCAGTCGAGGCGACGTCTTTGTCAGCCTCGGCCATCACCTCTTGGACAGCATCATCAAGGGCGACATCCGTTCCCCGGAGGCGCGCGACGACGAATCGTATTTTGTCTCCGGGCAGAAGCTAGACGGCTTCTACGCCCATAACAGCCTGGACGGCATCTTCGCGGCCTACCAGCGGCTCATGCCCGGCGCGGCGGCCTTTGGCAACGTGGGCGGCTTCAGCGTCACCCGGCTGCTGGAAAAGGCCCGCCCTCTTGGCAAGCTTCAAGGCATCAACCTCGTCAACCTGACTTGTCATCCAGTGCTGCACATCGATGCCCAATTCCGTCTGGTGCAGCAGGCCAAGGCCCACCCCCAGGTCTACAAGCATTATGCGGAGAAGATGTACCCCCAGGCCCTGGAGCGCATCCCGGAGATCAAGTCGCTCTCCCGGAAGGCGAACGAACAGTTCCTGGCCTTCGTGGTTGCCGTCTACAGCGCCTTCCTGGCCGCCAACGAGCATTATTTCCCCTTCTGCCGCCACCTGCGGATAGAGGACCTGACCAGCGACCTGGCGGCGTTGAGCGATTTCTGCCAGAGCCTGACCGGCCTGGAGTATGGTCCCCAGCACCTGGAGCCCCTGCTGGCGCGGGATGACCTCAAACACCACCGCGCCGGCCAAGGCGGCCAGGACCCGCGTCAGGTCTTCCAGTCCTGGGCCCCCTGGCAGCAGGACCTGGCCCGCCTGATCTTTTCCGAGAGCCTGGTGGACCAGGCCGAGGCCCTGGGCTACGAACTGGACATGCTGCGGCCCCGCGGCTGGAGCGCCCCGCCGGCCCGGCCCCCGGTCGGCCCGCCCGTGGAGCCGGTGGACGATGAGCTGGGGCGAGCGTTCGCGGCCGGCAACTACGCCGGGGTGATCCTGATGGGCCGCCAAGACCGTTGGGAGCACCAGGCCGCCCTGGGCCTGATCGGACGGACCGACGAGGCCATCGCCGGTCTCCGGCGCTTCGGCCATCAGCAGGCCCGCTTTTACGAGGGCGTGGCCCTGTGGATTGGCGAGCGGGACCAGGAGGCCCTGGCTTGCCTGCGCCAGGTCCCCAGCCAGCATGCACAAAATCTCTGCGCCCTGTTGCTCAAGCCCAGGATCGAGGTCCTGAGCCAGATGCCCGGCGACCGCCTCCTCGGTTCGTCGGACTTCGCCTCCTTCCTGCCCATGATGAGGCGCTTCCGGGTGCGCAATATTTCCTCTCATATGGTGGACCTGCCCCCCGACCCCGAGGCCGCGGTGGAAGACTACCTGGAACCCGAGGGACCGCCGGACTTCTTCATCGCCAAGATGGTGGAGTGGAATCTGCTGCCGGCCAATCTCGCGGACCTGGATTGCCCCATCTTCGGGCACACCGGCGACTATGACCTGCACATCCAGGCCACCCTGCCTTGGCTGCGGCTCTTCGACGAGTTGGTGGTCTCCGATCAGACCGAATGGGACGATGTCTCCCGCCTGACCCCGGCGCCGGTCTCGACCTTCCCCAAGACCTTTGGCGTGAAGCCGGACCTGCCCCCGGTCCCCCAGGGCGACCGACCGCTGTACGTGTTCCAGTCCGGCACCCTGCTGCACCCCTACCACCCCGACAAGGTGCCATCCATGCTGCAGGCCCTGGGGCTGCCCCTGGACAACCAGACCTGGGTGGCCGACTGCTTCATGCGGCCGGATCAGTACTATGAGGTGCTGGGCAACACCAGGGCCACCTACACCTTCGTGCGCCATCCCGGGGCCATGCCCACCCGGGGCCTGGAGGCCCTGGCCATGGGCTGCGCGGTGGTGACCCAGGAGGGCAGTTCCCTGACCCTGTTCGCCGGGGAGGAGGACGGCGTCCTGACCTATGACCGGTCCGGCGACAGCCTGCGCCAGGCCCTGAGCCGGATCACCGGCAACTGGCCGCATTTCAAGCCCCGGGCCCAGAAGGGGGCCCGGATCATCCGGCAGGAGTTCAGCCTGCCCAAGGTGGCCTCGCAATATTTGCGCTACCTCACTTTCCTGGCGGCCAAACCCCGCTCCGCGCGTCAGTCCCGCCCCGCGGCCCGGCCCGAGCTAAAGCGCATGGTGGTCGTCAAGGGCTGGCTGCCCGGGGGAACGGGCCTGGTGGAAAGAGTCACCCGGGCCAACCAGGCCCGCTGGGAGGCCCGCCTGCGCGAAGGTTCGGCCGACCTGGCGACCTACCTCGACCTAGGCCGCGAACTGGTGTTGCAAAATCTCTATGACCGCACCCCCCGGGCCTTGGGCCTCTTGGGCGCGCCGGCCCGCCGGCGGGACCTGACCCGGGGCCTGGAGGCGATGCGCCAAGGCCTGACCAACCACGCGGACTCCCTGGCCCTGCGCTTCAATTTCATCCGCACCTGCCTGCACCTGGGTCGGCCCCCGGAGGTGCGCGAGGGACTGGAGCTTTTGGTGGAGACCCTGGCCGCGCCGGTGGAAGCCTGGCGTCTGGCCCCCCTGGACGACGTCTTCCCCTGGGATTGCTTCACCTCCTTCTTCAACTACCGCGCCTACTTCGACCTGGTGACCCGCCACTTCACCCATGGCGAGGAGGTCAAGGGCGAGCTGATCAGGCTGATCCTGGCCTCGCTCTGGCACTATTACGCCCGCTACAGCAAAGACCAGAGCCACGCCGCCCGGGCGGCCAGCCTGGACCCCGAGTTCTGCTTCTACCGCTATGACCTGGCCAAGGCCCTGCTGGCCGCCGGGGGAAGGCAAAACATCGCCCTGGCCGGGGAAATCCTGACCCAGGTGGCGGGCGAGATGCTGCTGTTCGAGGAGGCCTACGCCGCCTTGCAGGAGTTGGAAAAGCAGGGGTTTTACCAGTCCAAGAACAACCGGCAGTTGGCCCGCTTCGCGCAAAAGCTCCAGCAGAGTCGGCAGATTTCGGCCAGCAACGGCGGACCCATGGTCCAGATGCAATGGAAGGACTTCGTTCTCCAGCCTTGCTCCGGCGCCCTGCCCCAGCCCGGACCGGTCCCGGTCTACTGCGGCTCCCGGGACCCCCAGGAGCAGCTCAGCATCCTGCTCCCCACCCTGAACCGGCCCGAATTCCTCTGGCGGGCTCTCAACCACTACCACCGCCTGGGCTTCCGGGGCTGGATCATCATCGGCGACTCAAGCCAAGAGGATATCCTGGCCCAGAACCGCCGCAGCGTGGCCCAGTTGGCTTCCAACCTCAAGCTGTTGCACCTGCACCTGCCCTCCCCGCCCTATCTGCACGACGGCATGTGCCAGAAGGAGATGGTTCGCCGGGCGGTGACCCCCTACGTGGTCTATGCCGGCGACGACGACCTGCTGGTGCCCCCCGGGCTGGAGCGCTGCGTGGAATTCCTGGAGGGCCGTCCGGATTTTGTCGCCGCCCACGGGATCCGGGCCAATGTGTGCCTTGAAAACGACCAGGTCTGGGGCAAGGTGACCCGGGCCCATCTGATCCTGGACCCGGAGATGCTCTACGACCTGGCCACCGCCCGGCTGGAGAGCTACCTGCGCGCGGGCTTCTCCACCCAGTACTACGTCCATCGCCGGGAAGCCTGGCGGACGATGTACGACCAGGTGGGGCGGGTGCCCCTGCGCTACCTGGGACCGGAGCTGCTGCCCTGCTGCCTGAGCGCGTTGCAAGGCAAGATCAAGGCCCTGGAGCACCTGACCGTGGTCTTCCAGGAGCACGAGGACAAGGTTTTCAGCATCAAGAAGAATTTGTTGATCGACCTGCTCAACCACCCGGACTGGGCCCGCTCCATCGCCTGCATCCAGGAACAGGTGGCGGAGTTCCTCGGCCGCAACGACGGGGTGGATCCGGACGAGGCGGGCCGGATCTTCCACCGCGAGCTATGGCTGCACGTCACCCGCATCCTGATCGGTCAGTACAACATGGTGCACGAGGGCAAGGAGGCCGCGCCGCCCGCCAACCAGTTGCCCGATCTGCTGCGCAAGAACTACCCCCTGCACCATAGCTTCATGCTGGCCTTGCCGTCCTTCAGCAAGCCGGTGGCCGCGGCGGCCTGAACTCCAGGCGCAACCGTCCGCGCAACGCAAATTGTCCGTTGAATTGGGGGGCCTGCGGGCCCCCTGATTATTGTCCGTTGAATTGGGGGGCCTGCGGGCCCCCTGATTGATGGCGGGGCTTCAGGGGCCGGCCGGCGGGCCGTGTCCCGCGCCCGGGCGCGCCCCTAGGCTGTCACCAGGCCACGCCGGGCCATGAAATCCCAGATCAGCCCCACCGCCTCGTCCACCGTCAACCGCTCGGTGTCAATGACCAAATCCGGCGCGGCCGGGGTCTCGAAGGGGGCCCCCACCCCGGTCAGGCCGGAGAGCTGCCCCTGCCGGGAGCGCTGGTAGAGACCCTTGGGGTCGCGCCGCATGCACTCTTCCAGGCTGCAACTGACGAAGCACTCGTAGTAGGGCAGATCACCCATGATCTGGCGCACCTGGGCCCGGCTCTTCTCGTAGGGGGTGATGAAGGCGGCCATGACCGTCAGGCCGGCGTCCACCAGGATGCGGCCCACCTCGGCGGTGCGGCGGATGTTCTCGTGGCGATCCTCGGGCGAAAAGCCCAGGTCGCGGTTGAGGCCGGTGCGCAGGATGTCGCCGTCCAGGACGTGGACCCGGACTCCAACACCGCGCAGCCGGGCGCTCACCGCCTGGGCCAGGGTGGATTTGCCGCTGCTGGGCAGACCGTAGAACCAGAGCAGTCCGTGGCTGGTATTTTCCAATTAACACTGCTTGTTAGCTGATATTACGTCTTGTCGGAAGCCGGTTCGCACCCCGGGGAAACCCGCCGGTCAGCGCCCCCCTCGGCAACCTGTCCTGGGCATATTATGCCCCCGGAACGGCGGCTGTCCAGGCCGGCGTTCAACCTAAGCGATTTAACTACCTTGGATGCCAAGACATCTTGCCTGGCTGCCTGGCGGGAGCTGGGCAGATCGGGAAGACGCATGGTCTCGCGCCAGGCGTGGCGAAAAGCCTATTTTGGGGGCGAGTGATGGGGTTTAGCTGATTTATGTTGACTGTTTATACATTATGCTCCAATAATGCGACCCATTGAGGACCACCAGCCGGTTGAGGCCTGATCGCGGACCGATCCCGCGATCATAACCGCCCCCGCCTTGGAGACCCGCCCCAGCCATGCCTCGCACCCAGTCACGATTTAGAGGACGCCAACACTTCTGGATTGTCCGTCCCGGCCAGCGCCCACGAACCAGGCCCCAGGCTTGGCCTGGCGAGAGAGCGCACAGGTCAATACCGATTTCTCACTTCGCTTGCAACGCCAAAATCGACCACGAGAGGATAGCCATGCAGCGCCCCCAGCCCCTTCTGACCTTCATCATTTTCCTTGGCCTCTCGATCCTGCCCCTGGCGCTGGCCCCGGGCGCGGCCCGGGCCGCCAACGAAACCACGGCCTGCGATAATTGCAAAATAAGCGGCGATTTAAACATCGCGGGAGGATATAATAATTCTATAGAGTCCAACGCCGACCGAAACATTGTGTCGGGTTATAACGTCCAAGTGGTTGGTTCTAGTTATAATAATTTAGCAATCGGCAATAATGTTTATATCAATAATAGTAGCAACGGCCTGGCGGCGGGCAACAACAGCTGGCTCGTCTACTCCAACAACAGCGTGGCCCTGATGGGCGCGCATGTCTCCAACTATGACAACTTGGTGGGTATAGGCTACAACGCCACCGTCAATGGCTCCAACGCCATCGCCATCGGCACCAGTTCCACGGCCAATAATAGCAACGCCCTGGCCCTGGGCAACAGCGCCAAGGCCACCGGATTCAACTCCACCGCCCTGGGCATCAGCGCCAAGGCCAGCGCAACCAGCTCCACCGCCCTGGGCGACGGCGCCACCGCCAGCGGCAACTATGCCGCCGCCCTGGGCTACCAAGCCCTAGCCAGCGGAGTCAGCAGCATCGCCCTGGGGCGGAGCGCCACCGCCTGGAGCGACTACGCCACCGCCCTGGGCTATAGCGCCACGGCCACCGGAACCAGCTCCACCGCCTTGGGCTACAGCTCCACCGCCAGCGGCCTCAACTCCTCGGCCCTGGGCTATAGCGCCCAGGCCACCGGAACCAGCGCCACCGCTTTGGGCTACAGCGCCACCGCCAGCGGCAACTATGCCGCCGCCCTGGGCTACGGCGCCCAAGCCACCGGAGTCAGCAGCATCGCCCTGGGCCAGAGCGCCACCGCCGCCGGCCTCAACTCTTCCGCCCTGGGCAACGGGGCCAGCGTGGCCTCCACCGCCAGCGGCGGCACGGCCCTGGGGCAAAACGCCAGCG
>CALERA010000267.1 GCA_937908275.1 uncultured Desulfarculaceae bacterium | reverse complement strand
GCCACCCGCTCGGCGGTGCCGCCCATCACCACGTCCGGGCTGGGCAGGGGGCCGGGCACCGGCTCGGGCGCGGAAACCAGGCCGAAGATCGCCACCAGCAGGGCCACCACCGCCACCAGCAGGCCCAGGACCCCCAGCAAGCGGCCGCCGGACCCGCCGGAGGAGCCGGGGCGATAGGGCGCGGCGCCCGCCGGGGAAGGGCCGGGACGTCCGCCGCCCAGGCCGGGTTCGGGCGGTTCGGGGCGGATGTCGAAGCGGGGTCCCATGCCATCCTGGTTGCTGGTCATGTCCGTGCTCCAAGCGGCGGCCCGGGGGCCGCGCGGGGGATTTCAGTCAGTTCGGGGTGGTCGCGCCGGTGGCGTCACTGCCTAGAAGGTATAACACCCCGGGCCGCCGGGCTCAAGGCGGGGCTATTGATCGCCCACGAAGTCCGGCCGGAAGGCCTGGCGGGGCAGGCGCGAGGCGGCCTGGACCTGGCCCAGCAGCCGCTCGCGGTCTTCGGGCAGGCGGCCGGCCAGGTTGAGGTAGTTGGTGTAGTGGTCGCTGGTCAGCTCCAGGGGGCCGTCCAGGTCGGCGATCAGCGCGGCGGTTTCGGCCAGGATCTGGTGCGGGGTGCAGAGACGGAAGCGCCCCTGGCGGATCTGGTGCAGCAGCAGGGTGCCGACCTTGGGCACCAGGGTGCGCAGGCGCACGGTCAGGGGGCCGGCCTGGTTGATGGCGTTGACCACCCGGGCGCTGGCCCGGGCGTGGGCCAGGGATTCCTCCGGCCCGGCCAGGCCCAGGAGCAGGTAGAGGTTCAGCTCCAGGCCGGCGGCCAGGGCCAGGCCTCCGGCGGTCACCTGGAGGGCGCTGTCGCAGCCCTTCTTGACCCGGGCCAGGGTGGGGTCGTGGCCGGATTCCAGGCCCACGTGCAGGCGGGTCAGGCCCGCCGCCCGGAGCCGGGCCAGACCCTCGGCCCCCTGGGCGGCGATGGCGTTGATGGAGGCGTAGGTGGTGATGCGCTCCAACCCGGGGAAGCGCTCGCGGGCGGCCCGGCAGATGGCCTCCAGGTCGGCGGTGGGCATGGCCAGGCTGTTGCCGGCCGGCAGGAACAGGCTGCGCACCCCCGGACCCAGCTCGGCCCGGGCCTGGTCCAGGTCGGCCAGGATCTCGGCCAGGGGCCGCACCGCGAAGCGCGGCCCGCGCTTGTAGACCATGCAGAACGAGCACTTGTTGTGGGGGCAGCCGATGGTGGCCTGCAGCAGCAGACTCATGGCCTCCGAGGGCGGGCGGTAGATGGGTCCCAGGTAGCGCATGCTTGAAGCCATACCCCCGGCCGGGCGGACGGTCAAGGCCAGGGCAGACAACCGCTTGACCCGCGTGATAAAATGATAACCGTTCTGCCCGCAAGGAGCGGCTTCATGGATCAGCGCGGCCAGGATATCCTGGCCCGGGCCTTGGCACGGGACCAGTTGCCCAGCCTTTCGGCGATCGCCCTGCGCCTGGTGCAGATGGCTTCGGACGAGGAGGTCGCGGCCCCGGAGCTGGCCCGGGTCATCGCCCAGGACCCGGGGCTGGCCGCCCGCCTGTTGCGCATGGCCAACAGCCCGGCCTTCCGCCGGGGCAGCCAGGAGATCACCAGCCTGGACCGGGCGGTGGTGCTGCTGGGGCTGCGCGAGGTGCGGATCATGGCCCTGTCCATCAGCCTGCGCGACACCCTGCCCACCAAGGGTGACGGCCTGGATTACCGCATCTTCTGGCGCGCCTCCCTCTATCGCGCCCTGCTTTCGCGCGCCATCGCCACCCGCCTGGCCCTGCCCCAGCCCGAGGAGGCCTTCGTGGCCGGCCTGCTCCTGGAGACCGGCCTGCCCATCCTGCTGCGGGTGCTCAAGCCCGAGGAGTTGGCGGGCTTTCCCGGCCTGGGAGCCTCCTTGCGCGCGCAACTGGTCTGGGAGCGCCAACGCCTGGGCCTGGACCACCGCCAGGTGGGGGCCGAGGTGATGCGGCGCTGGGGCCTGCCCCAGAGCCTGGTGGCCTGCCAGGGAGTGCTGCAGGATACCTCGCGCGACCAGGCCCCCCTGCTCAAGGAGGTCACCGACTTCGCCCGTCAGGCGGCCGAGGCCTTCCTGCTGCCCGAAAAGCTGCTCACCGACGTACACCAGACCGCCTGGCGCTATTTCGGCCTGGACGACGAGACCGTCAACCAGCTCCTGACCGAGGCCCTGTTGGCCGCCGGCGAGGCCGCCGCCGCCCTGCAGGTGGACCTGGACCAGGAGGCCGACCTGTTGGCGGTGGTGGAAAAGGCCAACCAGGCCCTGGTGGGACTGACCAGCCGCCTGGGCGAGGGCCTGCAAAACTACGCCCCGGCAGCGGCCGGGGCCGCCCCCGCCGGGGCCGCCGCGACCGAGGAGGACGAACTGCGCCGGGTCCAGGACGAGGCCGTGGCCCACACCCTGGACGCGGTGGCCCACGAGATCCGCAACCCCCTGATGAGCGTGGGGGGCTTCGCCCGCCGCCTGGCGGCCCAGGCCTCGGCCGGGGAGAAGGTCCAGCGCTACGCCCAGGCCATCCTGGCCGAGGCCGCCCGCCTGGACCAGGCCCTGGAGCAGATCAACCGCATGCTCTCGCCCTACCAGCCCCGGCCCTGCCAACTGGACCTGGCCCAGTTCCTGGCCCGCCTGGCCCGCGATGGCCAGGGGCTCTTGGTCAACCTGCCCCAGGGACCCATGCTGATCTGGGCCGACCCCCAAGGCCTGGAGGCGGCCCTGGGCCACCTGCTGGCCTACGCCCGCCATCTCTTGGAGGACGGAGACGCGCCGCCGGCGCTGCGTTTGAGCCTGCAGGCCGACGCCCAGGGGGTGCGCCTGGTCTGTCAGGGGCGGGGAGCGCCGCCGGCCCAGGAGGGCGACGCCATGGCCCGGCGGGCCTTTGGCCCGGAGCTGGCCCTGGCCCAGGCCCGGCGCATCGCCACCGCCCACGGCGGGGAGGTGGAGGTTGGTCCGGACCCCCGGGGCGGTGGCTTCATCCTGACCCTGCGCCTGCCCACCGGCGCGGCCCAGGCCGCCTGAGGGCCACACCAAACCGCCATCACGCCCGGCTTGCCGAATTGGATACACTTCTGGCATAATTGGTAAGCTATCCTTACTAAGACTCGGAGGAGCGACATGGCCGGCGAACCCGCCAAGAAGGAAGACACCTCCAACCTCGCCGAACGCGTGGCCGGGAAATTCCTGACCTTCGACCTGGCCGAGGAAGAATACGGACTGGAAATCCTGCGCGTGCGGGAGATCATCGGCATGATGGCCATCACCCCGGTGCCGCGCACCCCGGACTTTGTCCGCGGGGTGATCAACCTGCGCGGCAAGGTCATCCCGGTCATCGACCTGCGCCTGAAGTTCGGCCTGCCCTACAAGGAGCCGGACGAGCGCACCTGCGTGATCGTGGTGGAGGTGCTGAGCGACGGCCGCACGGTGCAGATGGGCATCGTGGTGGACCGGGTCAACGAGGTGGTGGACGTCAAGGCCGGCGAGGTGGAGCCCACCCCCAGCTTCGGCGTGGCCCTGGACACCGCCTTCATCTTGGGCATGGCCAAGGTGCAGGGCAAGGTCAAGATCCTGCTGGACATCGACCGGGTGCTGACCACCAGCGAGGTGGCGGCCCTGAGCGCCTTCTAGGCCGAACCGCCCGTCCCGCCCCCAAAAAAGACCGAGGCCCGTCCCCGACCTGGGAGACGGGCCTTTCGTCATGCCCGCGCGCCGGACGAATTCCCGCCCTTAGAAAGCCTTGTCGATGGCCTGCTGCAAGGCGTTGTAGTCCACGGTCAGCTCCTGGATGAAGACCAGGCGGCCCTCGCGGTCCAGCACCAGGATGCCCGGGGTGGCGATGATGTCATAGGCGTCGGCAAAGGGCACCGAGTCCTGGGGTCCCACGTCCATCAGCAGGGGGTTGGGCAGCTTGTGCTCGGCGGCATAGGAGCGCACCACCGGGGCCATGGCCTGGCCGTCGGTGTTGATCAGGATCAGGGTGAAGGGGTTGCCCTCCAGGCGCTTGGCCAGGGCCAACATCTGGGGCATCTCCTTCTGGCAGTGGGGGCAGGAGACCGACCAGTAGACGATGAGCGCCACCTTGCCCTTGGTCAGGGCCTTGAGGTTCTGGGGCGCGCCGTCCAGGTCGGGCAGGCTCAGGGGCGGCAGGGCCAGGCCGGGCTTGACCAGGGCCGCGGCGGGCAGGGCCGGAACCAGGAGGCAAAGGGCCAGAAGGGCCAGGATCAGGCGACGGATGCTTGGCATGCCAGAAAACCTCGCGGGCTGGGGGTGGCGGTGGCGGGGCTCAGGTCCCCGCCGGAAGGTTAGCACAGGCCCGGCCCGCCGGCCAGGGGCCGCCCAGCGCCCGGGTGGGAATCCTAGTTGAGGGCCACCCGGCGCACCTCCAGGCCCACCGGGATGGCATTATCAGGATTTTCATACAGATAACGCACGGTGACACTCTCGGCCCGGTTCAGTTTGGCGCCCAGGAACAGCCCGCTCAGGTAGCTCTGGGCGCTGAAGGTCTCGCCGCTGGGGTCGTGGACCAGCCAGGACTGGGCCACCGGGGCCGCGCTGTGGCGGGCGCTCAGGCTCACCGCCCGCTTGGTCAGGGCCCACTCGGCGGTGTCCACCCCGGCCTGGAGGTTGAAAACGTGGGGCACCCCCTGGTCGTCCAGGACGATGACCTGGGCCACGGTCTGGTTCTCCTGGACCTGGACCCCGTTGGCCAACAGGCTCACCACCAGGACCCGACTGACATTGTTCAGCCAGGACGGCACCTTGAGCACCACCTCCGGGTTGTCCGGCCCCAGGTGGACCGGGGCCTGGAGCAACTCGGCCCGGGAGAGGGAGAGGATCTCGGCCCCCTCGGGCTCGGACTGGGGCCGGTTCATCATCAATAGCGGCGCCAGGGCCACCAACAGGGCCAGGGCGCTGACCAGGGTGCCCAGCAGGCGGCTGCCGGGTCCGGGCTCGGACCACTCCTGGCGACCCATCAGGGGCAGGGAGTAGGCCGCCAGCAGGCCGGCGCAGACCACCAGGAAGGCCCCCAGGCCCACCGCCCGCAACCAGGTGGCCTGCTCCAGGGCCAGGCCCACCTCCGGCCGCCACCAGGCCAGGGCCAGGGTGATGACCACCCCCAGGCCCCACCACAGCAGCACCATGGCCCGCAGCAGCCAATACAGGGGCACCGCCTCTTCCGGGTCCGGCGTCTCGGCCGGGGGCAGGGGGCGCAGCAGGCGGGGCAGGCTCAGGGCCAGGAGCAGGGGCAGGGGCAGGGCCAGTTGCCAGAGGGGCGGCCAGGTCAGGGCCAGGGCCGGACCCAGGCCCAGGCCCAGGGCCAGGAAGGACAACCAAGCCCCCCGGGCCTGGACGCCGTAGAGCCGCAGCGCCAGGTAGACCCCGCCGCAGGTGAGGCCCCAGAGCAAGGCCCCGCCGCCCACCCGGGCCAGGCTCCGCAGGCCGGGCCAGCCGTCCAGCACCAGGTCGGTGCGGGCCCAGGGAGCCAGGAGCAGGCCGGCCAGCAGGGCCACCCCGGTCAGGCAGGCGGCGACCCGCAACAAGCCCGCCCGGCCCCGGTCCTCCGGGGCCAAGGCCAGGTCCATGGTCAGGCCGGTCAGGCGCAGATTCACCGCCGCCAGGTAGACCGCCCCCAGCCAGAGCTTGTAGTTGCCCAACTCCCGGCCAGAGAGCAGCAGGGCCAGGAAGATCATGCCCAGGGCGAAGGTCCCCCGGCGGCAGGCCCGGGCCCGGGCCGATTCCGGCCGGCGGCAGGCGGCGGGGACCAGGCCGGCCAGGTCCACCAGGGCCGGCAGGGCCAGGAGCACCAGCCAGGCCAGGGCGAACCAGACCTCCTCCCGCCCCAGGCGGGGCAGCCGGGTCCAGGGCCAGACCTGCCAGACCAGGCCGGCCAGGGTCAGCCCCAGCCCGGCCTCCAGGGCCTCGCCCCAGCGGCCCGCCGCGCTCTCAGTCGCCATAGCCCGCCTCACGATACACGGCCAGGGTCTCCTGGGCGGTGCGCCGCCAGGAGAAGCCGGCCGCCTGCTTGAGTCCCCGCGCCCGCAACTCCGCCGCCAGCTCCGGCCGGGCGGTCAAATCCAGGAGCGCCCGGGCCAGGCCTCTGGCGTCGCCCGGCTCCAGCAACAGCCCGGCCGAGCCCACCACCTCGGGCACCGCCCCGGCCCGGGCCGCCACCACCGGCGCGCCGCAGGCCATGGCCTCCAGGGGCGGCAGGCCGAAGCCTTCGTATAGGCTGGGGAAAACAAAAGCCGCGCACTCCCCGAACAGGGCCGGCAGGTCGGCGTCGGGCACATAGCCCAGCTCCCGCACCCGGTCTTCCAGGCCCAGGCGGGCGATCTCGGCCCGCAGCAGGGGATATTGGCGGTCGTTGTCGATCCGCCCCACCAGGGCCAGGGACTCGGGCCGGCCGGCCCGGGCCAGGTCGGCCAGGGCCTCCAGGAGCACGCTCAGGCCCTTGCGCTGGTCGATGCCGCCCAGGTAGAGGAAGAACCTCCCGGACTCCAGACCCAGGCGGGCCAGCACCGCCGCCCGGGCCGCCGGGTCCTCCACCGGAGCCAGGCCGGGGTCGGCCGCCTCGGGGATCACCCGGACGCTCTCCGGGGCCAGGCCGTAGAGTTCGGCCAGGTCCTGGCGGGTGCACTGGCTGACCGCGATCAGGCCGGCGGCCGAAAACAGGCAGCGGGTCTCCAGCCAGCGCTCCAGGCGGAAGCGGGTCCCGCTGCGTTTCCCCCGGTAGAGGGCCTCCATCTTCTGGGCGATGAGGTCGTGGACCGTGAGCACCGCCCGGGGGCCGGGGCGCGAGGGCGCGTCCAGGTGGCAGAGGAAGTGGGTCACCCGCTCCCCCCGCCAGCCCGCGCCCAGCCAGAGCGGGGCCAGCAGGTGGTAGCTGACCAGCTTCTTGCCCACCGGGAAGATGCCGGGCAGGAAAGGCAGCCGCCGCCGGGGGATGGCGGCGGGCAGTTCGGGCTCGGGCAGGTTGGCCTGGACCAGGAAGGTCACCCGCCCCGGGTCCACCAGCTCCAGCAGGGCCAGGAGCAGGTTCTTGGCGTAGCGGCCGATGCCCCGCTGGGCGTGGGCCTTGAACCCCGGCTGCAGGGGCCGGGCGTCCAGGATCAGCCCGCTCACCGGTCCTTCTCCGGGGGCAGGTCCAGGCCCAGGCGCTCCACCAGGGCCCGGCGCAGGTCGGCCGCCACCACCGCCGGGCGGAAGCGCTCCAGCCGGGCCTGGCCGGCGGCGGCCAGCTCCCGGCGCAAGGCCTGGTCGGTCAGGATCCGGGCGGTCATTTCCGCCACCAGGAGGGGGTCCTTGTGGGGCAGCAGCACCCCGCCGTCGCCCAGGGTGCCGGAGACCCCGGTGCTGTCATAGGCCAGGATGGGCAGGCCTAAGTGCATGGACTCCACCAGGGGCACGCAGAAGCCCTCGTGCTCGCTGAGGCAGAGATAGACGCTGGCCGCGCGGTAGTAGGCCATCATCTGGGCGAAGCTGGTGTGGCCGGCGAAGTGCACCCCCTCCACCCCCAGCTCGCGGGCCAACTGGCGCAGGCCGGCGGCGTAGGCCGCCCAGCCGCCCTCCCCGCCCACCAGGAGCAGCCGGGTCCCCGGCGCCAGGCGGTTAAGCCAGTAGTGGGCCTTGATCAGGTCCTCGATCTTCTTGTTGGGCGCGATGCGCCCCACGTGCAGCACCGCCGGCTGGCCGTCGAAGCGGTCCAGCACCCCCTGGTCCGGCGGGGTCTCCAGCACCCCCAGGTCCAGGAGGATCGGCACCTCCGCCACCGCCGGACAGCCAGCGGCCAGCAGCTCGGCGCAGTTGTAGGCGCTGCAACCCAGGCCCAGCTCCATCTGGGGGGCCAGGCGGGCCAGTTGCTCGCGGCCCAGGCGGCAGCGGGCGGCCGAGGCCGGGTTGACGCCCTCCAGGAACCGGGCCGGGGTGATGTTGTGGTAGCGCATCACCTTGCGCCCGGGCAGGCCCGGCAGGCGGTCGGCCAGTTCGTGGCCGATGGAGAAGTGGAAAATCACCAGGTCGTTGGGCGCCACCTCCTGGGTGAAGTCGGCCAGGGCCCGGGCCTGGCCCCGCAGGCGGGGGTCCTGGTTCACGGCGTAGATCTCCGACTCCAGGCCCCAGGCGCGCAGCAGCTTCTGGTAGGCCTGGACCTCGTTGCCGATGGCGTCGCCAAAGGCGAAGTCGGCCAGGAGCTGGTGCACCGCCGGACGGCCGTTCCGGCGCGCCGGGCGGCGGGTGGGGGCCTGCCAGTCGGACTTGGGCGCGGGTGTGGGCTCGGCCGCCAAACGCCGGATCAGGTCCACGAAACGCTGGGTGACCTGGGGCCAGGCGAAATTCTCCCGCACATAGGCCTGGCCCGCGTCGGCCATCTGCCCGCGCAGCTCGGGGCGGGCGAGCAGCAGGTCCAGGCCTTCGGCGAAGCGGGGGTAGTCCGCGAAATGCAGGCCGCCGCCACTGGCCTCCACGTGGTCCCTGGTCACCGCGCAGCCGGAGTGGACCATCACCGGGGTTCCGGCCAGCCAGGCCTCCATGATCACGATGGAGAAGCTCTCCATCAGCGAGGGCTGGATCAGGACCTCGGCCGCGGCGTAGGCGTCGTACTTGTCCTGCAGGGGCACGAAGCCCAGGTCGGTGACGTGGGCCTCGCCGCCCGGGGGGATGGGGGCCTTCAAGTTGCCGATCAGCAAGAGCTTCAGGCCTTCAGGCCCGCGCCCCTCCTGCTTGTAGCGCAGGAAATACTGGATCAACAGCGGCACGTTCTTGCCGGCGTCCTTGCGCCCGGCGTAGAGCAGGAAGGGACCCGGTTGGTCGTGCTGCTGGCGGAAGCGCGCCGCGTCGAAGGTCCAATCGGTGTCGATGCCCTCGCCCAGTTGCAGGGGCTCGCTGCGGCCCAGGTCAAAGAGCGAGGCCGCCAGCTGGCGCTCGGCCGGCACGTGGAAGACGATGGCCCGGGCGCTCTCGAAGGCCCGGCGCACCGCCCCCAGGCGGGCGTAGCCCTCGTCGTGCAGGCAGGGGATGATGACGCTCTTTTCGGGGTGGATGAGCGGACCCAGCACCGAGGGGGTGAAGAGGTAGGGGATGAAGAAATACGGCCCCTCCTCGGGGTGGCGGGCGATGTGCTCGAAAAGGCCCGGGCTGTAGACCATGTGGCGCAGGAAGTCGCGCTCCTCGGCCTCGGAGAGGGGATCGCCGGCCATGACCCGGGCGTTGAGGGCGTTGAAGCGGGCGCCGTCGCGCTTGGCGGTGGCGTAGCGGATCACCGGCAGACCGGCCTCCACGGCCCGGCCCTCGGGATAGGCCTGCACGTCCCAGTCGGTGCCCAACCCGCCCAGGCAGGTGGTCAGCACCTGCACGCCCACCCCGGCGGCGGCCAGGTTCTGGGCGGTGCGCCGGGCCTCGGCCTCGGCCCCGCCCGGCACCTGCTCGCCAAACCAACTCACCACGAAGGTGGCCCGCAGTTTGTCGCCGTTGCTCATGCTGGTTTGCGTCCCACCACCGCGTAATCAAGGTGACTGTAGAGCAGATCATTCAACCGCTGCACGTTGCGGTTGAAGATGGCGTTGACCCCGCTGTCCGGCCCCTCGATCCGCTCCAGGCGGAACTCCGGCGGCACCGGCGAGAGGTATAGCACCTCGACCTTCTCCAGCCCGGCCCACTGCCAGAGGAAGCGGGTGGCCTCGGGGTGGATCGGCTTCTGGTGGGTCAGGTCCAGGTAGAAGGCCCCGGCGAAGGTCATCAGGCACTGGGGATTGATGGTCTCGGCGATCAGCACTCCGCCCGGGGCCAGCTTGCCGGCGCAGAGGCTGACCAGCTCGGTGAGCTGGTCGCTGGTCAGGTGCTCGATGACCTGGGCCATCAGGATGCCGCCCAGGCTGGCCTCGGGCAGGCCGCGCAGGTGCTCCAGGGCGTCGCCCTCGGCCACATCCAAACCCATCTCCCGGCAGGCGGCCACCATGGCCGGGTTGAGGTCCACCCCCCGGGCCGGGATGCCGGCCGCGCGGCAGGCCTCCAGGAACTCGCCCCGGCCGCAGCCCAGGTCCAGCACCGGGGTCTCGGGCCGGGCCGCCTCGCGGAAATAGGGCAGGTAGACCCCCTGGCGGGACATGATCTCCTCGCGGGAGCCGCGGTGCAGGTCCTCGAAAGCCAGGTAGGCCGAGCCCCGGCTGGCGGCCCGGGCGCTGGCCACCTCGGCCACCGCGCCGGCCCCCACCACCCCGGCCCGGGCCTGGTCGGCCACGATGCGCTCCAGGCGGGCCAGGAGGGCCTCGCCCTGGTTGCGGCCCGAACTGCTCTCGCGCTCCAGGGCCCCCAGGCGGGACTGGTGGCTGGCGGCCAGCTCCGTCAGGTGGCGGTCCAGGTCGCGCAGCCGCTGGCCCTGGGCCCGGGCGATGTCCTCCAGGGCGTCCAGGCGCTGGTCGCTCTGGGCCAGGTGGCGCAGGCTGTTGAGGTGCTGCGGAATCATGGCGTTGAGGGCCTTGACCAGCTCATCGTTGAAGCGCACCTGGCGGGCCTGCCAGACGCTGAGGGGAAAGCGGCTGATTTTATGGATGAGCTTTTTCAGGCCCAGCACCAGGCGGCCCTTGAGCCCGCCCCGGTGGGTGGTGACGCCCCACTCCAGGGTGTTCCAGAGCTGGTTCAGCTCCGCGCGCTGGGTCTCCAACTGGGCGGCGCCCATGTCCTGCAAGGCCTGGTCGAAGCTCACCGCCGCGGCCTCCACCTTGCGGATCTCGGCCGGGTCGTAGAAACCCGACGCCTTTTTCTCCTGGACGTTGCGCTCCACCTCGGCCAGGAGCGCGGCCACGTCCACCTTGGGGGCTGGCTGGTCCATCAGGCCTCCCCGCGCGGGCTCAGCGACCAGCGGTGGGGGGGGCGGAAGACGCCCTCGTCGCCCACCGGGCTGCGCACCGCGAAGCTTGCGATCTGCTTGATATAGTCATATGCCCGGCCGTCCCGGTCGTGGGCGGCCACGTCCAGCAGGTAGGTGCCCTGCACCAGATCCAGCCGCTCCACCGCCAGGCGCACGGTGCCCCGGGGCGGGGCCTGGCCCAGCTCGGCCCGGTCGATGTGGGTGTTGCTGCCGTAGCAGAGCACCCCCTGGGCGGTGCTGATCGCCACGCCGAAAACCAGGTCCTCGGTGGGCTTGGTCTGGCGGTAGTCCATCTCCAGGGTCAGGGCCTCGCCGTGCTGGAAGACCGCCCGCTCCTGGCCGGCGGCGTCCAACACCCGCACCGCCTCGATGACCACGTCGCCGTCGCCCCAGCGCTCCTGCTTCAGCTCCCCGGCCGAGACGCACTGGTCGCGCCGGATCTCGTCCTCCTGCACCGCGACCTTCTGGCGATAGGCGTCGATCACCGGCTTGGGCTCGCCCCGGGCGGCCACGCAGCCGCCGTCCAGCCAGATCACCTCGTCGGCGTATTTCTCCACCGCGCCCAGGTCGTGGGTGACCAGCACGATGGTCTTGCCCGCGCGGCGGAACTCGTTGACCTTGTCCTCGCACTTGTGGGCGAAGGCCTCGTCGCCCACGGCCAGGACCTCGTCCACCAACAGCACGTCCGGGTCCACGTTGACCGCCACCGAAAAGCCCAGGCGCACGTACATGCCCGAGCTGTAGGTGCGCACCGGGGCGTCGATGTACTCGCCCAGGCCGGAATAGGCCACGATGTGGTCGAAGCGCTCGGCGATTTCCTTCTTGGACAGGCCCAGGATGGTGGCGTTGAGCTGCACGTTCTCCCGGCCGCTGAACTCGGGATGAAAGCCCGCCCCCAGCTCGATCAGGCTGGAGACCCGGCCCCGGACATTGACCACGCCGGCGTCGGGCTTGTAGATGCCGGCCAGGATTTTCAGCAGGGTGGACTTGCCGGAGCCGTTCTGGCCGATGATGGCGCAGGTGCGTCCGGGGTTGACGCCGAAGCTGACGCCGTCCAGCACCGTGACCAGGTCGCGCCGGCGCTGGCGGGAGAAGGGCCGCAGCAACAGGCTCTTCCAGGTGCCGTAGTCGCGCACCAGCATCTCGCGCCGAAAGCGCTTGACCAGGTCGCTGACTTCTATGGCTGGTGAGCTGGACATCGACTCCCCGTCTCCGGGCGGCGCGCGCCTAGATCTTCTCCGCGAAGTATTCCTTGTAGTGCTCGAAAATCCGGGCCCCCACCGCCAGGATGACCAGGCTGAAAAGGGCCAGCAGGCCCAGGTGGTCCCAGCGCGGCCAGCGCCCCCAGAAGAGCGCGTCCTGATAGGACAAGCTGAAGACCGCCGCCGGGTTGAGATAGACCAGCCAGCGCCAGCGCTCCGGCACCTGGGTCAGGGGATAGAGCACCGGGGTGAGGAAGAACCACAGGGTGATCAGGTTGCCCAGGATGTGGCGGGTGTCGCGCATGAAGACCGTGGCCACGCACAGCACCAGCACGCAGGCGAAGGTGAAGACCACGTGCACCAGGGCCACCGCCGGGAAGGCCAGGATGGTCAGGCCGGGGCGCAGGCCGTCGGCCAGCATGAAGACCAGCAGGATCGGCAGGCTGAGCAGGAAGTTGATGAAGTTGCTGACCACCTTGACCGCCGGCAGCACCTGCTGGGGGAACAGGACCTTGGTCACCAGGCTGCCGCCGTCCACGATGGCCCCGGAGCCCTCCATCAGGCCCTGGGAGAAGAAGATCCAGGGCAGCAGGCCGGTGAACATGAAGACCGCGTAGTGCTCCATCTGCACCCGGAAATAGACGCTGAAGACCAGGGCGTAGACCAACAGCAGCAGCAGGGGGTTCAGGAAGGTCCAGAGAAAGCCCAGCACCGAGCCCCGATAGCGGCCCTTCAGGTCGCGGCCGGCCAGGGCCGCCACCAGGGCGCGATATCGCCAGAGCTCGCCGAGGTGCCGGGTCAGGAGCATGGAGCGGTCATCCTCTCCGGCGGGGCGAACGACCCGCCAAGACGGTCAATTTACCACGCGGGGCCAGGGGGGTAAAGCCTGGCCCCGGCTGGGCTTGTCAGTAGGCGTTGGGGTGGATGAACCCCTTGACCAGGGTCAGGAGCATGATCTTGAGGTCAAAGGCCAGGGACCAATTCTCGATGTAGAACAGGTCGTGCTGGATGCGCTTTTCCAGGCTGGTGTTGCCCCGCCAGCCGTTGATCTGGGCCCAGCCGGTGATGCCGGCCTTGACCTTGTGGCGCAGCATGTAGCCCGGCACCTTGCTCTTGAACTCGGCGATGAACTCCGGCCGCTCCGGCCGGGGCCCCACCAGGCTCATGTCGCCGCGCAAGGCGTTGAAGAACTGGGGCAGTTCGTCCAGGCTGGCCGCGCGCAGGAAGGAGCCCAGGCGGGTGCGGCGGGGGTCTTCCTCCCGGCACCAGACCGGGCCGCACTCCTCCTCGGCGTCGGCCCGCATGGTGCGGAATTTCAGCATGGTGAAGACCCGGCCGTCCAGACCCATGCGCTGCTGGCGGTAGAGCACCGGCCCCGGCCCGGAGCACAGGCGCACCAGCAGCGCGACCAGGAGCATCACCGGCCCCAGGGCGATGATGCCCACCAGGCTGCCCAGGATGTCCACCAGCCGCTTCATGACCTTGTTCCAGCCCTCCAGGGGGCTGCCGCGCAGGCCGATGATGGGCAGGCCCTCGAACTCCTCCACCGAGCCGTGCAGGCTGATGTAGCGGTAGAGGTCGGGCACGATCTTGACGTCGACCATCTCCTCGGCGATGTTGTCGATCACCTCGTGGATGCGGTCGTGGGCCGACAGCGGCAGGGCGATGATCACCACCTGGATCGGGTGCTGGGCCAGGGTCGCCTGCACCTGGTCGAAGAGCCCCAGCACCGGCGCGCCGTCGACCTTCTGGCCCACCAGCTCCGGCCGGCGGGTGAGGAAGCCCACGATGCGCAGGCCCAGCACCGGGTTGCAGCGGATCTTCTGGGCCACCATCCGGCCCAGGTCCTCCGCCCCCACGATCAGCACCCCCTCGCCGGCGTGCTCGGGATGGATCCGGCCCCAGGCCCAGCGCAGCAGGGGCCGGTAGAGCAGCATGGCCAGCAGTTGGATCACGAAGAAGTGGGCGAAGACCAGGCGGCTGAAGTCATAGGGGCGCAGGAACCAGGTGACGGTCACCGCCACCACCACCGCCGCGCCATTGGCCTTGACCACCGGCCACAGGGTCTGCATCAGCCCGGCCCAGGGCCGGCGGTAGACCCCCATGGCCTGGAGGGTGAAGGCGTAGATCGCCTCCACCAGGAGCAGGAGCATGGCGTAGAGCTGGAAATCGGGCACGCCCTTGGTGACCGGCAGGATGGGATGGTAGAAGCGGACGTAGTAGGCGGCCAGCCAGCACAGGGCCACCAGGGCCAGGTCGCCCAGATAGAGGATGGATCGGAAGAATTGAAGGCGTTTCTGGAACATGCTTCAAGGCCGCGCCGGGGTCTGGGCCAGGGGGAAGGCCGGACGCATCCGGGATGGCCGCCCTATTTGCCCCGAGCCCTTTCCATGGCCTCCTGGCGTTTCTTGCAGTCGAAGCACAGGGTGGTGACCGGACGGGCCACCAGGCGCTCCTCGCCGATGTCCTCGCCGCAGGATTCGCAGATGCCGAAGGAGCCGTCCTCGATGCGGCCCAGGGCCTCTTCGATCTTGCCGATCAGCTTGCGCTCGCGGTCGCGGATGCGCAACAGGAAGTTGCGGTCGGATTCCAAGGCGGCCCGGTCGGTGGGGTCCGGAAAATTCTCCTTGCTGTCGGTCATGCCCGCGACGGTGCGCTCGGCCTCGCTGAGCAACTCGTCGAGCTGTCCCTGGAGAAGATTTCGGAAATACTCGATCTTTTCCTGATTCATGGGCACGCCCTCCAGTTTGGCCGGGGGATCGAGGGGCGAGTTTATCACGCTGGGGCCGGCGTGTAAAGTCCGGTCCGGGTTTGCTATCCCCGTTGCCAGACTCCGCTTTTGCCGCCGCTCTTCTCCAGCAGCCAGACCCCTGCGATGGCCGCCCCGCGCTCCACGCCCTTGACCATGTCGTAGAGGGCCAGGGCCGCCACCGAGGCCGCGGTCATGGCCTCCATCTCCACCCCGGTGTTGGCGGTGGTCTTGGCCGTGGCCTCGATCAGCACCCCGTCCGCCTCCAGGGTCAGGTCCACCGCCACCGCGCTGAGGGGCAGGGGGTGGCAGAGGGGGATCAGCTCCGGGGTGCGCTTGGCGGCCTGGATGCCGGCGATGCGGGCCACGGCCAGGGCGTCGCCCTTGGGCAGGTTGCCGGCGCTCAAGAGCTCCAGGGTGGCCGGGGAGAGACTCAGGCGAGCCCGGGCCTTGGCCTGGCGCTGGGTGGCGGGCTTGTGCCCCACGTCCACCATGTGGGCCTGACCGCGCTGGTCCAGATGGGTCAAAGCCATGCCCCGCCTCCTTGGCCTACTTCAGGCCCCAACGCCGTTTTTTCTTCTTGCGGGTGGCGGCCTCCTCCTCGGACCCGGCCTCGGTCTCGGGCTCGGGCGCGGCGGCGGACTCACCCAGGGCGGCGAACTCCTCCAACAGCTCCCGCTGGCGGCGGCTGAGCTTTTTGGGCGTGGCCACCACCAGTTGCACCAGCATGTCGCCGCGCTTCTCGTCGCGCAGGCGGGGCATGCCCAGCCCCGGCGCCCGCACCACCTCGCCGGTCTGGGCTCCCTCGGGGATCTCCAGCTCCACCGGCCCGTCGATCAGGCTGTCCACCAGCACCGTGCGCCCCAGGGCGGCCTGGGCCATGGAGACCCGCATCTGGCGGTAGATGGCGTCGCCGTCGCGCTCGAAGACCGGGTGCTGCTTGAGGTGCACCACCACGTAGAGGTCGCCGGGCTCGCCCCCCAGGCTGCCACCCTCGCCCTCGCCCCGCATGCGCAGGCGCTGGCCGTGGCCGATGCCGGCCGGGATGCGCACCGTCAGCTCTTTTTCCTGGTAGATGCGGCCCCGGCCCCGGCAGGCCGGGCAGGGATCGGTCACCACCCGGCCGTCGCCCCGGCAGTCGGGGCAGGTGGTGGCCAGACGGAAGAAGCCCTGGCTGCGCAGCACCTGGCCCTGGCCCCGGCAGGTGGAGCAGACCACCGGATCGGCCCCGCCCTTCTGGCCCTTGCCCTGGCACTCCAGACAGGCCAGCTCGCGCCCCACCGGGAAGCTGGCCTGCTTGCCCTGGGCCGCCTCCTCCAGGCTCAGCTCCAGGTCGTAGCGCAGGTCGCGGCCGCGCTGGGGGCCGCTGCGGGGCCGCGCCCCGCCAAAGCCGAACAGGCCCTCGAAGATGTCGCCAAAGGCGCTGAAGACATCGCCCACCCCGCCAAAGCCGCTGAAGCCGGTGCTCTTGAGCCCCTCGTGGCCATAGGCGTCGTAGAGCCGGCGCTTCTCGGGGTCGCGCAGGACCTCGTAAGCCTCGGCCGCCTCCTTGAAGCGCTCCTCGGCCTCGGCGTCGTCGGGATTGCGGTCGGGATGGTATTTGAGGGCCAGTTGACGGTAGGACTTTTTGATGATCTCGACCTCGGCGGTGCGCTCCACGCCCAGGATTTCGTAATAACAACGCTTCATGGCCGATCAGCCTGCAATGTCAATAGGTTGAATGTTGCCAACCCCAAATGCGCCCCGGCCTCCGGCGTTTGCGCGCCGGGGACCGGGCGGGGCCGCTTAAAAGCTAAGACTCCGATCGGCCGGATTCAAGCTGCGCCGTGGCCTGGACCTGGAAAACCGCCTTGCCGGCGGTCTGGGCCTGGTCGGCCAGGCGGGTCAGCTCGGCGGGGTCCAGGGGTTGACCCAGCAGGGTCAGGGCCCGACGCCAGAAGAAGTAGTCGCCGGCTTCCAGGGCGGCCTGGCGCGTTTGCTCCAGGCCTTCCCGGTCCCCGGCCGCCTCCAGGCACTCCAGGGCCTCGCCCCAGCGTCCCTGCTCCAGGTAGCGGCGTCCGGTCGCGCCCAGCTCGGGCGAGGTCACGGACAGGAGCTTGCGGCGCTCCGCGGCGGAGGGCAGACGGTCGCGGGCCATGGGTCTACTCCCCGGCCGGGCCGTCCTCGGCCGCCTCCTCGGCGTCGTCATCCTCGGCCTTGGCCTGGGGCTGCTGGGCCTGGGCCTCGGCCGCGGCCACCGCGGCGGCGATGCGGGCGCGCTCGCGCTCCTCGGCCTCGGCCCGCTCGCGCTCGGCCTCCTCGGCGGTGACCGGGTAGACGTCGCCGGAGGCCACCTCGCGCAACGCCACCACGATCTCCTTGTTCTTGGAGTCCAGGTAGGGCGGCGCGCCGTCGCGCAGCTGGCGCACCCGCTTGGCGGCCAGGTGCACCAGGGCGAAGCGATTATCGATTTTTTCCAGGCAATCCTCGACCGTGACTCGAGCCATATGGACCTTCCTTGCCCTGGCGGGCGTTAGTGCGTCGACTCATTATGCGCCAGGCCCTGGGCCAGCGCGGGGGTTTTATTTCGGCTCCGGCGGGGCGAAAAGGGCCTCCACCCGCTGGAGCAGCGCGGGCTTGATCCCGAAGACCCGGCCGTCGCCGGGGGTGGCCGCCGCCAACAGGCCGCTGGCCGGATCCAACGCGCCGATCTCCAGGGTCAGGCTGCGGGCTGGGCGGTCGGCCTCGGCCCCCAGGGCCACCACCACCACCACCCGGGGCGGCTGGAGGCCGTAGTCCCCGGCCGGCAGGATCTTCTCCCACTTCAGGCCGGCCAGGTCCCAGAGCAGGAAGTCGGCCCGCTCCGGGTCCTCGGCCTCGGCCGCCGGGGCGGGCTTGACCCGCTTCCAGCCGGCCTCGCCCTTGGCGAAGACCAATTCCTGGCCCTCCCGGCGCAGGGTCAGGCCCTGGGCCAAGGCCCGGTCCAGCTTCAACACGTGGCGCTCCACCAGGTCCAGGGGCTGGCGCTCCAGGCGCTTGAGGCTGTCGGCCGCCACCTCCAGCACCGGCCCGCCGGCCAGGCGGCGCAGATAGCGCCGGTCTCCGGCCGGTTTCCTGCCGCCGATGGCCAGGCCCAGCTTCTGGCCCTTGTCCAGGGTCAGCCAGAGGCCCTCGGCGGGCTGGTCCAGGCCCAGCTTGGCCAGGTCGAAGCCTTGATCAATAAAGGCCGCCGCCTGCACGCCGTGGATCTGGAACAGCAGGTCCTCCACCGCCCGGGGATCGGCCGGCCCCTGGCCCTCCAGGGTCCAGGCCGGGTCGGAGCCGCCCCGCTGGCGGGTCAGGACCAGGTCCTTGCCGGCCAGGCGCAGCTCCAGGCGCTCCACGGCCGAGACCACGAAGTCCAGGGCGGTCTTGTCGCGCAGGTCGAACAGGGTCTGGGCCAGGGAGCCGCGCAGCTCGGCCGGGGCCAGCCAGACCTCGGCCAGGTCCGGCGGGGCCAGGTAGAGCAGGTCCTTGGAGGGGCTCAGCTCGCCCACCAGCAGCTCGGTCTTCTGGCCCTGGCGGTCGGTCACGGCCAGGGTCAGGCGGGGCGGGGCCAGGCCGAACTGGGCCGGGTCCTCGGGCTTGGCCAGGCGCTCCTTGATCCGGGCCTCCAACAGGCCGCCGAGCACCCGCCCCACCGCCAGGGCGTCGGCCGGGCCTTGCAGGGGGGCCGTGATCTGCCAGCGCTGCTCCTGGTCCTGGCGCTCGATGCGCACCGCCTGGGGAAACATCTCCCCGCCCAGTTCCAGGGAGGCCACCGCCTGGGGGTCGCTCAGGCTCAGCACCCGGCCGGCCAGGTCCTTTTCCTGGGCGCTGTCCCGCTCCAGGCCATCGGTGATGAACCAGGCCGCGGCGGCGGCGGCCAGGGCCAACACCCAGATGACGAGCTGACGGGCCTTCATGCCGCGCGCCTCCGCCGCCGCACCA
>CALERA010000266.1 GCA_937908275.1 uncultured Desulfarculaceae bacterium | reverse complement strand
CTGGACCGCCTGGTCTCCACCGTGGTGGCGGCCGAGGACGTGGCCCGGGGCAAGCCCGATCCCGAGCCCTATCAGCGGGCCCTGGACCTGGCCGGCCTGATCGGCCCGCAAACCCTGGCGGTGGAGGACTCGGCCACCGGGGCCCGGGCGGCCATCGCCGCCGGCATCCCCACCTATATCGTCGGCCCGCCGGACCTGCGGCCGCAGGTGCCCGGCGCGGCCGGGGCGGTGGCCGGCCTGGCCGAACTGATAACTCTGCTATAGAACTTTGGCCGCCCGGTCCATTAAAGTAGACTTGACACTCGGCCAGATAATCACCTAGCATTAACCTATCATTACATGTTCGGTGGCTCCGGCCCCGGAGCCACCGTGACAGCCCCGCCTGTCACGGGCACCATCCTGGTTTCGATACCACCTAGTTGAGAATCTCCAGCACCGGCCACTATACCTTCTTGAGTTATGTGAACGATGCCTCAATCCGTTCATTTTAGTTCATACGCTTTTAAGTGCTGCGCGAGCGCGATGAATAGTGGCACTAATCTCTTTTAAAGAGGCAGCAGACATGAAAACGACCAATATTATACTGGCGATATTGAGTCTTTTTTGCCTAACCGCTTCTTCGTGTGGCCACTTAGAAGGAGGCCCCAAAAGCCAAGCCACAAAAGAGTCAGGCGTCACATACTATTTACCTAGGGTCCAATTTATTACTAAATATACGCCACAGGACGACAAGGTTATCGTCGATGTTATCAAAGAAATATCTCCAGATTATTCCCGCCCTTATCATTTGAAACAAATGCCTGGCTTCCTTAGCTCAGATGTTTTTGACATTCAATTATCGGAAAAAGGTTTATTATCATCGATTTCTGCTCAAGGAACAAGCAAGGCTTCTGAGTCCGTCCAAAGCATTGGTTCATTCGGCGTTAAGTTGACGACTACCGCTGGGCTTGGCTTACCAATTACTTCCTCGGAACCTATTTCAAACCAAGCTTTTGCTCAGGTTGCCACGCCATTAAATGCCAATAAAACTAGTGCAGTTTTACTGGCATCCGCCGACCCAAAGCAATTACTACCCTCCCGTACATCGACTATACAATCTCCATTGTCTGTCCCTGTACCAGATTGCAATCAGAACCTTGAATATCTTACTTGTCTATTCAAAAATCTAACCGATCTGAACAATTATAACTACAAAACGAGCTGTAACTCATTAACATATCTGAGTAATTACTTTAATGAACTTAAAATAATTGCTGCCAATATCATTAAAGAAATTAACACTTCAGAAAAGTATTGCGTGTCTTCACCCTCCGATAGTAAACGTCAGAACCCTCCAAGCAATCTCTGCAAAAACACCGCTTTCCCAAATTTGCCGGTTTCCCAAAAAACGCCGCACGACATCACTGATGCTAATAGATTCGTTTGTAGTGATTCGCATACTATCGACGTATTGACAAATGCATCCCTCATCATCCTGAAGATTGAGAAAATAGAAAAACTTTATAACGAGCATAATGATGTCTTTTTTCAGAATTTGACTTCTGCAGTTATCGATAACTTCGTGTTTGATAATTGCATAAATGGTGTGATTCAAAAGCAACAGCGCAACATTACCTTTGTACCAGAGCTAGCCAAAAAATATTGGCATTACGAAATATCATATTCTGACCTTATGCAATTATACTATTCACTTTTAAGCGTATTCTGGAAATCTTTTATGAGTCTGTCGCCTGATGCGGCTGATAAAGTAATTGAAAACGTTTCCATCTTCACAAACAGCGAGCAGCCCGCCAATCAAAACAATATACAATCGTTGCTACTGGACAAACAGGATGGGAAAGACAACGATAGCGGCAACGTTATCAGCCGCTTTTGGTATAATCTTTCCATTGCATTAGGTCCCAATAAATCCCTCTACCATCTTGAACGCCAAGCTGCCAATGGATGCGACCTAAATATTTGCCCTACGGATGATTCGCTAGCAACATATGTCCATAATATATATGCTTATTATCTATCCGAATTACTTGAGGCCCAAAATGAAGGAAGATTATATTATAGTGTGCAGAATGGAGATAAAAAACTATTTCCTGCGAGGAACGCCTTCCAGCATTTATTGAAAAGGTTTATTTATTTATATAATCCATTCTGTGGCATGCAAAAAGCGTTGGACCAGTCATTTGTATTACCTCAAGAGTTGCAAGGACAGATCAGCGAAGGCTTTGAAGAGAAACAAACTGTATTGTTCTATAGTAGGCGAGTTCAAGATGCTTTGCAACGGTTTAACAGAAGAGAAACAATATATAACAATCTAACTTCATATTACAAAAATAGACTCAACGCCTTTATTAGATTATCAAAAAATAGCGTCACGCTTAGCCGCATCCTTTTTGAAATACTTTCTTTAAAGGAGATGCTCTCTGGATCGTTGAGTTTAACGGATATAGAAGAAAACATTACTGCCAGGAATCGACTCGAATCATTAATAAAGTTAATTCCTGCCAACATGCAGCCTGATTTAAAAAGACCATTGGATCGCGCTTTTCCGACAACTCCAACCGTTTTATGGCTTACCTCGTCGTCGCCAATTCCTTACCTTGATCAAAAAGTTGATTTGAGCGCAGGGCAAATATTAGTATTTATTCGTCCTGTTGTCGGAAAGTAGGTGTGCAATGAAGAATATATTGTTTTCTCTCTTAATATTACTCATATTATCCGGCTGCATTTCGCAACCTACCGTCACTGAAATTTCACCTGAGAACGATACGACGGATTTCAAAGGTGTCAGAGCCGCCAAAATTTTACCCTATGAAATTTTTGTATATTCTGTCGATGAAGATAAGCGGCTTGCACTAAAACTGCACACGACTGAACTTCTCCCGGACCCTTACAATATATATATCGTCAACTATTCTGGTGCATTTGTCAGTTCCAGTTCGTTCAGCCTTGAGCTAAATTCTGTAGGCGGGATTAAAAAAGTACATCTTGAGACTACCCGTACGTTAGAAGCTGCAGGCAAAGCTGGTACCGAACTTATTCCAGAAGTAGTCTCGGATTCTAAGGCTGATGCTGATAACATTTCAGAGATTTTGAGCTACCGAAAAAATTATGATGACGCTCGAGTGATTCCTCCTGCTCCAGGAGAACCTAAATTGCTCGATGGGTCTTCTTTGCCTTACCAACCTAATAATAGTGCCACTGGCAACTAACTCTATAGTGGAGGAGGGAAATGGATCAATGGTGGCGATGTTCTACTCCAGAATGTTCCACAATTATATTCAAACCACTAGGTGAAGACCCAAATGAAAACCCAGATGAAAAATGCCCAAAGCATGATAGTAATTGGTCAAAGATTAGTCCGTTAGAGGACAAGCATAAGATTTCCGCAGAAGACCAATGGTGGATTTGCGGCTATTGTCGTGGTGTCAAGTATTATTGGCCAAGGGGTTATGACCCGAACAGCAGTAACAAGAGGTGTCCACGTTGCGGAAATATTGTTTGGGAACCATATGGTAATTAAAACTGAAACCGCCGCCCATCCGGCAAGCCGGACGGGCGGCGGCGCGAGCCTTATGGTCCGCCAGGGCCGTCTATCGGCGACCCCAGGCGGCGAGGCCTACCAACGGCGGTTGTTCTGGGGACGGGGCTGACGGGGCTGGGCCTCGTTGACCTTCAGCACCCGGCCGTCCAACTCGGTGCCATTGATGGCGTTGATGGCGGCCTCGGCCTCGGCGTTGTCCATCTCCACGAAGCCGAAGCCGCGCGGACGACCGGTCATCTGGTCGGTGATCAGCCGGGCGGAGTGCACGGTGCCATAACGCTCGAAGGCGCTACGCAGGGTGGCCTCGGTGGTGTTGAAGGACAGGTTGCCGACGTAAATGCTCTTGCTCATCTCTGGGAACTCCTGGAAAAAATGAATGCCCCCTCCCGACCTCCGGGAGGGCCTTAGACTCAATAAGCCTAGCTTTTTGCTGAGATGAAGGCGGAATACGCCAGCAATCGAGCGGAAAAGATATGGCTGATTGGCCTGGTATGGACTCAATCATACGCAAGGCTCGGGCATTGTCAAGCCAAACCAGTCAAAATCCCGGCCAATCCTGGATTTTTTTTCGCCGCTCGCCCGCTCGGGCTAGGGCCCGGGGATCACCAGCTTCTGCCCCGGCTTGATGCGGTCGCCGGTCAGGCCGTTGGCCTGGCGCAAGGCGGCCGAGCTGATCCCGTGGCGCTTGGCGATGGCGCTCAGGCTGTCGCCGGGGCGCACCAGGTAGCCGCTTCCCCGGGTCGCGCCGACGGTGGCGGGCCGCGCGGCCGGCGCCTTGACCTGGATCCGGCCGGCCTTGTCCAGGGGCTCGCCCTTGACCTCCGGGACCGGCGGGGCGGCCGGCGCGGCCGGACCGGCCACCTGGTCGCCGTTCCGACCGGCCAGGCGCTGAGCCAGACCCTTGGCCTGCCCCTGGGGCACCTTCACCTCGTGGCTGCCGGGCGGCAGGTAATAGGTCACCAGCTCGGGGTTGTACTCCTTGAGCACCTTGAGGGTGGTCTGGCAGGCGCTGGCCAGGGTGCGCAGGTGCAGGGGACGGCCCAGGTTCAGGCGCGCGGTGTCGGTGGGATGGGGCTGGTAGAGGGCCTCGCCGGGCAGGCAATAGCCATAGGCGCTGGGGTTCTCCAGGATGATCTTGGCCGCCAGGATGCGGAAGACATAGCGCATGGTCTCGTAGGGCAGCCAGAGGTCATAGTAGTTGTTCACCCCCTGCTCGGCCACCTCGCGCCGCACCCGGGCCTCGCCGCAGTTGTAGCCGGCCATGGCCATGGTCCAGGAGCCGAACTCCTGGTGCAGGCCGCCCAGGTAGGCCAGGGCGGCGGCGGTGGCCTTTTCCGGGTTGCGGCGGTCGTCGAAATAGGCGTCCTTGCGCAGGCCGTAGCGCCGGCCGGTGGCGTCCATGAACTGCCAGGGGCCGCTGGCCCCGGCCGGGCTGACCACCCGGGTCAGCAGCGAACTCTCGGCCACGGCCACGTACTTCAGGTCGTCGGGCAGGCCGGCCGCCTTGAGCCGCTGGGTGATGTAGGGGAAGTAGCGCTGGGCCCGCTTGAGCCACATCACCACCTGGGCCTGGTCGTGCACCGCGATGGTGAACTCGCGGTCCAGGGCCTCGGCCACCAGGGGGTCGGCAAGCGGCACCGGCTCGCCGCAGAGGTTCAGGTCCTTGGGCAGGGCCGGCAGGTAGCGGGGCGGGCAGTAGTCCCCCCCCGGGCCGGCGCTGGCCGGGCTGATGGGGCCGGAGACCGTGGCCGGGGAGCGGCCGGGCTGGTCATTGGCGGCGGTGGCCGCCCCGCAGGCGGTCAACAGACCCAGGTTGGCCAAGAGGACCAAGGCCATGAGGCAGCGCCGGGGCGCCATGGCGGTCGTACTCCGTTTGGGGGAAGGGTGCGCCTGGCCCGGCCCGGGCGGGGCCTGGGGCCATCGTTCCAATCTTAGCACTTTCGGCTGGAAAGAGAAGGCGTTGCCGCGCCGATCGCCCCCGAACCGGCCTCGGGCCAAGGTTGGCCCGGGACTAGGTTTTTCCGGCCGGCGGCCAGAAGGCGCGGCCTAGGGCCGGCGGAAATGGTCGTAGCCCCCCAGGGTGATGTCCCGGGCCGAGCCGTCGGGCAGGTTCAGCACCACTCCCCGGCCCTCGCCCACCCGCCCCACCGGGGTCAGGCCCAGGCCCGGGGAGCTGTCGGCCACCAACTCGGCCAGCAGCTTCACCTGGTCCGGGTCGCAGGTGAACAAGAGCTCGAAATCCTCGCCGCCCTTGACCGCCCAGTCCAGGGGATCGATCCCCTGGGCGGCGGCCAGGGTCCGGGTCTCCTGGGCGATGGGCAGGGCGGCGGCCTCCACCACCGCCCCCACCTGGGAGGCGCGGCAGATGCGGGCCAGGTCGCTGGCCAGGCCGTCGGAGAGGTCCATCATGGCCCCCACCCGGCCGGAGGTGGCCAAGGCCCGGCCGGCGGCCAGGCGCGGGACCGGGCGCAGGTGGGCGGCCACCGCGCCGGCGGCCCGGGGGTCGTCCTTGGCCCCGCCCTCCCGCAGCCAGGCCAGGCCGGCGGCCGAGGCCCCCAGGGAGCCGGTGACGCAGATGGCCTGGCCGGGCAAGGCCCCGGAGCGCAGCAGGGGATTGACCCCGGCCGCGGCCCCGATCAGGCAGAGGTTGATCACCACCTGGGGCGACTTGACGGTGTCGCCGCCGGCCAGGACCAGGCCCTGGGGGCCGGCCAGGTCGGCCATGCCCCGCACCAGGGAGGCCACGAAGTCCTCTTCCGGCGGCCCGGGCAGGCCCAGGGAGAGGAAGCCCCAGCGCGGCAGGGCCCCCATGGCGGCGATGTCGGAGAGGTTGGCGGCCATGGACCGCCAGCCCAGGTCGTAGGCGCTGGTGTAGGTCAGGTCGAAGTGGACGCCCTCCACCAGCAGGTCGGTGGTCACCACCAGGCGTCCGCCGGCGTGCTGCAACACCGCCGCGTCGTCGCCGATGCCCACGCTGAGCCCCTGGGAGCCGGTGCCGCCGCTCAGGGACTGCACCAGGCGGATGACGTCCTCTTCGCTCAACTGCCGGCTCATGCTCTCTCCGGGTTGCGGGCCGGGCGGCCCCAACCCTTCCGGTTGGCGGCCGCCGCCCCTGGTTTGGTCCCGCGCCCTAGCGCTCGTCGCTGGCGTAGAGGTAGTTGATCAGGGCCGGGTCGTAGGCGAACAACTCCTCGGGCTTGAAGAAGCGGGCCACCTCGCTGACGGCGGTCTCCGGGGAGTCGCTGGCGTGAACCAGGTTGCACTGCATGCTCATGCCCAGGTCGCCACGGATGGTGCCGGGGGCGGCCTTGCGGCTGTTGGTGACCCCGCACAGGCTGCGGCAGACCTCCACCGCCTCCTTGCCCTCCAGGCACAGGGCCAACACCGGGGTGCGGCTCATGAACTCGGCGATGGTGGGGAAGAAGGGCTTGTCGGCCAGGTGGCTGTAGTGCTCGCGCAGCAGGGCGTCGCTGAGCTGGATCATCTTCATGCCGGCGATCTTCAGGCCTTTTTGCTCGAAGCGGCTCAGGACCGCGCCGGCCAGGCCGCGGGAGATGGCGTCGGGTTTGATGAGGATAAGGGTGCGTTCCACGGGATTGCTTCCTTTCGGGCGCGTTTGGGGGTTGGGTCAAGGTCGCCCCCCAGGAGGGAGGCGCTGGCTGAATTTAGCGCACGGCGGGGCCGGGTTGTCAAGCCGGGGAGGCGGTCCGCTCCAGGCAGTGCAGGACCAGGTCGTCCTCCGGACCCAGCAGGGCCTGGCAGACCCGGTTGCGCCCGTTGGCCTTGGCCCGGTAGAGGGCGGCGTCGGCCCGCAGCAACAGGCTTTCCAGCCCGGCGTCGCCGGGCTGGAAGACGCTGACCCCCAGGCTGATGGTCAGGCTGGCATAGGGGCAGCCCGCTTGCCGGCCCTGGGTCTCGATCTCGCGGCGCAGGCGCTCGGCGGTTTCCAGGGCCTGGTCCAGGTCGGTGTGGGGCAACAGGGCCAGGAATTCGTCGCCGCCGAAGCGGGCCAGGGTGTCCTCCTCCCGCAGTTGTCGCTGGCAGAGTTCGGCCAGGGCAATCAGGGCCGCGTCGCCGGCCTGGTGCCCCCCCAGGTCGTTGATCTGCTTGAACTGGTCGATGTCGAGGATCAGCATGGCGAAGGGTCGGTCATGGCGGCGAGCCACGGCCAGGCATTTGGCCGCCAGATCCTCCAGCTTGCGCCGGTTGGCCACCCCGGTCAGGGGGTCCAGGGTGGCCTCGCGGGACAAACGCTCCTCCAGGGCGTGGCGCAGCGCGATCTCCTGGTTCAGTTCCAGGATCTTGGCCTGCAGGTCCCGCTCGTGGCGCACCGCCACCAGGGCCAGGAAGCAGATATTGAACAGCGTCACGGCCATAATGAAAATCGCCACGGCCAGGCTGACCAGCCAGTTGGATTGGAACAGGGTGTCCACCGGTGGATTGAAGAAGGTCGCCAAGGCCCGGAAGACGCAGAACCCGGCCAAGGCCAGCGCGGTCAGGGCCAGGGATTTGCGGGTGGCGGGGCTGGAAATCTCCCGCTCCCGCCAGAGCACCCTGGCGGTGTCCAGGCACCAGGGCGCGTAGGCGAGGCTGATGATGACCACCCGCAAGGAGATGTCGTATTGCCAGGCGGAATAGTAGTGCAGCAGGCCGGTCACCAGGAGCAGATTGGCCAACCCCGTCCGCAAGGGCAGGGGTTGGCCCAGGAAACGGCGAACACCGTAGTCCCAGCAAATCAGCCCGGCCAAGCTGGCGCTGTTGGCCAACAGCAGGCTAAGGTACCAAGGCGGTGTATAATCCTGGAACACAAAGCCAGCAAAGCTTAGCATATCTAGGCAGTTGCCCATGGTCCACCAGCCCAGGCCGCGATAGCGCCTGGTGGCGAAGCTGATGACCAGCATGGCCAGGAATAAGACCAGCGAAACCGCCAGGCCGGCCACCATGAAGGTGCGGTTGTCCAGCACGCCGTTCTCCGCGAAGCAGCGAGGAGAGGAGCGGCCCTTCGGGCGAAAGGCCAAACCCTATGTCCGAACTAAAGCATGACAGGCGCAACCTGGCCGGACAACCGGCAAAAATTGGCCCGCACCCCGGCCAGTCTCCGGTTTTTGCCTGCGCCCGCTGCGGAGCCTGCTGCTCCCACCAGGCCATCCAGCTCAACCCCTGGGAGGTCTGGCGGCTGGCCCGGCGCCTGGGGCTGGCCAGCGGCCAGTTCATCGCCCGGCACAGCGACAACGCCGGGCTGTTCCTGCGCTTCGGGCCGGACGGCCGCTGCGGGTTCCTGACCCCGGCCGGCTGCGCGGTGCATCCGGACCGGCCCCTGGCCTGCCGGCTCTATCCCCTGGGCCTGGAGACCGACCCCGAGGGCCGGGAGGTGTACGCGGTCCTGGCCCGCCACCCCGCCTGCCAGGGGGGCGCCAGCCCGGCCCCGAGCGGAGCGGCCCGGGACGCCTACCTGGCCAGTCAGGCGCTGGAGGAATGGCTGGCGGCCCAGCGGTTCTACCTGGGCCTGGCCCGGGAGTTGGAGGCCGGACTGGCGGGCCTGGAGCCCAGGGAGCGCCGCCGGGCCGAGATCGAGCTCTTGGGCGACGGCCGCGCGCCGGGTCTATGGCAGGACCTGGACCAAGCGGCCGGCCCGGGGGTGGACGACCCGGGCGAGGCCCGGGAGCGGCACGCGGCCAGCCTGCGGGCCTGGCTGGTTGGGTGGAAGGCTGGCGACCGCCGGGATGATGCTTATTTTTAGATCAGAGGAAAACCCAGGAAAAAGGAGGCGCGAGCAATAAACCATGAGAGGCGGAACCAAGGCTTGGGCCGCCGTCCGGGAACGGGCGGCGGCCTTTTGGCGTCTGGAGTCTGACCTGGGGCTTGGCGCTGGCCGTCGGTAATGAAAGGCCGAGGGATTAAATTCGGTAGATTGCTTCGTCGCCTTCCGGCTCCTCGCAATGACGGCTAGTTGTCTTGTTCGCCTACGCCTTTCGTGCCCACCATCGCCTCCATCCCGGCGCCACAAGCGTCTCCCCTTCCCCAACCCCCTCGGCTTTCTTTGGAAAGGGGGTCTGGGGGAAAACCTTTATTTGGCCCCCAAAGAAAGGTTTTCCCCCAGAACTCTTAACTCCCCTCCCCGCCCTAGCCGGCCTGGCGCAGGGCGGCCAGGGCCGCGCCCAGGGCGCCGACGATCTGGGGTTCGTCGGGGACATGGATGGCCTGGCCCAGGCGGGCTTCCATCAGGGCCACGACGCCGGCGTTCTTGGCCACGCCGCCGGTCATGGTTACCGCGCCGGAGACGCCCAGGGCGCGGGCCATGGCGTAGACCCGGCCGACGATGGCCTTGTGCAGGCCGCGGATGATCTCGTTGCGGGGGTGGTTCTTGGCGATGAGGCTGACGACCTCGCTCTCGGCGAAGACGGTGCAGACGCTGCTGATTTCGACTTCGCTGGCGGCGGCCAGGGACAGCCGGCCCAGGTCGTCCAGGGCCACGCCCAGGCGCTCGGCCATGACCTCCAGGAAGCGGCCGGTGCCGGCGGCGCACTTGTCGTTCATGGAAAAATCGGTGACCTTGCCGTGCTTGTCCACCCGGATGACCTTGGAGTCCTGGCCGCCGATGTCGATGACGGTGCCGGTGTCCGGGAAGAGGTGGTGGGCGCCCAGGGCGTGGCAGGAGATCTCGGTGACGCGTTTTTCGGCGAAGGGCACCGAGATGCGGCCATAGCCGGTGGCCACGGTGTAGGCCAGGTCGGCCCGGGTCAGGCCGGCCCGGGCCAGGGACTGGTCGAGGGCGGCCTCGGCGGCGGTGGTGGAGTGGGCCCCGGTGGGCAGGATGCTGTAGGCCAGGACCTGGGCCTGCCCGTCGATGATGACCGCCTCGGCGCTGAGGCTGCCCACGTCGATGCCGGCGAAATGGGGCATGAGCGGCTCCCGGTTTCAGGGGGGGAAGCGGGCGCGGGTCGGCCATGGCCGGCCCAGGGTATGGATATACCCCATCGCCGGCCGCTTGGCCAAGCCCGCTGCGCGCCGGAGGCTAGACGAAGACGGGGGTGGAGACCGCCGGGTTGTGCAGGACGTCCTGGCGCACCAGCTCCAACAGGGCCTTGGCCACCGGGCCCACCGCGCCGTCGCCCACCGGGTCGCCCTCCAGGCGGGTGATGGGCAGCACGTCCAGGGTGGTGCCGAAGAGCATGATCTCCTTGGCCTTGTCCAGGTCGGCCCGCTCCAGGGGGCGGTGCTCCACCCGGCTCAGGACGCCGCTTTTCACCAGGGCGCGGGCCAGTTCGATGACCCGGCGCACGGTGGTGCCCTCCAGGATGTGGTCGGGCAGGGGCAGCAGCAGGCGGTTCAGGGAGTCCACCAGGCCCACGTTCTCGGTGGAGCCCTCGGAGAGGTGGCCGTTCTCGTCCAGGCCCACGGAGAAGTCCCAGCCGCGCACCACGGCCTCGCGCTTGAGCAGCACGTTGGGCAAATAGTTGCAGCTTTTGACCGAGGCGTAGAAGCCGCTCTTGCTGGGCACCAGGCTGATGCCGGCCCGCACCCCGCGCTGGTAGGACTCCGGGGCGGGGGAGTGCAGGCGGCTGACCATGACGTAGACCCCGGGGGCGCAGCACTCGAAGGGGTTGGTGGAGAACCCGCCCGGCCCCCGGCTGATGTACAGGCGCACCATGCTGTCGGGCTCGCCCCCGGCCCGGGTCACCTCCACCACCAGGCGCTTGAGGGCCCCCAGGTCCAGGGGCAGCTCCAGGTGGATGCTCTGGGCCGAGCGGGCCAGGCGCTCCAGGTGGGCGTCGCATTGATAGATGCGGCCGGCCACGCACTTCATGGCCTCGAAGACCCCGTCGCCGCGATGGACCAGGTGGTCGTCGATGGGCACGCTCATCAGCCAGGGCTCGCGCACGATCCCGCCCAGCCAGTTGGAGTACATGGCCAGGTAGTCGGCGGCCCAGGGGCGCGGCAGGGCCATAAGGCGGGCTTGGGCCTCGGCCTCGCTCAGGATGGGGGGGTGTTCTGGTGTTGCCATGCCTGGCAATCTACACCGGCCGGCGCGCGCGGGCAAGAGGCGCGCGACGCCTAGTTTCGCGGCCCGAGGTATGTTAACAATATAGTATGACGGTTGGATTCCAGCCGTTATCCTATCCTTGTCGGCAGCCGTAACCGCTCCTTATGGGGGTTAGCATGCACTTTCGGGTTGGTACGTCCATCCTTTCCAAAATTATGGCCGCCCTGGCGGTGCTGCTGGCCACCCAGGTGATCCTGGTGGGCGGCTCCTGGTGGCTGCTGAAGGCCCAGGAAACCGACGCCGAGCTGATCAACCTGGCCGGGCGGCAACGGATGCTGAGCCAAAAGATAACCAAGGAGGCCCTGCTGTTCTGCCAGGACCGGAGCAAGGCCGACCAGGCGCGGGAGCAGCTTCGCGCCACCGCCAAATTGTTCGACCAAACACTCAAAGTTTTGCGCGAGGGCGACCCCGCCCAGGGCCTGCCCGCGGCCAGCGACCCCGGCCTGGCGTCTCAGCTCAGCCATGTCGCCAAAATGTGGGATGATTTTTCCGCCGGCATCAAGGCGGTGGTGGACGCGCCCTCGCCTGATTCCCCACAGTTCAACCAAGGACTGGAAGTAATCGTGTCGGGCAACCTGCCCCTGGTGGCGGAGATGAACCGGGCAGTGGAGATGTACACCGACCTGGCCGCCGCCAAGGTGGACCTGCTCAAGCTGGTGTTGCTCTGCGGCCTGGCGGTCTCCCTGGCGGTCTTTGGCTTCACCTGGCTCTGGGTGCGGCGGGGGATGGTCCGGCCCCTGACCCGGGTGGTGGACGACGTGAACCTGCTGCGCCAGGGCGACCTGCGCGCCTTCAGCCACGGCCAGTTGACCAACGACGAAATCGGGGCGGTGGCCGAGGCCCTGACCGAGCTGCGGGCGGACTGGTCGCGCTCGGTGGCCGAGATCCGGCGCAACGCCCAGGAGCTGTCGCGGGGAGCGCACGAGATCGCCGGGGGCAACCAGGACCTGAGCGACCGCACCCAGCAGCAGGCGGCGGCGGTGGAGGAGACCGCCAGCGCGGTGGAGCAACTCACCGGCCTGGTGAGCACCAACGCCCAGAACGCCAGACAGGCCAACTCCCTGGTGCAGGCCACCGCCAAACAGGCCGCCGAGGGCGACGCTGCGGTGCGCCGGACCATCGAGGCCATGGACCAGGCCAGCGCCGCCAGTCGCAAGATCAACGAAATCATCGGGGTGGTCAACGAGATCGCCTTCCAGACCAACCTGTTGGCCCTGAACGCGGCGGTGGAGGCGGCCCGGGCCGGCCAGGCCGGGCGGGGCTTCGCGGTGGTGGCCGGGGAGGTGCGCAACCTGGCCGGGCGAGCGGCCGCAGCGGCCAAGCAGGTGCAGGAGCTGATTGGCCAGAGCGTGGCCCAGGTGGCCAAGGGCGGGGAATTGGTAAGCGAAAGCGGCAGGTTGCTGGAGGAGATCATCACCAACGTCAACCAGACCGCCACCGCGGTGGAGCGCATCGCCTCCGCCAGCCAGGACCAGGCCAGCGGCATCACCGAGGTGAACAAGGCCATGAGCCAGATGGACCAGGGGGTGCAGCAGAACGCGGCCCTGGTGGAGGAGACCGCCGCCGCGGCCGAGCGCCTGACCGGCCTGGCCGCCACCCTGGACAACCTGGTGGCCGGCTTCCGCCTGGACTAGCCGCGCGGACGGTGGGCGCGCCGAGGGGCGGGGAGCACACCCCCGCCCCTGCCTTTTGGTGCGGTGGAACTAATAAAGCGGGCGGGGGATTTCCCCCCGCCCGCTGGCGTTGGCTGACGGCCCAGGGCCGCTCATGTCGGCCGCGCCGCCTTGGGCTAGAAGCTCAGGGAGGCGGTGCCCAACTGGTTGTCGACCTCCTTCACCTCGGGGTCGCGCCTGGCGATCTCGGCGGCGTGGTCCTTGTTGCGCTTGCCGCTGACCAGCCCCACCAGGCGCACCTTGCCCGGGGCCACCACTTCCACCGTGATGTCCTTGGGCGGCACCGCGTTGACGTGCTTCTTGATCAGGCTCTCCACCCGCTTGGCCAAGGCCAGGCGTTGCAGGGTCTCCTGGCGCGCCACCGGGTCGCTGCGCAGTTCCAGCTCCCGGGCGGCGGCCGCCACCAGGTTCACCGCCTCGCCGGCGTTGAACTGGGCGGTGTTGACGATCAGGTCGAAGTTCTGGAAGCCATAGATGTCCGGATGGTCCTTGCCGTAGACCGCCTCCATCAGGGACTTGCGCTCGCGGCCGTAGCGCTCCACGAAGTCCAGGGCCTCGGCCCGCGGCGTCTGCATGCGCTCCATGATGCGCTGGACCCGGAGCTCCAGGGGGGCCACCACCCGGCAGCGCAGCACCCCCGGCACCGCCGACAGCGGCACCTGGGCCCCCCGGCCCACGATGACCACGTTGTCCTGGGCCGCCAGCTCGAAGTTGAGCGAGGCGAAACGGGCGTGGTAGGCGGGGTTGGAGAAGAACATGCGCTCCAAAAGACGGCCGGGCTTGACCTCGGACTCGAAGGCCGAGCAGGCCTGGCTGAATTCCAGGTCGCACTCCTTGACCAGGGTGTGGATGTAGTCGCGGTCGGCCAGCTTGAAGCCCAACTTCTGGGCCACGCCCGCGGCGATCTCGTCGCCCAGGCTGCCCACCTCGCGTGAAACCGTGATGATGCCCATCGTTTATCACTCCCCCTTGCGCGGGTGGTGTGGGTTGGCTCGGCTCGGGAACGTCGGGCTGGTCACCGCTCCCCGATGTGCTTGAACTTCAGGCCCGGGTGGGCGCTTCTGAGCCCCAACAGCAGCCGGCTCAGCTCCGGATCGCCGGCCCGGCACAGGACATAGGCCTTCTCCCGCGCCAGGCGCAGGCGCACGAAACCCAGGGGCAACAGCGGCCCTTCCACCAGGCCGATCTCCTCCAGGTCCACCACCAGGGCCCGGCGGGGGCTGGTCAGGTGCAGCCGGCCCTGGCCGTCCAGGTGCAGGCTGTGGAAGACCCCCAGGGACCAGTACCAGGTGTAGGCCATCACGAAGCCGATCATGGCCCACTGCCCGTAGTTGGACCAATCCAGGACCGCCCCCCGGGCCACGAACAGGACCAGGCAGGCCAGGGTCCAGAACCCCAGCAGGGCGTAGAACCCCTGGGTCAGGGCGGCCGGGGTCCGGTAATCCAGTCCCCGGTCGCCATTGCCGCGCGGGCGGGCGGTCATGCGCGCCTTCCCGGCCGGCGCGCCGGGGTCTCCGGCGGGCGCGGCCCCCTGGGAGCGGTCTAGTAGAACAGGCTGGGCAGCCACAGGATGATTCCCGGCCAGACCATGCAGCAGATCAGGCCCAGCACCTGCAGGCCCATGAAGGGCACCGCCGCCCGCCAGATGGTGAAGGTGTCGATTTCTGGTGGCGCCACGCCCTTCAGGTAGAACAGGGCGTAGCCAAAGGGCGGGGACAGGAAGCTGATCTGCATGTTGACCGTGAACAGCACCCCGAACCAGATGGGGTCAAAGCCCAGCTTGCGGATGACGGTGCCGAAGATCGGCACGCAGAGCATGATGATGCCCACCCAGTCGATGAAAAACCCCAGGAAGACCAGGATCAGGTTGATGATGATGATGATGGTCCAGGGGCCCAGGCCCGAGCCCATCAACAGGTCCTCCACGAACTTGCCGCCGCCGATCATCACGTACAGGCCCACGAAGATGTTGGCCCCGAACATGGTCCACATCACCATGGCCGTGGCCTTGATGGTGCTCTCGGTGGCCTGCACCGCCCCGCGCCAGGTGATCCGGCGCTGGAAGGCGGCCATGATCGCCGCGCCGGCCGCGCCCACGCCGGCGGCCTCGGTGGGGGCGGCGATGCCGGTGAAGATGGTGCCCAGCACCAGGAAGATCAGGATGCCGGGGCCGGAGAGACGGCCCAGGAGCCTGATCCGCCCGGACAGGGGCATGCGCTCTTCCTTGGGCACCGGCGGTCCCAGCTCCGGGCGCAGGTAGCAGCGGATGGAGACGTAGATCACGTAGAAGCTGGCCAGCAGGAAGCCGGGCATGAAGGCCCCGGCGTAGAGCCGGCCGATGGAGGAGTTGTCCACCATGCCGTAGACGATGAGCATCACGCTGGGCGGGATCAGGATGCCCAGGGTGCCGCCGGCCAGGATGGCCCCGGCGGCGATGTACTTGTCATAGCCGCGTTTCAGCATCTGGGGGAAGGCGATGACCCCCATGGTCACCTCGCTGGCCCCGATCACCCCGCACATGGCCGCCATCAGGGTGCAGGCCGCGATGGTGGCCGTGGCCACGCCGCCCTTCAGGGCCCCCAGCCACTGATAGACCGTCTCGTAGATGTCCTCGATCACCCCGGAGCGCTCCAGGATCGAGGCCATCAGGATGAACAGCGGGATCGAGGCCAGCAGGTAATTGGTCATCAGGCCGAAGATGCGGGTGGAGACCAGGTTGACCGCCGAGGGGCCTTGCAGCAGGGCGGTGAAGATGATGCCCACCGAACCGCAGGCGAAGGCCACCGGCAGGCCCAAAGCCAACAGGCCCAGCAGGGAGCCGAACATCAGCAGGGTGATGGTCTCGATGCTCATTTCGCCCACTCCTCCCCGGTGAAGGCCAGCTTCAGGTCCCGGATCAGCCAGACGATGCCCTGCAACAGCAGCATGAAGGCCCCCAGGGGCATCATGAACTTGATGGGATACAGGGGCGGGGCCCAGTCGGTCAGCGAAAGCTCGCCGATGATGTCCGCGCCGAACAGGGTGCCGCCGCCGTACATGGTCTGGCTGCTCCAGTAGAAGGTCCAGCTGGTGTAGGCCATCACCCCGGTGAACAGGAAGAAGAAGACCGAGGAGACGCAGTCCAGGATGGCCTTGCCCCGGGGCGAGCACTGGGAATAGACCACGTCCACCCGGACGTGGGCGCGATGATAATGGGCGTAGCCGCCGGCCAGGACATAGGAGGCGGCGAAGAGCAGGGTCATCAGCTCATGACCCCAGTTGGTGGGCATGCCGAAGACGTAGCGCGCCACCACCTCGAAGGTGATGACGAAGACCGCCAGCATGATCAGCCCCACGTTGAGCTTGCCCAGGAAGATATTGGTCTTGTCCACCATGACCATGAATTTGTTGAGCCAATTCATCTCGCACCTCTCCCCCTGCCGTTGATGGTGGGTCCGCGTGTGCTCGACTCTGCGCGCAGGAGAAAGCCAAATTCCCCCAGGATCCCGCGCCGCGCGGATCGGCCCCGTCCGGAGCCTCCGCCGGGTGCGGGCGGGGAGGCCGCCCTCCCCGCCCGGCCAGACCGGCTAGAACTCCAGCTTCTTGCCGTTGACGTCCACCATTTCGGCGTCGGTGACGTAGCCCACCTTGACCGATTTCATGAACTCCAGCTGGGACTTGAAGGCCTTCATGGCCAAGGGGTGCTTCTTGGCCCACTTGACCCACATCTCGGGGGCGAATTTGCGGAACTTGGCGATGTCCTCCTCCTTGAGGCGGATCACCTCCACGCCCTGCGCCTTGAATTTGTCGAAGGCCACGATGTCGGCGGCCTGGATGGCGGTGTACTGATCATAGGAGTGCTTGTAGACCGCGGCCTCGATAAGCTGCTGGAAGTGTTTGGGGATCTTGCCCCAGGTGGTGGTATTGATCGAGACGCTCATCAAGTCCACCGGCTGGTGGAGGCAGGGGGTGCTGGGCGGACCCATGATGATGAATTTGGCGATCTCGCCGAAGCCCAGATTGTAGTTGATGGCCGCGCCCACGAAGTCGGCGCCGTCGATGACGCCCTTCTCCAGGGCGGGATAGACCTCGCCGCCGGGCAGCAGCACGGTGGAGACGCCGGCGGCCCGGTAGATGTCGGCGATGATGCCGCCGGGATAGCGGATCTTCTTGCCCTTGAAGTCCTCGAAGGAGCGGATCGGCACCTTGGAGTGGATCAGGTTGTCGTCGTGCTGGATGGGTCCGATCCAGTGCATGTTGTGCTCGCCATAGGCCTGGCGGGCGATGTCGATGCCGCCCAGGGCGCGGTACCAGGTCTCCCACTGGTCCGGACGGTCCATGCCGAACGGATAGGAGGACAGGAAGGTGGCGGCGGGGATCTTGCCCGGCCAGTAGACGTCGAAGCAGTGCATGGCGTCGAACACGCCGGCCTTGACCGCGTCGAACATCTCGAAGGTGCCGACGATGGCGCCGGCCGGGAAGCCCTCGAACACGACCTTGTTCTCGGTCATGTCCCCCACCATCTGGCAGAACTCCTTGAACTTGGTGAAGCCCAAGGTGCCCGCGTCCCAGGCGGTCTGGATCTTGATCTTGATCTGCTCGGCGGCGCTGGCCCGCATCACCGCGGGGAAGCCCAGCGTGCTGGCCGCGCCGGCCACGGCCGCGGCTTTAAGGAAGTTTCGGCGTGAAGTCTTGGTTTTGGCGCTGGTGGTTTCCGGCTTGTCCCTCCCCGGCATGATTTCCTCCTTACATGGGTGGGTGGGTGAGAGCGGGCAGGCCCGCCCCTTGAAACCGCCTATTCAGACCGTTCCTCTTCCAGGGCTAGATTTGGGGGGTCGCGCCTGTTGTTAACTCTTGATGAGGGGCTAGCCCGATGCCAAGCGGCTACTCGTCGGGGAAGGTCTTGTCGAACCCCTTGACGCCGCCATAGATCAGGAAACAGATTACCGCCAGGGTGATGCCGCCGCAGATGAACAAGGTCACGTTGGGCCAAAGCACGAACATGGTGTCTCCTTGTCTGGAGTGTCCTCGCCTATGCCGTCTGTTTTTTCTCCTTTGTCCGGGCGGTCGCGGTGGGGGCCCCCACGGCCCGCCCGCGCCGATATGAGTTGTCGCCAGGCCCGGGAGCCCGGTCCTAGCCGGTGACGCTCTGCCTTTTGCTGGCGATGGTGGCCGCTTTGTCGCGGCGGTCGTCCACCTTCAGCTCGATCACCACCCGCTGGGCCCCCTCGGCCAGGTGGGCGGCGTGGACTTTCTTGACCAGGGCGAACAGGGCGTCCAGGTCCGGCACCTCGATGGTGGTGGACATGCCGCCGACCTCAAAGGTATAGCCCGATTCGGCCACCACGGACACGCCTTTTTTAACGAAACGGCCCAGGCTGGTGCCCTCGCCCAGGGGGTAGACCGACAGAGACGCGATCATGGCGCTCCTTTCAGGCCCGGCCCGGCGGGCGCGAGCACGCGCGCTCGCCGGGCGGGTTTGGCTTTCATTCCAGAGCCATGGTGACGAGTTGGGTGAGGTCCATGACCTGGAGGTCGAGGTTTTGTCTGC
>CALERA010000265.1 GCA_937908275.1 uncultured Desulfarculaceae bacterium | reverse complement strand
AGAAGAACAAGAAGCACACCATCGAGGTGGTCATCGACCGGGTGAAGGTCAAGGACGGCGTGGCCCGGCGGTTGACCGACAGCGTGGAGCTGGCCCTGCGCCTGGGCGAGGGCGCGCTGTTGACTTGGCTGCACGGCGCGGACGGCGAGCCGGACCGCGAGGAGCTTTTCAGCGAGCGTCTGGCCTGCGACGTCTGCGGGGTGTCCCTGCCCGAGCTGAACCCGCAGATGTTCTCCTTCAACTCCCCCCAGGGGGCCTGCCCCACCTGCGACGGCCTGGGGGTCAAGACCTTCTTCGACCCCGACCTGGTGGTGCCCGACCCGCGCCTGTCCCTGAAGGCCGGCGCGCTCAAGCCCTGGGAATCCACTGACAGCACCTACTTCCGCCAGACCATCGACGCCCTGGCCAAGCACCTGAAATTCGACCCCTTCATGCCCTGGCGCGACCTGCCCGATGAGACCCGGCGCGCCCTGCTCTATGGCACCGAGGACGAGGTCGATTTCTACCTGGAGCGCGAGAACCGCAAGCACTATTTCCGCCGGTCCTGGGAGGGCTTCATCAGCCAGCTCGAACGGCGCTACCGCGAGACCACCAGCCAGGGCATGCGCGAGGAGTACGAGCGCTACATGAACTCCCAGCCCTGCCCGGACTGCGGCGGCGCGCGCCTGAAGCCCACCTCCCTGGCCATCCGGGTGGGCGACCTGAACATCCACCAGATCACCCGGATGCCGGTGCGCGAGGTGCTCAAGTTCTTCGACGGGCTGAACCTGGCCGCGCGCGAGGCCCTGATCGCCGAAAAGGTGCTCAAGGAGATCAACCAGCGTCTGGGCTTCATGGTGGACGTGGGCCTGGACTACCTGACCCTGGACCGCACCTCCGGCACCCTCTCCGGCGGCGAGGGCCAGCGCATCCGCCTGGCCACCCAGATCGGCTCGGCCCTGGTGGGGGTGCTCTACGTGCTGGACGAGCCCAGCATCGGCCTGCACCAGCGCGACAACCGTAGGCTGCTGGACACGCTGAAGAAAATGCGCGACCTGGGCAACACGGTCTTGGTGGTGGAGCACGACGAGGAGACCATCCTGGAGGCCGACTGGGTGATCGACATGGGCCCGGGCGCGGGCCGGCACGGCGGCAAGGTGGTCTTCGAGGGTCCGCCCAAGAAGCTGCTGAAATCCAAGGACAGCCTCACCGGCCAATTCCTCTCCGGCGCGCGCCAGATCGAGACCCCGAAAAGGCGCCGGGCGCCGGAGCGGGGCTGGATCGAGCTGACCAACTGCGCCGAGCACAACCTGCAAGGCGTGGACGCGGCCTTCCCCATCGGCCTGATGACCTGCGTCACCGGGGTCAGCGGCTCGGGCAAGTCCACCCTGGTGCTGGACACCCTGTACAAGGCCCTGGCCCAGCGGCTCTACAAGAGCCGGGAGCGGGCCGGCGCGGTGGAGGAGGTGCGGGGCCTGGAGCACGTGGACAAGGTCATCGACATCGACCAGTCGCCCATCGGCCGCACCCCGCGCAGCAACCCCGCCACCTACACCGGGGTCTTCACCCCCATCCGCGAGCTTTTCGCCCAGGTGCCCGAGGCCCGCGCCCGGGGCTACAAGCCGGGGCGCTTCTCCTTCAACGTGCGCGGCGGCCGCTGCCCGGCCTGCGATGGCGACGGCATCATCAAGATCGAGATGCACTTTCTACCCGACGTGTACGTGCGCTGCGAGGTCTGCCACGGCCAGCGCTACAACCGCGACACCCTGGAAATCGCCTATCGCGGCAGCAACATTGCCCAGGTGCTGGACATGACCTGCAACCAGGCCCTGGAGTTCTTCGAGGCGGTGCCGGCCATCCGCCAGAAGCTGGAGACCATCGTGGAGGTGGGCCTGGGCTACATCAAGCTGGGACAGGCCGCCACCACCCTCTCCGGCGGCGAGGCTCAGCGGGTGAAGCTCTCGCGCGAGCTGGGCAAGCGCGCCACCGGGCGCACGCTCTACATCCTGGACGAGCCCACCACCGGCCTGCACTTCGCGGACGTGGAGCGGCTGCTGGAGGTGCTCAAGCGCCTGGTGGAGATGGGCAACACCGTGGTGGTGATCGAGCACAACCTGGAGGTGATCAAGACCGCCGACTGGCTGATCGACCTGGGTCCCGAGGGCGGCGACCGCGGCGGCGAGATCGTGGCCACCGGCACCCCCGAGGACGTGGCCAAGGTCAAGGCGAGTTACACCGGGCAGTATCTCAAGGGCGTGTTGAAGCGGTAGGCCCGCACTGGGGTTCAAAACCGCCGGGATTTATGCCAGAATGTGGCCATGAGCGAGGCGGCGAATCATAGCGGCGAGACCATCGCCGAGCTGGCCCGGCGGCTGGTGCCGGTGCTCAAGCGCTATGGCGTGGTGCGGGCCGGGGTGTTCGGCTCGGTGGCCCGGGGCGAGGCCGGCCCGGAGAGCGACCTGGACCTGCTGGTGGAGTACCGCCAGGAGCCCCGCATGACCCTGCGTGACCTGGTCGACCTTTACGAGGAGCTTTCGGGCCTGGCCGGCCGCCGGGTGGAGCTTTGCGAGTACCACCTGCTCAAGCCGCGCATCCGCGACCGGGTCCTGGGCGAGCAGGTCCACATCCTATGAAAAAGGACCCGCTGCTGCTCATCGACGACATTCTGGAATCCATCCTCGCCATTCAGGCATATCTTGACGGTATCGACCGGGAAGCCTTTTTGGCCAACCCCGAAAAGCAGGACGCGATCCTACGCCGCCTGGCCATTATCGGCGAAGCGGTGAAGAAACTTCCCGCCGAATTCCGCCAGCAACACCCCGACATTCCCTGGAAGTACATGGCTGGCACCCGGGACGTGCTCATCCATGACTACGATGGGGTCAACCTGCAAATCATCTGGGATATCGTGGAGGAGGAGTTGCCACCTTTGGCCGATAAGCTGCGATTATTAATTATGGAATGATAGTATCTGCGGCGGGGCCATCGTGGCCACCGGCACGCCCGAGGATGTGGCCAAGGTCAAGGCGAGCTATACCGGGCAGCGCCTCAAGGGCGTGCTGGGCCGGTAGGCCAGTCCTGTATATTGGGCCTATTGACAGAAGCATGCACTACTGGTAGTAGGTAAATGAGCTGAGGCGCGGAGACAGCGCCACGAGATAAATCAACTTTGGGTCACGATCGCCCGGCTACTTCCCGTCCAGGGAGGAGCCGTTTTATTATTTAAGGAGCTGTGATGCTATTTTCAGAATATTTTGGAATTGCTACTGACCACGTTGATTGTTTTGACCCTGTGCTCAACCGAGATACCATGCTATTCATTGATCCATTTTTGATTTTCAAACAAGAGAGCGATGAATTCAAAGGTGCTCATGCCGAACTAATCCAATTCTTTGACAATGCTTATAAGTTGGTTGCTGCCGCTGATGAGAACTCGGGTGGCGATTCTTGGAATAAGGCTCTACAAGCGCTTGTATTCCCGGAACCAGAAGAATTTTGCTTAGGATTTACAAGCGAAGGCACAGATGGATCGGGAACGGGCAGGGACCATTCAAAGGAAATTGCGTTGGCTCTTAAGAAGGCTATTCTTCAGGGCTTAAAAAATATTTCCCATTTTGAGCAAGTAGCGATATTCAATAAAGGAATAAGTAGCGATAGAATTGGTGACATAACTTCTCATATACTCATGCAAAGGTTTATTAAATATACGAACAGAATTTGCTCTGCACATAATATTCCTACGCGCATTTTGGTTGTAAAAAACGCAATGTTTAATTATGCGACAGGCAAATGGGAAGACGGCAAATATGAATTGCCATATAATGAATTTAACAAAAAGGCAATCCTGCTAACCCCCAGGAAATATCTACGACGCCATCCTACGATATCCTATGAAGGTTTTAAAAACTACCTCTACACACTTGATGCTAACGACGTTAGAGAAAGGCTAAATGTCGAAATACCTAAAAACGTTGATCGACTTGGTATTGTTAGGATTGCGCTGGCAAATCCATCACTTGTTGATGAATTTATTTCGAAAGAAGAACAAAGGAGAAGCGCAACGCCATATGATTTCGACATAGACCCAAGTGGGTTGTACAGATGGAACAAGCCCGCACGAATCTACGCTGCGACTAATCCACTGGGCGTAAACCTTGAAGCCATCAATGGCCCTGCTGAATTCATCGACAAGCTTGTTGATGCGTTTGAATCATTCGTGGAGCAAGGAATAAAAACGGGACTGCTACTACGACCCAAATCAAGTCAATTAAAAAGCGAATTCACACTCCAAGGTTCGTTTTGGGCTTTGGTGATGGAATACTGTAAAATATTAAATATTGCAGTTTCAAACATTACTGATGTAGATAGAAAGCCGTTTAAATTTTTGTTTCCTACTGGCGAAACAAAAAGCGTTCTGTTTCAGGTAAAAAAAGCTTCAAACGGAACTTACTGGAAAAAGTTCCCGGCTAATTTTCTGGATATTTGTAAAAATGAACACATAAAGATCGTTCATTTGGTCGTGCTTTACACAGGCGAGCAGGCCGCAAGAAAGCAACAGGAGCTAGCAAAAACTATTGCATCTGTGAGTAGGGAAAACGATCTATCAATTTATACTACTACGATAGTAGTTGGAGATTAGGATACAAAAGCTTAGCTACCCCGCCGTCAGGTGATAGGCCAGGTTGTCCAGCTTGACGGTGAAGTCCACGTTCTCCACCTTGAAGCCGTCCGGCACCTGAATCTGCACCGGGGCGAAGTTCAACAGCGCCTTGACCGGCACCTCCAGGAAGCGGCTGGCGATGTCCTGGGCCTTGTCCGGCGGGGTGCAGATCACCCCGATCTCGGCCCCGGTGTCGCGGCAGACCTTGGTCAGCTCGTCGATGGGATGAATCACCAGGCCGGTGGCCAGCTTGCGCCCCACCTTCATCATGTCGTTGTCAAAGGCCGCCACGAAGCGATAGCCCTGCTTGCTGAAATTCTGGTGGGCCAATAGCGCGCAACCCAGGTTGCCCATGCCCACGATGGCCAGGTTCCATTCCTTGTTCAGGCCCAGGATCTTCTTGATGTCGAACAGCAGCTCCTTGACGAAGTAGCCCACCCCCCGCACGCCGAACTGCCCGAAGTAGGCCAGGTCCTTGCGAATCTGGGCCGGGTTCACCCCGCACAGGTCGGCCAGGGTCTTGCTGGAGACCACCGGGGTCCCGTCCTCGACCATGCCCTCCAAGGCGCGGGAATAGATTGATAAACGGGTGATGGTGGCGGCGGGGATCTTGAGATACTTCATCGTCGGCCCCAACTGGTTGTGATATCAGGCACATGCATGTGCATAAAAGAGCCGGGCCCGGAGGCCCGGCTCTTCATTGTGCAACTACAGGGCGATGCCCAGGAACTTGGCCACCGGCTCGGCCAGGGGGTAGGCGTACAGCAGGATCAAGCAGATGACCAGGGCGTAAATACACAGGGACTCGATCATGGCCAGACCGATCAGCATGGTCACGGTGATCTTGCCCGAGGCCTCGGGGTTGCGGGCGGTGCCCTCGACGGCGCCCTTCACGGCCATGCCCTGGCCGATGCCGGTGCCGAAGGCCGCGATGCCGATGCCGAAGCCGGCGGCCATCACGGTGGCGGAGAACAGTTTGGCCGCCTCAGCCATGGCGCCAGCGTCGGCGGCCATGGCCACCGCGGACAGGCCCAGGACGAACAGGCCGGTCAGGACCGCGGTCAAAGAGAACTTCTTCATCGCAAACTCCTCCATGAAATCGTTACTGTCTGTGCCTTCTTCCGATTGCTTGTCGCAAGCTTGTCGTCGTTTCTAGTGGGCCTCTTCCAGGGCGCCGGCGATGTAGAGCATGGTCAGCAGGCTGAAGATGAAGGCCTGCACGAAGCTGGTGAAGATGGCCAGGAACATCATGGGCAGCGGCGCGAAGAAGGAGCCGGCCAGGATGAACAGGATGGCCAGCACCAGGTCCTCGCCCAGCACGTTGCCGAAAAGACGGAAGGTCAGGCTGAGGATGCGGCTGAAGTGGCCGATCAGCTCGATGATGAGCATCAGGGGGGCCAGCCACCAGATCGGGCCCATGAAGTGCTTGATGTAATGCGCGCCATGGTGCTTGATGCCCACCGCGTGGGTGGTGAGGAAGACCACCAGGGCCATGGACAGCGGGGTGTTGATGTTGGCGGTGGGGCTGGACATGCCCGGGATCAGGCCGGACCAGTTCATCACCAGGATGTAGAGGAACAGGGTGGCGATGAGCGGGAAGAAGGGCTTGCCCTCGTGGCCCATCACGTCGAGCATGAAGTCCTCGAAACCGCCCAGGACCACCTCGAAGAAGTTCTGGCCGCCGCCCGGGATCATCTTGACGCTGCCGATGGCCAGCCGCCCGACGATGATCAGGAAGAGCATGATCAGCCACGAGTAGAGCACGTTGGCGTAGAAATGCACCCCGACCTTGTCGGCCAGCCAGGTAAGAATCGCGAACGGGTGTTCCATCTAGACGGCCTCCTTAGATAGCTTGCGGGCCTGGCCCACTCCCCACGCCAGGATGGAGAGCATGACCACGCTCAGGCCCACCAACAGGCCCAGCGGCTCCACCCAGCCCTGGCGCATCAGGAAAAACAGCACCAGGGCGGTGGCGAAGAACCGCAGGTAATACTTGACCAAAACCTTGCGTAGCGCGCTGGACCGCTCCCGGGGGAGCATGGCCCGGCGCACGGTGCGCTCCAACAGACCGAAATTGACCAGGGCGATCAACCCGCCCACCAGGAGGCTGACCACGCTCCGGGGCGGGGCCACCAGCAGGGCGCCCAGGGTCAGCACCGCGAAAGCGGCCAGATTGCCGCGCCACAGCTTGCGCAGCATCCCGTCCTCCGCGGTTTCGAGCTTAAGGGGCTTCATGGCCACCTGTCTAGCCTCACAAGTACTTCGACCGCTTCATGATGATGTAGATGTTGCGATACCCGGCCACGATGCCGATGACGAGCCCGACCAGCTTGCCCCAGGGGGCGGTGACGCCTCCCCACAGGCCATCCACCCAGTATCCCAGGCCGAAACCCATCACCGTGGCCAGGACCATGGCGATGCCCATGGAACTGACCCGCGCCAGCATGCGCAGATATTCGCGCGTATCGTCGCTGATGAAGCGGCCCAAATCGACCCGCCTTCGAGACCCACGCTCGGGTCCCAGCCTTGTTCGCGCCCTATCGCCCGGTTCCCGGCCAAGCGGCTGATTTCCCAGCCTCCTGCCTCGCTCGTCCCCGGGGATGGACACCCCCACGCGGCCACCTGCGGCGGTCGAATCTTGCTAACATGCCCACCAAATCAAGTCAATATCTTTTTGCTCGCACGATCACAAGCGCCGCTCCCCGGTCCGGCCGCGCGGGCCAGTCGGCAGCATTCGTCCGCTCCGTCCCGGGGTTATGCGGCAATCTTGCCATATTTGCCGGGAAATGGCATGATCTTTCGCGTCCCCCTTGCCTGGAGGCCGCCATGCCTGTCCGCCGCGCCCGCCTGCTGGTCCTGGGTCTGACCGTCCTGGCCCTGCTCCTGACCGTGGATGCCCTGGCCGATCATCAGCGCCGCCAGCGCCGGCATCAGCGCGACGGCGAGCACTGCCTGCCCCCGGTGAGCAGCCCGCTCTACCGGACCGAGTGCGGGGCCTGCCATTTCGCCTATCCGCCCGGCCTGCTGCCGGCCGCCTCCTGGCGGGGCCTCCTGCAAAAGCTGCCGGAGCACTTCGGCGAGCGGGTGGAGCTGGCCCCGGCCGCGCGCCAGGAGCTGGAAGGCCACCTGGCCGCCAACGCCGCCGACCGCTGCGGCGCGCGCCTGGCCGGCAAGATCATGGCCAGCCTGGGCGGCCAGGCCCCCCTGCGGGTCAGCCAGGTGCCCTATCTGATCCACCAGCACCAGGACGACGACCTGCCGGCCGACGCCTTCCGCCGGCCGGGGGTGGGCTCGCTGGCCAATTGCGCCGCCTGCCACACCGGGGCCGAGCAGGGCGATTTCAACCAGCGGAGGGTGCGGATTCCACCCCGCTAGCCCCACGATTGTATTCCATTTTCTGCTGATTCTGGTCTAGAATGCGCCCGGAGCGGTTTCCCGCCTGCCCCGGTAGGGTAAACCGCGCTCCGGGTGCTCCCACCCCGCGCCGGCCCTGGGGCCGGAAGGAAACCGGACATGCGCGTCCCCCAACCGCAACCCCGCCCGGCCGGTCTGGCCGGGTTGTTGCTGGCCGTCCTGTTGCTGGCGGCCGCCGGGCCGGTCCGGGCCGACGGCCCCTCCCGGCCCGCCACCCCGGCCGAGCAGGCCTTCTACAGCCAGGTGATGGCGGTCCTGGTCAAATCCGCGCCCGCCGCCCCGCCCCCGGGCTGGGAGGAAATCGAACGCACCCAGCTCAAGCCCCCGCGCTATGTGGGCGAGGGCAGCGAGCAGGACCCCATGGGTCTGGACTACCACCTGCGCTGGAGCGACCTGCCCCGCGGCCGGGCCGCCCAGGAGGCCCAGGCCCGGGCCGGGGCCGAGGTGGTCCGCCGGCAGATGGCCGACCAGTCCACCGCCGCCCAGGAAAAGCGGGTGGAGGCCCTGGCCGCCCAGGTGGGCCAGGCCCTTGAGCGCGGCGACATGGCCACGGTCAATCGTCTGCAAGGCGAGATGGACAAGCTCTACGACGAGATCAACCACGTCCAGAGCAAGCGCGACGCCGAGCTCCAGGCCGTGCTGAAGCGCCACCAGGTCAAGGACGTGGAGGCCGGGGTGTCGCTGTTGGTCAACTCGGCGGTGGTGGAGTTCATCGGCCGGGTGGCCAAGGACCAGCCGGTGGCCGGGCTCGCCGTCTACCGCCAGGAGGGCGAGGACAACCCCCATCTGGGTTGGCGCGAGGGCTATAGCTGGGTCTTCCTGGGCGCGGGCTGGAAGCTGATGCGCGAGGGAGACCACCAGTACATGGAGTTCACCCCCAAGGCCGGGGTGGCCCACACCACGGCGCAGAACCTGGTGGTGCGGGTCCAGGCCGCCCCGGAGCGGGCCCGGGCCCTGCTGGCCGCCCTGGATTGGGCCGCGCTCAAGGCTCTGATCAAATAGGCCCGGCCGCCGGCAAGGGCGCTTGACCTCCGCGCCGGGCCGGTGCGAGCCTGGAAAGAGGGCGGGCGGCCCGGCCCCCCGCCGGGAGGGACGCATGACCATGAACTCAGCCCCGGTCCTGGTCACCGGGGCCACCGGCTACGTGGGCGGACGCCTGACCCCGCGCCTGCTGGAGGCCGGGGCGCGGGTGCGGGCCCTGGTGCGCAACCCGGCCAAGCTGGCCTGCCGCCCCTGGGCCGGGGACCCCAACCTGGAGCTGGTCCAGGGCGACGTGCAGGACGCCGCCAGCCTCCACCGGGCGCTGAAGGGCTGCCGCGCGGTCTACTATCTGGTCCACTCCATGAACCCGGCCACCCGGGATTTCGCCACCGCCGACCGCACCGCCGCCCTCAACCTGGCCGGAGCGGCGGCCGCGGCCGGGCTGGAGCGGATCATCTACCTGGGCGGCCTGGTGCCCCAGGACCACCAGCTCAGCCGCCACTTGGCCAGCCGGGCCGAGGTGGGCCAGATCCTGGGGGCCGGTCCGGTGCCGCTGACCTGGCTGCGGGCGGCCATGATCCTGGGCTCGGGCAGCGCCTCCTTCGAGATCATGCGCTATCTGGTGGAGCGCCTGCCCCTGATGATCACCCCCTCCTGGGTCGGCAGCCTGGTCCAGCCCATCGCCATCAATGACGTGCTGGGCTATCTCCAGGCCTGCCTGGACCATCCCGGGGTCCGGGGCCAGACCCTGGACATCGGCGGGCCGGACGTCCTCAGCTACCGCGAGCTGTTCGCCATCTACGCCCAGGAGGCCGGCCTGCGCCCCCGGCTGATCATCCCGGTCCCCTTCTTCAGCCCCAGGCTCAGCAGCTACTGGATCCACCTGGTCACCCCGCTGCCGGCGGCCATCGCCCAGCCCCTGGCCGAGGGCCTCCGGCACAGCGTGGTCTGCCGCGACAACCGCATCCGGGAGCTGATTCCCCGCCAGCTTTCCAGTTGCCGCCAGGCCATCCGCCGGGCCTTGCACAAGGTGGCCGCGCAAAAGGTGGAAACCTGCTGGATGGACGCCGGCGAATCGCGGCCGCCGGAGTGGGTGGCCTGCGAGGACCCGCCCTATGCCGGGGGCGCGGTGCTGGAGCTGGGCTACCGGGCCACCATCGCCGCCGAACCGGAGACGGTCTGGCCGGCCCTGGCCGGCATTGGCGGCCGGCGGGGCTGGTACGCCGGGCAGTGGCTCTGGGTGGCGCGGGGCTGGCTGGATCGCCTGCTGGGCGGGGTGGGGCTGGGCCGGGGCCGGCGCAGCCCGGAGGAGCTCTGGGTGGGCGACGCCCTGGACTTCTGGCGGGTGCTGGAGGTGGACCGGCCCCGGCGGCTGCTGCTCTGGGCCGAGATGAAGGCCCCGGGCCAGGCGGTGCTGGACCTGCGCCTGACCCCGGCCGGGGAGGGGGCCTGCTCCTTAAGCCTGGTGGCCCGCTTCCGGCCCCGGGGCCTGGCCGGGCTGCTCTATTGGTGGGCGGCCCTGCCCCTGCACCGCTACATCTTCCCGGCCCTGCTGCGGGCCCTGGCCCGGGGCCTGGACCGGCCCCTGATCGGACGGCCGGAGGCCTTCGACCCGGCCGCCGCGCGGGCCTGCCGCCTGCCGGCGGGCTGAGCCCGCCCCGGGGGTCGGTCCCGGCCGGCCGCCGGTCCGGACTGGTGATCCAGGGCGGAGCCGGACGCTACACGCCGCAATGAATCCTTAGCCTTGTCATTGCGAGGCGCGAAGCGACGCGGCAATCTCCCCTGGTTTTCGCAGCCCGAAGAAAATCATGCACAATGCCGCGAGAGATTGCTTCGCCGCGCTCGCAATGGCCTCCGTCCGCCCACAGGGTCGCTCCTGTAATGGTGACAGGCCTAGAACTGGAACCACTCCTTGAGCTTGTCCACCAGGGCCGGGGCGGTCTTCTCGGTCAGGTTGATGGCGTCACGCTTGCGGAAGACGCCCTTGGTCTTCTGGTAGCGGCGCAGACCGGCCTTGGGCGGGCCGAATTCGCCGTTCTTGTCGCGCTCGCGGTAGAGAAACAGGATGGTGGTCCAGCCGCCCCGGTTGAGGATCAGCTTGTCCAGCTGCTCCACCACCAGTTCGCCTTCCTCTTCGTACTCGATGGATAGATCGTCTATCTCGCTGGCCATGGCTCGCGCTCCTGGGTGTCAAGGGTCGGGGTTGCTCGGTGGGGGGACTATAACCCCCGGCCGGTCTCCAGGCCAACCCCCTACTTGAAACGCTGCTTGTCCTCCTCCAGGGCCTCGACGATGGCCAGGTTGATCTCCGGCAGCTTCCACATGATCCGCTCCCAGGAGGGCAGGTGGCGCACCTCCAGGGACTTGTCGCGCAGGGTGGTCTCCAGTTCCAGGATGGTCTGTTGCAGGCCCTGCTCCACGTAGGGCTTGAACTCCGGGAAGCTGGCGGTGAAACGCAGCAGCTTCTCGGCCATGTGGGCCGGGCTGGTCAGGAAGTCGGCCGTCTGCACGATGGCCTTGGACAGCACCTGGTAGACCATGTGCTCCTCGGCGTCGCGGTCGTAGGCCAGGTCGTTGAATTCGGCGTTGTCGCTGTAGCGCTTGATGGTGTCCTCAGCGATGGACTCGTAGGTCAGGGCCAGGTCGCGGAAGAACTCCTCGCCCACCTCCAGGCCCTCCTCCACGATCAGGGCGTGCAGCAGGGTGGTGATGATGTCCAGGCTCATGCGGTGCAGGCCGGCGTTGGGGTCATCGGAGGAGACCCGCTGGTGCTTGTGGTCGAAGCCCCGGCGGGTGAACTCCACCTGGGCCACCTGGGGCGACTTGCGGAAGACCTCGATCAGGGTGAAGATCTCCACCCCCCAGTCCAGGGCGTAGCGCATTTTCTTCAAGAGCCACATGTCGGCCACCACCTCGCCCGAGAGCTGGTAGTCGAAGCTGAGCAGGAAGTCCACCAGGCGCAGCATCTTCTCGTTGTTGGTGTCGGTGAACTTGCGCTTGAGCGAGATCAGCAGCGGATCCAGGAGCAGGCGCTTGACCCGGCCGAACATGCGGCTGCCGTCCCAGCGGGCGTAGTAGGCCTTGGCGAAGGGGTAGTTGTGGCAGAGCACCGGGAAGAACAGCCGGTCCAACTGCCGGCGCTTGAAGGTCTTGATGTCGGCGTCCAGCAGGCCCACCGCCGTGGCCCCCAGGGCGATGGCCACCCCGAAGCCCAGGAAGACGTTGCGGCCCTTGCCCCGGCGGGAGAGGTCGAAACCGGCCGCCTCCAACTGCTCGTAGATGCCCTTCATGGCCGGCCCGTCGTTCCACTGGATGACGTAGTTCAGCAGGCCGGCGGCGTCCAGGATGGACTTGCAGTCGCGCACGTCGGCCTCGCTGGCCGCGTCCAGGCCGAAGATGACGTGGGCCAGGTAGTCGGCCTCGGCCAGTTGGCGCACGATGTTCTCGAAGACCGGGCGATTTTCGGGGTGGGTGAACTCGCTGGCCAGAGCGGGGACGATCAGCACCGGCTTTTTCCAGCGCGCGGCGGCCTTCAGGCGCACGGTCAGGTCCTGGTCGTCCTGCAACAGGTAGTAGGTGGTCACCCGGGAGTGGGTCTGGGCGAAGCTGGGCATGGGTCGCTCTCCTTTGCCGCGGACCCAGGGGCGGGCCGGTGGCGGTTGGGCTTAGCTATGTCCCCAATAGCATTGATGTAACGATGCGCCCGGCAGCGCGGCCGGGGCTGGCGCGTCCTTTCCTGCTGGCGGCCACCGCACGCGAAGCGCGGGGGCCGGGATTCAGATTTCGCGCGAAACGGTGCGGCGGGGGCGCATGCCGGCGCGGTGACTAGGCGGGGACCTCAGTCCTCACCCTCTCCAGTATGCCCGCGATCGTCAGCCTTGGCCAGGGTCGAGGCGCGGGTCAGGGCCTTTTGTCCGAAACGGTCACATACCGCGTCCTCGGCCGCGGCCAGGGCCCGGCCCCGGGCCTGGCGGCGGTCCTCGAACAGGCCGGGCTGCCCCTGGCCGGCCGGGGCCAGCCCGGCCAGGCCCACCCCGATCAGGCGGAAGGGACCAGGGGAAGGGTAGCTGTTTAACAGGCCCAGGGCGGTGGCGTAGACGATGGCGGTGTCGGCCCCGGGACGGGCCATGGTGGCCCGGCGGGTGACCAGGCGGAAATCGGCGTGGCGCAGCTTCAGGACCACGGTGCGCCCCTCCAAACCCTCGTGGCGCAGGCGGCGGCCCAGCTTCTCGCACAGGGCCAGGAGATGGGCGGCCAGGGCCTCGCGGTCGACCAGGTCCTGGTGAAAGGTGGTCTCGTGCGAGAGCGACTTGGCCTCGCGCTCCGGGTGCAGCTCGGCGCTGTCGCGGCCATGGGCCAGCTCCCAGAGCCGCAGGCCAAAGGCCCCCCACATCCGCTCCAGGCGCTCGGCCCCCAGGGCGCGGACCTCGGTGAGCCGGGTCAGGCCCATGGCCTTGAGCCGCTCCAGGGATTTGGCTCCCACGCCCGGCACTTCCTTCAGCTCCACCGTGGCCAGGAAGGCCTCCAGGTCCCCCACCACGGTCAGGCCGTCGGGCTTGTCGCGGTCGCTGGCGATCTTGGCCAGGAAACGCACCGGGGCCAGGCCCACCGAGCAGGTCAGGCGGGTGACGCCCAGCACCGCCGACTTGATGGCCCGGCCGGCGGCCTCGGGGCCGGCCTTCAGGGCCGGCGCGCCATTGAGGTCCAGGTAGGCCTCGTCCACGCTGACCTGCTCGATCACCGGGGTGAAGGAGGCCAGCACCTCCATCACCACCCGGCTGATCTGGCGGTAACGGTCCATTCTCACGGGCAGAAACACGCCCTGGGGGCAGAGGCGGCGGGCCAGGTAGAGGGGCAGGGCCGAGCGCACCCCGAAGCGGCGGGCCTCATAGGAGGCGGCCGAGACCACCCCCCGGGAGCCGCCGCCCACGATCACCGGGCGGCCGGCCAGCTCCGGCTGGTCCAGCACCTCCACCGAGGCGTAAAAGGCGTCCATGTCAACGTGGGCCAGCAAGTCCGCACTCCCGGCCTGTTGGTTTCGGCATTGCGCTCCGCCAGACGAAACGGGACCATATCCCGGCTTGCGCCTTTGCGAAAAACATGATAGCTTCCGAGCGGCTAATGATCCCCCATCCCCGCGAATGAGAGGCCAACCTTGGTGGTGTTACCCCAAGACGCCAATCCTGCCAGCCGGCCGGGCGCGCGCAATTTGCAGTGCCCCTATTACGTCTTTTGCCTGGATATCGCCGCGGCCAACCTCTGGGCCGACTTCACCTGCGAGTTTTGTTTCTACCGCAAGTGCAAGCAGGCCACCAACATCGAGGAACTGGACCTCTGCGCGCCGGGCTGGGAGGACATCTGGGGCGGCAGCGGCTAGCCAACGCTGATCAGCATGCATCCTCAACGGGTTAGTCTCGCTCAACCGGCCGGCTCCGGAGGCGCGGATCCCTGCCCTGGCCTAGCCCCGGGGAAAGCGCCGGCCGCAGGCGGCCTGGAGCATCCCGTGCAGGGCCGGCGCGGCCGCCACCACGTCTCCCCGCCACAAGGCCTGGCCTCCCCCGGCGAAATCGCTGACCACCCCCCCGGCCTCGCCCACCAGCAGCAGGCCGGCGGCCAGGTCCCAGGGCTTGAGGCCCATCTCCCAAAAGCCCTCGGCCCGTCCGGCGGCCACGTAGGCCAGATCCAGGGCCGCGGCCCCGGCCCGGCGCACCCCGGAGACCTGCTGAAAGAGCTCGGCGAAGAGCGCCAGGTAATCACCCAGGCGGCCCTTGTCCCGGAAGGGGAAGCCGGTCAGCAGGAGGCTCTGGCCGGGGTCTTGCTGGCCGCTGACCCGGATCGGCCGCTCCCCCAGCCAGGCCCCGCCCCCGGCCAGGGCCCAGAACTCCTCGCCCCGGGTGACGTCCACGATCACCCCGGCCGCGGGCCGGCCCTCCACCAGCACCCCCACGCTCACCGCCACGTGGGGGATGCCGTGGATGAAGTTGGTGGTGCCGTCCAGGGGGTCCACCACCCAGAGCACCCCTTTTTGGGCCTCGGGCGGGGGATAGTCCCCGGCGTCCTCCTCGGCCAGGATGGCCTGGTCGGGGTGGCAGGCGCGGATGACGCCCAGCACCGCCGCCTGGCTGGCCCGGTCGGCGTTGGTGACGAAATCGAAGCGGGACTTGGCCTCCACCGCCAGGCGGCCGCCCCACAACCCGCGCAAACACTCGGCCCCGGCGGCCGCGGCGGCCCGGGCGCTGGCGATCAACTCATTTTCCATGCGCCATCTTCCTGCCAACCCCTTGGTTTTCCCCTCGACTGTGCTATAAGATAGCCCGAAACCCGCGCTGGCGACACCTGGGAGACGCTTTTATAACCGTGGACGATTTCCAAGACCAAACCGCGAGCCTGGATCCCGCCGAGAGCCTGCCGGCCCCCGAGCCCCGCATCGTTCCCCGGGCCGAACACGGCATCAGCCGCAAGAACATCGACCCCGAGGCCCTGAAGGTGCTCTATCGCCTGCAGCGGCACGGGTACACCGCCTATCTGGTGGGCGGCAGCGTGCGCGACCTGCTCCTGGGCCGCCGGCCCAAGGATTTCGACGTGGGCACCGACGCCCACCCCAACCAGATCCACCGCCTGTTCCGCAACAGCCGCATCATCGGCCGCCGCTTCCGCCTGGTCCAGGTCTTCTTCTCCCGGGACAAGCTGATCGAGGTCAGCACCTTCCGCAAGCTGGCCGATCCGGCCGACGACGCGGTGCTCCAGGCCAACAACACCTTCGGCACCCCGGCCGAGGACGCCCTGCGCCGGGACCTGACCATCAACGCCCTGTTCTACAACATCGCCGACTTCTCGCTGGTGGACTACGTGGACGGCCTGGCCGACCTCAAGGCCGGGCGCATCCGGGCGGTGGGCGACGCCGAGGTGCGCTTCCACCGCGACCCGGTGCGGGTGCTGCGCGCCATCCGCCACGCCGCGCGCACCGGCTTCAGCCTCACCCCCGAGACCCTGGCCGCGGTGCACCACCACCGGGGCGAGCTGTCGGTCTGCCCCACCAGCCGCATCCGCGACGAACTGATGCGCGACCTCAAGGGCGGGGCGGCGGCGGCCTGGCTGGAGCTGGCCCACGAAACCGGGGTGCTCTACAGCCTGCTGCCCACCCTGGAGCCGGCCTACGGCCCGGCCGACAGCCCCTGGCGGGCGGCGGCGGCGGCCAACCTGGCCCGAGTGGACGCCGCCGTGGCCCAGGGCCAGCCCCCGGACGACCCGGCGGTGGTGGGCGCCATGTTGTGGCCGGCCCTGGAGCTGGCCAGCCAGGGGCGGGATTTCGCCCCCGGGCGCGGCGGACGGGTGGGCTGGCAGCTCTGGGTGCGCCAGGCCCTGCCGGAGCTGGCCGCGCCGGTGGCTTTCGCCAAGCGGGTGATGGAGCGGGCCTGCCAGGCGGCCGGCCTGATGAGCTATCTCACCCTGGCCGAGCCGGGCCTGCGCCTGCCCAAGAAGATCGCCCAAAAAGGCTACTTCGCCGAGGCCCAGGACCTGGCCAGGCTGCTGGGCCAGGATCTCCTGGCCGCCTTTGGCGGCGAGAAGCCGGCCGACTCCCCCCGCCGGCGGACCCGTCGCCGCCGCCGCCGCCGCAAGCCCGGCGCGCCCTCCGCCCCGGCCGCCTAGGACCGATCCAGGCTTGGCGCCGCCGCCCCGGACAGCCAGAGGAGTCCTGGCGAGCCAGGCCAGGCGATCTCTTTCCCCATGCCGTGGCGATTATCGCCCTTCACGAGCATCAAGAGATTGGCGCGCCGCCGCGCCCGCCGACCTTGGCCGTCGCGGTCGCCGGCCAGAGTAAAGATTCACTTGGCCGCCGCGCCCCGCTTCCCGCTTCAAAACCGGGTTCCGAATTTGGCATAATGGCCGGACCTCCCTGTCTTGCCCAAGACCACCAAGCGGGCCGGGCCGACCCCTGGCCCCGCGCCAGCCGCGAGGGACAGCCATGGCCGACCCGATCAGCTTCGCCGATCCCCAGACCATCCCCCAGGTGTTGATGAGCCGCGCCGCCGAGCTGGGACCGCGCACCGCCATGCGGGTCAAGGAGCTGGGCCTGTGGCGCGACATCTCCTGGGCCGAGTACGGCCGCCGCGCCGGCCTGGCCGCCCTGGGCCTGATGGCCCTGGGCCTGCTGCCCGGCGACACCGTGGCCGTCATCGGCGAGAACTGCCCGGAGTGGCTCATCGCCGACATGGGGGCCATGGCCGCCGGCGGGGTGACGGTGGGCATCTACACCACCAACGCCGCGGTGGAGTGCCTCTACATCCTGCAACACTCCGAGGCGAAAGTTTTCGTGGTGGAGAACGAGGAGCAGTTGGACAAGGCCCTGCAGGTGCGCGACCAGTGCCCCAACCTCGCCAAGATCGTGGTCATCGACACCGAGGGCCTGCGCCACTTCGCGGACCCCATGGTCATCGACTTCGCCCAGCTCCTGACCCTGGGCCAGGAATACGGCGCGGACCATCCCGAGGCCCTGCGCCAGGGCCTGGAGTCGCGCGGGCCGGACGACCTGGCCCTGTTGATCTACACCAGCGGCACCACCGGCCCGCCCAAGGGGGCCATGCTCAGCCATGAAAACGTGCTCTGGACCACCCAGGCCCTCAGGCAGGCGGTGCCGGTCTTCGCCGATGACGAGCTCTTGTCCTTCCTGCCGCTGTCGCACATCGCCGAGCGCATGTTCAGCGTCTACATGCCCCTGGCCTTCACCTACACCATCAACTTCATCGAGAACACCGACACCGTGACCGACAACGTGGTGGAGACCAGCCCCACGGTCTTTTTCGCGGTGCCGCGCATCTGGGAGAAATACGCCAGCACCATCGCCATCAAGATGAAGGACGCCACCTGGCTAAAGCGCCAGGTCTTCGGCCTGGCCCTGGCCATCGGCCGCAAGCGCGCCCTGGCCCGGCTGAGCCCCCAGGGGGTGTCGGCGGGGCTCCGGCTGGCCTTCGCCCTGGCCCACTTCGCGGTCTTCCGGAAGCTCAAGGAGCGCCTGGGCTTCGAGCGGGTCCGGGTGGCCATCAGCGGGGCCGCGCCCATCAGCCCCGACGTGCTGCGCTTCTACCACGCCATCGGGGTGCCCCTGCGCCAGGTCTACGGCCAGACCGAGGACACCGGCCCCACCAGCATCCACCAGGGCGAGGTGATCGAGGCCGACAACGTGGGGCCGGCCATCCCGGGGGTGGAAATCGCCATCGACGCCGACGGCGAGATCCTGGTGCGGGGGCCCAACGTCTTCCTGGGCTATTACAAGAACCCCGAGGCCACGGCCGAGACCCTGGAGGGCGGCTGGCTGCACTCCGGCGACGTGGGCGAGCTGGACCAACGCGGCTTCCTCAAGATCACCGACCGCAAGAAGGACCTGATCATCACCAGCGGCGGCAAGAACATCGCCCCCCAGAACCTGGAGAACCAGCTCAAGTTCAGCCCCTACATCAACGACGCGGTGGTGATCGGCGACCAGCGCAAGTTCCTCTCGGCGCTGATCTTCATCGACGAGGACAACGTGGTGAAATACGCCCAGGAGAACAAGATCCCCTTCACCACCTACCACAGCCTGACCCAGGCCCGGGAGGTGGTGGAGCTGATCCAGCGGGAGGTGGACCAGGTGAACCAGACCCTGGCCCGGGTGGAGCAGATCAAGAAGTTCACCATCCTGCCCAAAAAGCTCCTGGAGGAGGACGGCGAGGTGACGCCGACCATGAAGATCAAGCGCAAG
>CALERA010000264.1 GCA_937908275.1 uncultured Desulfarculaceae bacterium | reverse complement strand
GCGCATCTGGCGCTACTCCCGGGTGCGCCTGGCCGGCGAGGAGTTGGCCGAGCGGGTGGGCCGCTCCCTGGCCCAGGGCGACCTGAACGGGGCCCAGGCCCAGGCCGAGGAGGACCCCGGCCCCCTGGGGCGGGTGCTGGCGGCCGCGGCCCAGATCAAGCCCAGCGACCGGGAGACCATGGAGACGGTGCTGATCGACGCCCAGCAGACCGAGGTGCGCGAGATGGAGCGCTATCTGCCCCTGTTGGCGGCCATCGGCAACATCGCGCCCCTGTTGGGCCTGTTGGGTACCGTCACCGGCATGATCAAGGCCTTCATGGTCATCCAGGAGACCGGGGGCAAGGTCAACGCGGCGGTCCTGGCCGGCGGCATCTGGGAGGCCATGCTCACCACCGCCTTCGGCCTGATCGTGGCCCTGCCCACCATGGCGGTGCACTCCTACCTGGCCGGCCGGGTGGACCAGTTCCATGACCTGCTGGAGACCCGCAGCGTGGCCTTCATCAAGTCCCTGAACGGCAGCCGTTAGGAAGGGGGCGCGATGCTCAGACACGCCAAGCCCAGACAGCGGGCCGGGGTGACGCTGCCGCTGACCTCGCTGATCGACATCGTCTTCCTGCTGCTGATCTACTTCCTGCTCACCACCAACTTCATGGTGGACGAGGCCATTGACCTCAAGCTGCCCCAGGCCCGTTCGGCCTCGGCCCAACTGGAGCAGCAGATCACCATCTACGTGGCCCAGGACGGCCGGGTGCTGCTGGGCCAGGACGAGGTGCCCCTGGACGCCCTGCTGGAGCGCATCCGCCAGCGCATCGCCGGGCGCAAGGACGCCCAGGTCTTCATCAAGGCCGACCGCCGGGTGGTGCTGAACCAGGCGGTGAAGGTGATGGACATGGCCAAGGCCGCCGGGGCCGGGTCGCTGTACCTGGCCACGGAGAAGGACTTCTAGCCATGGCAATGGCCATTGCCAAGCGGCCCAACTGGCCCCTGCGCGTCTTCCTGGGGGTCTCGCTCCTGGTGCACCTGGGGCTGATCCTGCACGTCAGCGGCCTGCTGGACGTGCGCACCTATTCCGTGATCCGGGTGGGGCTGCTGGACCAGGCCCCACCGGCCCGCTCCCTGCCCCGGCCCCGCCTGCGCCCGCCCCAGACCAACGAGCCCCAGGCCGCCAATCCCCTGGAGGTGCGGCGCAACCCCCTGCCGGTGCCCCAACCCCAGGAGCTGTCGCCCCTGCCGGCCGATGCCAGGGACGTCATGGCCGAGGCCGCCCCGACGGCGGTGGCCGGCCTGGGCGGGGTGGGACTGGCCGCGCCCAGCGCCCCGGTGGGCCGGGCCGACCAGGAGGCTTATTACGAGACCGTGCGCTGGCGCATCGAGCGCGAGAAGCGCTATCCCAACCAGGCCCGCCGCCGCCAGATCGAGGGGCGGGTGGCCCTGAGCTTCGCCATCGGACCCAAGGGCGAGTTGAGCGACTGCCGGGTCAAGCGCGGCTCCGGCAGCCCGGAGCTGGACCAGGCCGCCCTGGAGGCGGTGCAACGGGCGGCGCCATTCCCGGCCCCGCCGGCGGGCATGATCCGGGCCGGCGGCCATGGCCTGCGCCTGGAGCTGACCGTGGCCTTCGAGCTGAGCTGAGCTGGAAATGAAAAACCGGCCCCGGGCCGGCAAGGGAGAGTCGATGAGGTAGACGCGGCGAACCGTGGAGAAGGGAGAGCGGCCGTCCAAGCTTTGGCCGGCGCGCACGGCCACTCTCCCCCATGGCCAGGGGCCGAAGCCCCGGGTGCGCCTTTATTGTGCACCTCTCTCCACCCGCCGTCAATGCAGCCGAGACCCCAACAACGTGGAAAGAGGAGGATGAAGGCATGAGAGGCTGGAAAATCATGATCTTCGCGGCCATGGTCCTGGCGTCGACCATGGCCCCGGCCCCGGCGGCCGAGGCTCCGCCGGGAGAAAAGACCGCCGGCGGCGGTGTCGCGGAAGAGGGGAGCAAAAAAACCCTGAAGCTCGACGACGTGGTGGTGCGCGGCGACACCCTGCGCGAGGGCCTGGCCGCCACCAGCGCCACGGTGCTGGACAACGCCGAGATCGTGGACCGCATCTACGTCACCCCCCTGGACATCCTCAAGCTCAGCCCGGGGATCACCATCAACCAGTACCGCCAGGGCGGCACCGCCAGCGCCTTCCAGATGCGCGGCTTCACCAGTTGCTCCCATGGGCCGGACGCCGCCATCTTCCTGGACGGTATCCCGCTCAACGAGACCGATGGCTACGCCGACACCAACTACATCATCCCCGAGGAGATCGAGCGGGTGGAGGTGGTCAAGGGGCCGGCCTCGGCCCTGTACGGCAACTACGCCAGCGCCGGCTCGGTGGCCTTCTACACCATCAAGTCCGGCGATTTCACCCGCCTGAAGCTGCAATACGGCAGCTTCAACACCGAGGACGCGGTGGCGGTCATCGCCCGCCGGGACGGCAAGCTGGACCAGGTCTACGCCGGCGAGATCTACCACACCGACGGCCGGCAGGACAATTCCACCTGGGACAAGCAGAACGCGGCCGGCCGCTGGACCTACGCCTTGAACGACCGCCTGGACGCCACCCTGAGCGTGCGGGCCTTCAACTCCACCTGGGACTCCCCGGGCTACATCCCCCAGGCGGTCTATGACTCCAATCCCAGCCGCTCGGTCAGCGATGTCAACGGCGGCAAGAAGAAGCGCGGCGAGGGCCGGGTGGACGCCCGCTACAAGCTGAGCGAGAACTCCAAGCTGATGTTCTACGCCTGGGCCCACCAGCAGGACTTCACCCGCTGGTACCAGAACTGGATCAGCTCCAGCCAGAAGGCGGGCAGCAACTACGGCGACGAGCGCTTCTTCCAGCGCGAGGTGGTGGGCACCGGGGTGTCCTACAACTACCTGGGCAAGGTGCTGGAGCGGGAGACCCGCTTCGTGCTGGGCCTGGACTTCATGGACGAGAAGGAGAACCGCGAGCGCTGGAACCTGACCGTGGGCAACGGCCGCACCCGGGGCAGCAAGTACCAGGATTTCGATATCACCCTCTACACCACCGCGCTCTACAGCGAGCTGAACTACCAGATTTTCAAGCCCCTGCGCCTGGTGGTGGGCGGGCGCTACGACATGTTCTCCGGCGAACTCAACGAGCGCATCCCCTCGGGGCAGTACGACCGCAGCGGGCCGGAGATCTTCAGCCCCAAGGCGGCCCTGGTCTACACCCTTTTCAATGACTACGAGCTGTTCGCCGGTTACGGCAAGGGCTTCGCCCTGCCCCGGGACCGCGATCTCTGGAAGCGCTCCTATCTGGACCCGGCCATCCGCACCCAGTACGAGGGCGGTCTGCGCGGCCGGCCGGTCAGGTGGGCCGACTTCGGGTTCACCCTCTGGCGGATGGACACCACCGACGATTTCCAGGCCAAGCTGGACGATCCCACCACCCTGGAGAACGCCGGCACCACCCGCCGCCAGGGCCTGGAGGCGGAACTGAACTTCTATCCCTGGAAGCACGTCCGCCTGCACCTGGACTACGCCTACATCGACGCCCGCTACACCGACTACTTCGACGGCACCGCCCAGCGCGAGGACAACCACATCGCCAGCGTGCCGGAGAACGTCTTCAACGCCGAACTGGCCTACGAACCCGGGCTGGGCCTGGGCGGCAGGCTGCGCTACCGCTGGGTCAGCGACTGGAACGTGGACGCGGCCAACACCATCAAGGCCGACGGCTTCCAGACCGTGGACGCCCAGGTCTCCTACCGCTTCGACAGGCGCTACCGCCTGACCCTGGACCTGATCAACCTGTTTGACACCGAGTACTCGGAATACGTGGGCTACACCAACAACGAGAAGACCTACGCCCCCGGCGATCCCTTGTCGGCCTATCTCACCCTGACCATCGACTGGTAACCCAAGGAGGAAGTTCCATGCGCAAGATTATCGCCGTCGTTTTCGCGGCCCTGGCCGCCGCCCTGCTGGCGGCTCCGGCCCTGGCGCACGATATGTGGATCACGTTGGACAAACCCCAGGTGGGCCAGCCGGCCCACATCCTGGTGGGCTATGGCCACGCCTTCCCGGCCAGCGAGGGCACCGAGGCCGAAAAACTAATGCCGGCCTACCTGCTGGGCGCCAAGGGCCGGGTGGAGTGCAAGGCCGGCGAGAAGCTGGACTTCGTGAGTGTCGCGCCCCTGGCCGAGGGCAGCTATCTGGCGGTCGGCGGCCGCCAGGCCCAGTGGTACACCAAGAGCCCGGAGGGCAGCCAGGACAAGCCCAAGAACCAGGTGCCCGGGGCCTCCCAGTGCATCCGCTCGGTGAAGTACGCCAAGGCGGTGATCAACCTGGGCCAGGCCTTGGGCGACGTCTCCCGGCCGGTGGGCCAGAACCTGGAGATCGTGCCCCTGGCCAACCCGGGCGGTCTCAAGGCCGGGGCTGAACTGCCGATCCAGGTGCTGTTCGAGGGCAAGCCCCTGGGCGGCTGCCAGATCTTCGCCACCTTCGCCGGCTTCAGTGGCGAGAGCAACGTCTTCGCCTTTGCGGCCAAGACCGACAAGCAGGGCCAGGCCAAGGTCAAGGCCTGGCACCCGGGCCTGTGGCTGGTGTTGGCCAAGCACGAAACGCCCTTCAGCAACCCGGCCGAGTGCGACAAGTTCTACCACTCGGCCGCGTTGACCTTTGACCTGAAATGAGTCTCAGGTCATTTCGCCTCCCCTCGCTCCGTCCCGGCCCCCGGCCGGGGCGGGGCCCCTCCCGCGCCCTGGCGGCCCTGGCCCTGACGCTGGGTCTGGTCTGGGCTGGACCGGCGGCGGCCCATGGGGTCTCGGCCCAGACCGGACGCGGTCCGGCGGCCTGGGTGCGGGTGGAGTACAGCGACGGGGAGGCCATGAGCTACGCCAAGGTGAGGGTGCTGGACCCCCAAGGCCAGACCTTCCAGGTGGGCAATGCCGACGAGCAGGGCAACTTCGCCTGGCTGCCCACCGCCCCGGGGAGCTACCGGGTGGTGCTGGAGGACGGCCAGGGCCACCGGGCCGAGGCCAGCCTGGATTGGCGGGCGGAGGCCCAGGCCGCGACGCCCGCGCCGGCGCCCGGCAATGCGCCCGGCCTGGCGGGGCAACCGGTCTGGGTCCGGGCGGTCTGGGGCCTGTCGTTGCTGTTCTGGCTGGGCGGGGCCTGGTTCTGGTGGAAGGGTCGCGCCCGGCCCCAGGGCCGGGGATAGGACCGGACCCGGGGCCGCGTCGCGGCGACCCCGGGCCGGCGGAAGCAGAAGGGCGGCGGGGCGGCCGGAGTCTTGGCTCCGGTCGCCCCGTCTTTTTCAGGCAGGAGGGATTGGGAGAAGGGGAGGTTATTCCTCGCGGGTCTGGCGCCACTGCCAGAAGACCAAGGCGATGATGGCCAGGGCGGCCGCCACCCCCAACAGGCTCAGGCTGGTCTGGCGCATGATGGTCAGGGCGGCCACGCCCAGCATGGCCAGGCGCAGCACCGGGTTCAGGCGGCGTCCGGCCCAGCCCTCCAGGGCGGTGGCCATCAGCACCACCGCCAGCAGGGACAGGCCCAGGATGGCCAGGGTGGGCAGGGTGGGGGTGTCCACGATGAGAAGGGCCGGATGATAGACGTAGATGAAGGGGATCACGAAGCCCGAGAAGCCCAGCCGGAAGGCGGTGAAGCCGGTGCGGGTGGGGTTGGACTTGGCGATGCCCGCCCCGGCGTAGGCCGCGATGGCCACCGGCGGGGTGATGAATGAGATGATGGCGAAGTAGAAGACGAACATGTTGGCGGCCAGGGCCGGCACCCCGGCCTCCACCAGGGCCGGAGCCCCCACCGTGGCCGCGATGACGTAGGCCGCGGTGGAGGGCAGGCCCATGCCCAGCACGATGCAGGCGGCCATGACCATCAGGAGCATCAGGAACAGGTTGTTGCCCGAGAGATCGAAGACGATCTGGGTGAACTTGACCCCGATGCCGGTCATGCTCACGATGCCGATGACGATGCCGGCCGAGGCGCAGGCCGCCGCCACCGGTGCGGTGGTGGCCGCCGCCTTGACAAAGGCGTCCTTGATCTCGCGCAGGGGGAAGCGGCGCTCGATGAGCAGGGTCTTGACGATGCCCACCACCAGGAGCACCGCGATGGCGAAGATGGCGGCGTAGTTGGCCGACAGCTCCACGATCAAAAGCAGGTAGATCAGGACCGCGATCGGCACCAGATGGTAGTAGCCGGCCCTGAAGACCTCCTTGAAGCGGGGCAGGTCGGCCCGCTTTTCGCCCTTCAGGCCCTGCTTGCCGGCCTGGAGATAGACCGACAGGCCCAGGCTGAGGTAGTAGAGGATGCCCGGCAACAGGCCGGCCAGCACGATGTTGGCGTAGGGGGTGCCGGTCATGTCGGCCATGACGAAGGCCGCCGCGCCCATCACCGGGGGCAGGATCTGGCCGCCGGTGGAGGCCACCGCCTCCACCGCCCCGGCGTAGTGGGGCTGGTAGCCCACCCGCTTCATCAGGGGGATGGTGAAGGTGCCGGTGGTGACCACGTTGGCCACCGCGCTGCCGTTGATGGAGCCCATCATGGCCGAGGAGAGAACCGCGGCCTCGGCCGGGCCGCCGCGCATGCGGCCGGTCAGGGCGTAGGCGATGTCGATGAAGAACTTGCCCGCCCCGAACTGGTCCAACAGCTCGCCGAAGATGATGTAGAGGCTGACGAAGGAGACCGAGGCCCCGATGGGGGTGCCGAAAAGGCCCTCCAGGGTCCAGGCCAGGTAGCTGGTGATGTACTCCAGGTCATAGCCCTTGTGGGCCACCACCTCGGGCATGTAGGGACCCAGCAGGGCGTAGGCCAGGAATGCCCCGGCGATGATGGTCAGCGGCAGGCCCACCGCCTGCTGGCTGGTCAGGAGCACCAGGGCCAGCAGGGCCAGGCCGGCGAGCGCGTCCAGCTCGCTGATGCCCATGATCCCCCGCTCCAGGATGGACTGGGGATCGGAGGTGAACAGGTAGTAGCCGCCCACCACCGCCGCCAGGGCCAGGATCAGGACATAGGCTCCGCCTCCCAGCCAGCGGCCGCTGGTCAGTTGGTCGCGGCATTTGTAGAGACACCAGACCAGCATGATCGCGAAGACGTGCACGATGCGCTGCTGGAGCACGTTGAGGTCGGTGTCCACCCCCAGGTAGAGGTGGAACAGGGTCAGGGGCGCCGAGACCAGGAAGATCAGGGCGGTGAAGATGCGGTTGACGCGGGAGGGGTTTTCCGGACTCGGTGACATGGAAGGGCTCCTGTGAAGCCGGGCGGTTCTTGGTCGAGACAGGCGGACCTGGGAACCTTCCCGGCCCCATCCCCCGCGTTAAGCGGGTTCAGGGACCGGGACGGTGGGGGGGCTATTTCTTGTACTCGGGCGGATACAGCTTGGGATCGATCTTCATGCCCTTCTCCTCGAAGAACTTGATCGCTCCGGGGTGCAGCGGGGTGCCGATCTCGTTGAGGGCGGCCTCCAGCTGGACCTGCTTCTTGACCGCCGCGTGCACGCCGTTCCACTCGTCCTGGTGGTCCCAGACGGCCTGCATGATGTGGTAGACGTCGTCGGTGCTGAAGTCGGCCTTGGTGGTGGTGTACATCACGATGCGGCTGATGGGCACCTGTATCTCGACGTCCACGCCCTTATAGGTCCCGGCCGGGATGGTGTACTGGGTGTAGAAGGGGAAGCGCTGGTAGAAGGCCGGGTCGTTCAGGGGGATCATCTTGACGGTCATGGAGTTGGTCAGGTCCAACAGGGCCGCCGACTTGATGGGGTGGGTGCACATGAAGCCGTCGATGCGGCCGTCCTTCAGGGCCTGGACCGCCTCTGTCTCGGGGATGAACTGGGGCTTGATGTCCTTGTAGGTCAGGCCGTAGAAGCCCAGGATCATGCGGGCGGCCATCTCGCCGCCGCTGCCGGCCGGGCCCACGCCCACGGTCTTGCCCTTGAAGTCGGCGATGGACTTAACCGGGCTGTCGGCGGCCACGAAGACCTGCACGTAGGAATAGATGGTGGAGAACATGGCCCGGATGTTGTCCATCTTGCGCTTGGCGAAGTCGCCCTCGCCATTGTAGGCCATGGCCGCGATCTCCGACTGGGAGATGCCCATCCACATCTTGCCGGAGCTGAGGTTGCGCAGGTTCTCCACCGAGGCGGCGGTGGCCTCGCCGGTGGCGGCGAAGCCGGGCACGTACTTGGTGATCACCTGGCCCATGGCCACGCCCATGGGATAGAGCGCGCCGGCGGTGCCGGCGGTGCCGATGGAAAAGCGCTTGGTGTCCGCCGCGCCGGCCGCGCCGACGCCCAGGGCGACCGTCAGCAGGACCGTCGCCACCACCGCGAGAGATTTACGCATGACCGTTCCTCCTAGCCTGGTAATGGTTTGCACCGCCGCCGGCCGCGACGCCGGCGGCGGTGATCAAGGCGCGGGTCGCCGGATTCAAGCCTGCTCCACCTTCTGGATGTCCGCCCCCAGAGTCGTGAAGATCTCATGGAAATTGGGGAAGGACACCGCCACGTACTCGGCGTCGCCGATCACGGTCTCGCCCTTGGCGATCAGGGCCGCCACGGCGCTGGCCATGACGATGCGGTGGTCGTGGCGCCCATCGATGCGCGCGCCCTTGAGGTCGGACTGGTAGATGGTCAGGCTGTCCGGGGTCTCCTCGAAGCGCCCGCCCATCTTGGTCAGCTCCTCCATGATCGACCGGGTGCGGTCGGTCTCCTTCAGGCGGCTGGCGGCGATGTGGTTCAGCACCGTCTTGCCCTTGGCCTTGCAGGCCAGGGCGGCCAGGGCCGGCACCGCGTCCGGGGTGCCGGAGCAGTCGATCTCGATGCCGTGCAGCTCGTTGCCGCCCTCGATGGTCACGGTGCGGCCGCCGTCGGCAAAGCTGACGTTGCCGCCCATGGCCTTGATGATGTGGGGATAGGCCTTCTCGCCGGCGAAGTCGTCGGGGTCCATGCCCACGAAGGTGACCTTGGAGTCGGTGATGGCCGCCGCCACCATGGGATAGCCCGAGCTGCCCCAATCCGCCGGCACCACCGCCTCGCAGGCGGTGTACTTCTGGCCGCCGGGGATGGTGAACTCCTCGTAGTCGCGGTGGCGGCAGGTGGCCCCGAAGCGCTGCATCCAGCCCATGGTCATGTTGACGTAGGGTCGCTCCATCAGGTCATCCTCCAGCACCGTCACCCCTTCCGGGGTCAGGGCCCCGGCGATGAGCAGGGGGCTGAGCCACTGGGAGTTCACCCCCGGCAGCTTGGTGCGTCCGCCCTTCATGGGTCCCTTGATGACCAGGGGCGCGATGCCGGCGTTGCGGGTGGAGAAGACCGAGGCCCCCAGGTCGTTCAGGGCGTCGATCAGGGGCTGGGCCGGGCGGCGGCAGATCTGGTAGTCGCCGCTGATCACCGAGCAGCCCTCGATCAGGGCGGCGACGGCCGCCAGCAGGTAGTAGCCGGTGCCGGAGTTGCCGGCGTCCAGCACGCAGGCCGGCGTCTGGGGCCGGTTGCCCACGCCCTCGAAGACCCACTGGGCGGGATTGGAGGTGTCGATCTTGGCCCCCAGGGCCCGCATCATGCCCACGATCGAGAAGCTGTCCACTCCGGGCAGGGGGTTGCCGATGCGCGATACGCCCTCGGCCAGGCCGCCCAGCACGATGGCCCGGGCGCTGGCGGACTTGTTGCCCGGAATCCGGGTGGTGCCGTTGAGGTTGGATGGCTTGACGATGAAATGCACGCTGGATGCTCCTTGCTGCTGACGATGGTTAGGGGGTGACCGCCGCCGGGTTGGCGCGCGTGGGTTGGGGGGCGCGGGCGCCCAGGCGGCGGGAAATCTCCTGGGGGCATTCCCGGGCCAGGACCAGGCAGCGCTCCCTCACCTCGGGGGTGAACTGCACCGTGGGCACCAGCACCAGGAGGCCGGCCGCGGCCCGGTCGGGGCGTTGGTCGAAGATCGGGAAGCCCACGCCGGAGATGCCGGGGGCGGTCTCGTCCACGGCCACGGCGTAGCCCTGGGCCCGGACCTGCTCCAGGCTGGCCAGCATCTCCTCCAGGGCGACCCCGGAGCGGCCTTCCCAGAACTCGGGCGGGTAGGTGGTGAGCAGGTGACGCGCCTCGGCCCGGGGCACGAAGGACAGGAGCAGCTTGCCCAGCAGGCCATACCAGGGCTGGCGGGTCAGGCCCACTTGGGAGCCCACCTTGAGGCCGTCGTGGTTCTCCTCGCGCTTGTCGATATAGACCAGCCGGTCCTCGCGCAACAGGCCCACGATGAGGGTGTAGGGCAGTTGCGCGGCCAACTGGTCCAGATGGCGGGTCAGCTGGCCGGAGAGATCAAAACCGGCCTGGGCCACGTGGCCCAACTGGAAGATCTTGAGTCCCAGGCTGTAACGGTTGTCCACCGGGTCCTGGTGGAGGTAGCCGGATTCCAGCAAGGGATTGACGGTGCGGTAGAGGGTGGCCCGGGGCAGGCCGGTGCACTGGACCAACTCGCCCAGGCTCAGGCGCTGGCGTTCGAAGCTGAAACAATCCAAGACCCGGATGGTCTTTTCGATGGTTTTGTTTCCCTTGAGACTGCTGGCCACGAGCTTGATCCTGTTCAAATAGTGAACATCAAGTTCAGATAATAATTAATTACCGCCTCCCGTGCCGGTTTGTCAAGGGGGGCGTTCCACTAAGCGGGACAAGTCTGGGAGGGGAGGGCGGGATCAAAAAAGACGCGCGGGCGGGTTCCCGGAGTGAGGGGAGCCCGCCCGCGCCGGGGCGGCAGGGAGCAAGGGGAGCCGGATCAGGCGGCGTGTTTCATGGTCAAAAAGTCCACGATGCGCTGGCGCAGGTCGTGGAAGCGCTGATCCTCCACCAGATGGGCCCGGGTGCGGGGCCGGGGCAGGTCCACCTTGATCTCCTGGGCGATGCGGGCGTGAGGCCCGGGAGTCATCAACAGGATGCGGTCGGAAAGCAGCACCGCCTCGTCCACGTCGTGGGTGACCATGAAGATGGTGATGCCGGTGTCGCCCCACATCCGGACCAGCTCCTCCTGGATCACGCCCCGGGTCAGGGCGTCGATCTGGGCGAAGGGCTCGTCCAGGAGCATGATGCGGGGGTTGACCGAGAAGGCCCGGGCCAGGCCCACCCGCTGGCGCATGCCGCCGGAGAGCTCGGCCGGGCGCTTGTGCTCCGCGCCCTTGAGACCCACCATCTCCACGTACTTGCGCACCCGCTCCTCGATCTGGTCCTTGGTCCATTGCGGGAAGGCAGCCTTGACCGCCAGGCGGATGTTGCCGCTGACCGTGAGCCAGGGCATCAGGGCAAAATTCTGGAAGACCACCATCCGGTCGATGCCGGGCTGGTTGGTCTCCTTGCCGTCCAGGAAGACATAGCCGGAGTTGGCCCGGTCGATGCCGGCGATGATGTTGAGCAGGGTGGACTTGCCGCAGCCGGAATGGCCCAGCACCGCCACGAACTCCTTTTCCTCCACCGCCAGCGACACCTGGTCGAAGACGCAGTAGTCGCTCTTCTTGGCCGGGATGTAGAAGAGTTTGCTGACGTTTTCCACCCGCAGCAGGGGAACCTTCACGATCGTCCTCCTTAGCGCCCGCTGGCGGATCAGTCGGTGTAGGCCAGGACCTTGGCCAGGCGGTTGAACAACAGGTCCAGCACCACGCCCACCATGCCGATGACCAGGATGGCGAAGATCACGTTGCCGATGTCCAGGTTGTTCCACTCGTTCCAGACGAAGTAGCCCAGGCCCAGGGAGCCCAACAAGGCCTCGGCCGGCACGATGGCCACCCAGGCGCTGCCCATGCTGATGCGCAGGCCGGCCACTATGGCCGGGCCGGCCCCGGGCAGGATCACCCGGAAGACCTTGGCCAGCATCGGCATTTGCAGGATGGCGGCCACGTTGAGGTATTCCTTCTTGATGTTGTTCACGCCAAAGGCGGTGTTGGCCAGGGTGGGCCAGACGCTGGCCATGAAGACCACCAGGAGCGCGGTCCAGCCGCTGTCCTGCACGCTGTAAAGCAGCAGGGGCATCCAGGCGATGGGCGAGATGGCGCGCAGCACTTGGATGTAGGGGTTCAGGGCCTTGTACAGGGTGCGGTTCAGGCCCAGGACCACCCCCAGGATGATGGCCACCGTGGAGCCGCAGATGAAGCCCAGGGACAGGCGCATCAGGCTGTAGCCGATCAGGATGCCGATGCCCTGGTCGTTGGGGCCGTTGTCATAAAAGGGGTCGGAGAGGAAGAACCAGGATTTCTGCGCCACCTCCCAGGGGCCGGGCAGGGCCTTGGTGGCGGCGGTGTAGAACTGCCAGATGGCCAGGAAGATGGCCAGGCACAACAGGCTGAGCAGGACCCAGTTGTCCTTGAGCGCGCCGTTGGCGCTCTGGACCCAGCCGGGGCGGCCGGGGCCGGGGTCCGGGCTGGCGGTCCGGGCCGGGGAAGAGGCCGCCGGGGGGGCGACGCCGGGCTCGGCGGTCACCGCGGCCAGACTGCCCGGGGAGATCACTTCGCTGCTGGAGGTCATGGCGAATCACCTTTGTCGGTTTGCCCCGGCTCCGGGGCGGGCGGCTCCCCCGCGGATCCGGCCGGGGCCAGGTCCGCCGGCCGGGCCGTGGCAACCAATTCGGACTCGGTTGATCACCCTGGATGCAGGGTTGCCACGGCCCGACCGCTGGCGGAATGGGCCGGTTGTCGCTAGGAACGCTTGATGGCGAAGCTGTTCAGGTACTCCTCGGGCTTGGCCGGGTCGAAGGTCTTGCCCAGGATGGTGTGGGTCTTGTAG
>CALERA010000263.1 GCA_937908275.1 uncultured Desulfarculaceae bacterium | reverse complement strand
CCCGGGTGGAGCCCTACAGCGTGGCCGGCAAGACCGGCACCGCCCAGAAGCTGGACCCCAAGGGCGGCTATTCCCAGAGCGACTACCTGGCCCTGTTCACCGGCTTCCTGCCGGCCGACGACCCCAAGGCCGCCATCCTGGTCTTGATCGACACCCCCCGGGGGCAACACTACGGCGGCGTGGTGGCCGGCCCGGCCTGGGCCACCATCGCCCGGGCCGCCCTGGAGACCCTGGAGGTCCAACCCCCGGCTCCGGGCAGCCTGCTGGTCAAGCGCAGCGCCCCGGCCACCGGGCGCATGGCCCCGCCCGCGCCCAAGGACCCGACCCCGGAGTTGGCCGCCGGGCGGGTGCCGGACCTGCGGGGCCACAGCCTGCGCCAGGTCCTGCGCCTGGCCCAGGAGCATCGCCTGCCCCTCACGCTCAACGGTTGGGGGCGGGTCACCAGCCAGGACCCGGCCCCCGGCGCGCCGCTACTCCCGGGCGGCAGCCTGCACCTGACCATGAGCCCTGCCGAGGGAGGCGCTTGATGAAACTGGATTTCCTGCTCGAAATTCTGCCCGACCACCAGCTGATCGGCCAGCCCCCCAGCGGGAAGCTGACCGGCTTGACCTGCGATTCCCGCCAGGTGCAGGACGGCGGCCTCTTCGCGGCCTTGCCCGGGACCGCGGCGGATGGGCACGATTTTGTGCCGGCCGCGCTGAAAGCCGGGGCGGTCTGTCTGTTGGTGGAGCGGGTGGCGACCGAGACGGGAGACGCCTGCCAGGTGGTGGTGCCCGACGCCCGCCGGGCCCTGGCCCTGCTGGCCGCGCGCTGGTTCGGCGAGCCCTCGCGCAGCATGGTCGCGGTGGGGGTGACCGGCACCAACGGCAAGACCACGGTCAGCCACCTGATCGAGTCGGTCCTGGCGGTGCGGGGTCCGGTGGGCCTGATCGGCACGGTGCGGGTGCGCTACGGCGCGGTGGACCGGCCGGCGGCCATGACCACGCCCGAACCGTTGGAGCTGCAAGCGCTGCTGTCCCAGATGCTGGCCAATGGCGTGGACCAGGTGGTGATGGAAATCTCCAGCCACGCCCTGGTGCAGCACCGGGCCGACGGCGTGGCCCTGGACCTGGGGGTCTTCACCAACCTGAGCCGGGACCACCTGGATTATCACGGCGACCTGGCCAGCTACTACGAGGCCAAACGCCTGCTCTTCTCCCGCCTGCTGCCGGATTCGGCCGCGATGGGCAAGAAGCCCAAGGCCGTGATCTGTCTGGACGATCCCCGGGGCGAGGATTTGGCCCGCGAGGCCGCCGAGCGGGGCATCGAGGTCTGGACCTACGCCCTGGACCACCCGGCCATGGTGCGAGCCGAGGACGTGATCCTGGGCCTGGACGGCGGGGTCTGCCGGGTGATCTGGCCGGGCGGCGATTTCCTGGCCGCCACCCCCCTGGTGGGGCGCTACAACGTCCAGAACCTCCTGGGCGCGGCGGCGGCCGGCCTGGCCCTGGGCCTGAAGGGCGCGGACGTGGGCTCCGGCCTGGCCGACCTGACCGGGGTCCCCGGCCGGCTGGAGCGGGTGCCGTCCCCGGCCTCCGGCTCCCCGGCGGTCTTCGTGGACTATGCCCACACCGACGACGCCCTGCGCAACGCCCTGGGCACCTTGAAACCCCTGACCCCCGGGCAGCTCTATTGCGTCTTCGGGGCCGGCGGCGACCGCGACCACGGCAAGCGGCCCCTGATGGGCCGGGCGGTGGGCGAACTGGCCGACCTGGCGGTGCTGACCAGCGACAACCCCCGCAGCGAGGACCCCGAGGCGATCATGGACATGATCCAGCCCGGCCTGCTGGCGGCCGGCAGCAGGCTGGCCCAGCGCCTGGCCGATGCCCGGCCCCAGTCCTTCGTGCGCGAGCCGGACCGGGCCCGGGCCATCGAGCGGGCGATCATGGCCGCCGGTCCGGGCGACGTGGTGGTCATCGCCGGCAAGGGGCACGAGGACTATCAGGTGATCGGGCGGGAGAAGCGCCATTTCGACGACCGCGAGCAGGCCGGCCTGGCGCTGGCCAAGCGCGCGGCTCGGGAGAGGTCCCGTGGCTAGCCTGACCATCGAGTTCGTGCGCCAGGCCACCGGGGCCAGCGTCAGCGGCCCGCCCCCGGCCGAAGCCCTGACCGGGGTGGGCACCGACTCGCGGGTCATCGCGCCGGGACAACTCTTCGTGGCCCTGGCCGGACCCAATTTCGATGGCCACGACTTCGTGCAAAAAGCTCTGGCCGACGGAGCGGCCGCCGCCCTGGTGCGGGACGACTTTGAGGCCCCGTCGGACCTGGCCGGGGCCTGCCTGCTGCGGACGCCCAACACCCTGCGCGCCCTGGGCGACCTGGCCGGGGCCTGGCGGCGGGAGCAGAGCGCCATCGTGGCCGGGCTGACCGGCAGCAACGGCAAGACCAGCACCAAGGAGATGCTGGCCGCCATCCTGCAAAAACGCCACCGGGTGCTCAAGACCAAGGGCAACCTCAACAACCTGATTGGCCTGCCCCTGACCCTGCTGGGCCTGAAGCCGGAGCACACCGCCTGCGTGGTGGAGATGGGCATGAGCGCCCTGGGCGAGATCGAGCGCCTGACCGAGATCGCCGCGCCCGAGGTGGGGCTGGTCACCAACATCGGCCCGGCCCACCTGGGCCCCCTGGGCTCCATGGCCAACATCGCCAGCGCCAAGACCGAGCTGTTCCGGGGCCTGGACCCCAACGCCACCGCGGTGGTGAACCTGGACGATCCCTGGCTGTCCCCCTGGGCCAACGACCTGGACTGCCGGGTGGTGACCTTTGGCAGCCACGAGGCGGCCATGGTGCGCTGCGGCGACATCAACGCCCTGGGCGGCCGCCTGGCCTTCAGCCTCTGGCTGCCGGGCGAGCCGCCGATCCGGGTGCGCCTGGCCGCCCCGGGCCGGCACAACGTCATGAACGCCTGCGCGGCGGCGGCCGCGGCCCTGGTCATGGGCCAGGATGGGGCCGCCATCCGGGAGGGCCTGGAGGAGTTCGCCCCGGTCAAGGGCCGCCTGGAGCTCAAGCGCGGATTCTTCGGCTTCTGGGTGCTGGACGACACCTACAACGCCAACCCCGCCTCCCTGGCCGCCGGCCTGGCCGCCCTGAATGACGTGGCCGGAGGGCGGCCCAGGGGCCTGATCCTGGGCGACATGCTGGAGTTGGGGCCGACCTCGCCCCAGTTGCACCGCGACTGCGGCCGTCGGGCGGCCGAGGCTGGCTGCCGTCTGGTCATGGCCCTGGGCGAGCAGGCGGACGAGGTGGCGGCCGGGGCGCGCGAGGGCGGCCTGTCGGCCGAGGCGGCCCTGGCCTTCGGCGATCGCCTGGAGCTGATCGAGGCGGCCCAGGAGCGCTTCGAGGAGGACGAGGTGGTGCTGGTCAAGGGCTCGCGCTCCATGGGCATGGAGCGGGTGGTCAAGGCCCTGACCACGGGGGAGATGGCCTGATGCTGTACCACCTCCTCTATCCCCTGCGGGACGTCCTGGCCGGGTTCAACGTCTTCCGCTATATCAGCTTCCGCACCATCTGGGCCACCCTGACCGCCCTGGTCATCGCCCTGCTGCTGGGTCCCTGGCTGATCCGCAAGCTGCGCCAGCTCCAGATCGGCCAGCACATCCGCGAACTGGGCCCCAAGAGCCACCTGGCCAAGGCCGGCACCCCCACCATGGGCGGGCTGCTGATCCTGTTCTCGGTTACGGTCTCCTCCTTGCTCTGGGGCGACCTGACCAACTTCTATCTCTGGCTGGTCCTGCTGATCACCCTGGCCTATGGGGCCATCGGCTTTGCCGACGACTACCTGAAGAAGATCGCCAAGCGCAACGAGGGCGGCCTCAGCGCCCGCCAGAAGTTCCTGGCCCAGGTGGCGGTGGGCTGCGCCGGGGCCCTAGCCCTCTACCTGCACCCGGGCTACAACACCCAACTGGCGGTGCCCTTCCTCAAGTTCATCACCCCGGACCTGGGCTGGGGATACCTCCCCCTGGCGGTCTTCATCCTGGTGGGCACCAGCAACGCGGTCAACCTCACCGACGGCCTGGACGGCCTGGCCGGGGGTCCGTTCCTGGTGGCCTCGGCCGCCTACCTGATCCTGGCGTTCTACACCGAGGTCGCGGCCTGGGTGTTCGC
>CALERA010000262.1 GCA_937908275.1 uncultured Desulfarculaceae bacterium | reverse complement strand
CGGTTCCCGCTGGCTGCACATGTGGGGGGAAAACGCCTCCCACGCGCTGACGGTCTTCCGGCCCCAGCAGGGCCATGAAGTTCTTGACCGTGCTGCTGGCGGTGAAGGTCAGGACGTCCAGGCCCTCGGCCAGGGCCTGGGCCAGGCGCTGGCCGGCCTCGGCCGGCGGCGCGGTGCGATAGGCGGCCACCACCTCCACCACCGCGCCCCAGGCCCGCAGGGTCTCGGGCAGCACCTCCCGGGCCTGTTGCGCCCGGGGCAGCAGCACCCGCTTGCCGGCCAGGTCCTCGCCCTGCAGGGCGTCCAGAAGGCCCTCGGCCACGAAGTCGCGCGCGGTCAGCTCGGGGACCAGGCCCCGGTCGCGCAAGGCCTGGGCGGTGGCCGGGCCGATGGCTCCCAGCTTGGCCCCGTGCAGGAAGCGGGCGTCCTTGCCCTGGCGGGCCAGGCTGGCGAAGAAGGCCTCCACTCCGTTCTGGCTGGTGAAGAGGATCCAGTGGTATTCGCCGGCCCGGGCCACGGCGGCCTCCAGGGGGGCGGGGTCGCTGGGCGGCAGCAGGTCGATGGTGGGGATCTCCACCACCTCGGCCCCCAACTCGGCCAGGGCGCCGGTCAGGCGGCTGGCCTGCTGGCGGGCGCGGGTGACCAGGATGCGCCGGCCAAAGAGCGGCAGGCGGTCGAACCAGGCCAGCTCTTCCCGCAGACCCACCACCTCGCCCACCACGGTGATGGCCGGGGGCTTCAGGCCGGCGGCGGCCACCAGGTCCGGCAGGGTGGCCAGGGTGCCGCTGACCGTCTCCTGGCGGGGCAGGGTGCCCCAGCGGATGGCGGCGGCCGGGGTCTCGGGGGCGCGGCCATGGGCCATGAGCTGGCGGCAGATCTCGGGCAGGTTCTTGACCCCCATCAGGAAGATCACGCTGCCGATCTGGGCCAGGGCCTGCCACTTGATGGTGGAGGCGGGCTTGCCCGGGTCCTCGTGGCCGGTGACAAAGGCCACCTCGGTGGTGCAGCGGCGGTCGGTGACCGGGATGCCGGCGTAGGCCGGGGCGGCGATGGCGCTGGTGACCCCGGGTATGACCTCGCAGGCCAGGCCCCGGGCGTGCAGGGCGCTCATCTCCTCGCCCCCGCGGCCGAAGACAAAGGGATCGCCGCCCTTCAGGCGCACCACGGTCAGGCCCTCGGCCGCCAGCTCGCACAGCAGGTCGTTGATGCCCTCCTGGCTCAGGGTGTGGTCGCCGCCCTTCTTGCCCACGTAGATCACCCGGGCCTGGGGCGGAGCCAGGGCCAGCAGCGCGGGGTTGGCCAGGAAGTCATAGACCACGGCCTGGGCCTGGCCCAGGACCTCGGCGCCCTTGCGGGTCAGCAGACCGGGGTCGCCGGGGCCGGCCCCCACCAGATAAACCTTGCCGCTCATGCCGGCTCCCCCGCCGGGGCCGCGCCGTAGACCTCTTCCAGGATGGCGCGCCCGCCGCGTTGCAGGATCTCCTCGGCCACCCGGGCCCCCATCTCGCCCGACTCGAAGGGGCCGCTGATGCCCTCGCCCCGGATCACGTTTTTGCCGTCCAGGCTGGCCACCAGGCCCCGGAAGACCACGATGGATTTCTCCACCACCGCGTGGCCGGCGATGGGCACCTGGCAGCCGCCCTCCAGATGGGCCAGGAAGGCGCGCTCGGCGGCCACGCAGACCTGGGCGTCCACGTGGTTGAGCTGGCCGGCCCGCTCGCAGGTGGCCGGGTCGCCGGCCCGGCACTCCAGGCCCAACGCCCCCTGGCCCACGGCCGGGATGACCAGGTTGGCGTCCAGGGGCTGCACCGGCAAGTCGCTGAGCCCCAGGCGGTTGAGTCCGGCCGCGGCCAGGACCACCGCGTCCAGCTTCAGCTCCTCCAGCTTGCGCAGGCGGGTCTCCACGTTGCCGCGCAGGGGCTCGATCACCAGGTCCGGCCGCAGGGCCAAGAGCTGGGCCTGGCGGCGCAGGCTGCTGGTGCCCACCCGGCCCCCCTGGGGCAGGCCCTCCAGGCCGCCGGGATGACGACCCACCAGCACGTCGCGGGGGTCCTCGCGTCGGCTGACCGCGGCCAGGGACAGGCCCTCGGGCAGCTCGCTGGGCACGTCCTTCATGGAATGCACGGCCAGGTCGGCCCGCCCGTCCAGGAGCGCGTCCTCGATCTCCTTGACGAACAAGCCCTTGCCGCCGACCTGGGCCAGGGGCGCGTCCAGGATCTTGTCGCCGGTGGTCTTGATCACCAGCAGTTCGACCTTGAGCCCGGGCTCCAGCTCCTCCAAACGTCCGGCCACCCAACGGGCCTGGGCCAGGGCCAACTGGCTGCCCCGGGTGGCGATAGTGAGGTTGGGCATGGGGCTAATGACAGGTGGCGCAGGAGCCGCCGGCGCAGGAGGCGCAGCCGGAGTGGCTGCTGACCATCTTGCCGCCCTCGCTCTTATGGGCGAAGCCGCTCATCAGGCGCTGGACCTTGGGGCTCTCGCAGCCGGGGCAGCAGACCGACTCGTCGGAGCGCATCACCAGGGTCTCGAAGTCCTGGCCGCACTTGTTGCAGTGATATTCATAGATTGGCATGTCATCACCTCGGGCGGTCGGCCCGCCGCATGGGATTTGGGTTGGACGGCGTCAGGCCTTCAAGATAAGCCCGCCGCGCGTCCCTGGCAACCCCCGCCCCGGCAGGGGGCGGACGGAGCGGACCCCGGGTCCTAGGCCCGCTCCAGGCCCTCCACCACCATGGCCAGCAACAGCGGCAGGTTGATCTCGTGGTGGCCGGTGATGTTCAACCCGCGCCCGCCGGTGAGCACCGGGCGCTGGACCACGTTGGTCAGCGGCCGGTAGTGGCGGATCATGTCCATGTTCACGGTGGTGAAGTCCTTGACCTGGTGGCCCAGGTTGCGCGCCGCGGACAGGGCCTTCAGGAAGACCTCGGGCAGCATCACCGCCGAACCCACGTTGAGGTAGACCCCGCCCTTGAGCTCGGCCACCTGGGCGGTGAGCAGGCGGAAGTCCACGTGGCTGGCCTGGCCGGTGGCCGCGCCGTCGAAGCTGGGGTGCATGTGGATGATGTCCGCCCCCAGGCTGACGTGCACCGAGGCCGGCAGGCCCAGGCGGTGGCAGGCGGCCAGGAGCGACAGCTCCAGGCAGGGCGGGGCGGCCTGGGCCAAGGCCCGGCCCACCACCGCGCCCAGGCCCAGGGCGGGTTCGCCGGCCACGGCCCGGTTGATGAACTCGCCGGTCTGGCGGGCGGTGCCGAAGCTGCCGTCGGCCAGGGCCTCGGCCACGTCCTCGCTGGTGCGCCCGGCCAGGGCCATCTCCACGTCGTGGACCATGCCGGCCCCGTTCAGGGCCAGGCCGGTGATGAGGCCCCGGTTCATGGCCTCGATGATCAGGGGCGAGAGGCCGACCTTGATCACGTGGGCGCCCATGGCCAGGATCACCGGGCGGCCGGCCCGCCGGGCGGCGGCCATGGCGTCGGCCACCGCGCGCAGGTCGTCGGCGGCCAGCACCCGGGGCAGGCGGTTGATGAATTCGCTAAAGCTTCCGCCAGCCTGCCAGGGCTTGCCCAGCATGGCGCTTTGGACCTTGGACTGCCTGACGTCCAGGTCGGTCAGACGCAGGGCGTTCAGGTCAATGGGAGTGGGTTTCATTTAGAGCGTCCGAAGAGGTTTAGATCCACCAACTCACAGAGGATGTGGATGACCAGGGCGTGAACTTCCTGGATCCGCGGGGTGTCGTCGCTGGGAACCCGGATCAGCAACTCGCACAGGCCGAGCATGTCGCCGCCCTCGCGCCCGGTGAGCCCCAAGGTGACCATGCCCTTTTCCCGGGCGGCGGCCAGGGCCTTGATGACGTTGGGCGAGCGGCCGCTGGTGCTGATGGCCAGGGCCAGGTCGCCCTGGTTGCCCAAGGCCTTGATCTGGCGGGAGAAGACTTCGTCAAAGGAATAGTCGTTGCCGATGGCGGTCAGCACGCTGGTGTCGGTGTTGAGCGCCAGGGCGGGCAGGTTGGGGCGCTCCATCTGGAAACGGTTGACGAATTCCCCGGCCATGTGCTGGGCGTCGGCGGCCGAGCCGCCATTGCCAAAGACCATCAGCTTGTTGCCCTGGGCGAAGCCCTGGGCGATGAGGCTGGCCGCCTGCACCACGAGCGGCAATCCGCTCTGGCCAAAGGCTTCGACCACGGCCAGGGAGTTCTTCAGGCTGGCGCTGGCTATCGACAACATGATTGACCCCCACTCAGATCAGGGCAAAAGAGTCTTAAAAATTAACCGGATCACCATAGGTTGTCAAGTGCGGGCCCCGCGCTCGCGCCGGCCGGTGCGGGGACGGAACTCCAGCACCAGCGGAGCCTTGGTCAGGCCCATGGCCTCCCGCAGGCCGTTAAGCAGATAGCGACGGTAGGAAAAGTGCACCGCCTCCGGGTCGTTGACAAAGGCCACCACCCGGGGCGGGCGCACTCCCACCTGGGTGGCGTAGAAAAATTTGATCCGGCGACCCTTGACCATGGGCGGGTGGTGACGCTCGGTCAGGGCCTCCAGGGCCTGGTTCAGGGGCGAGGTGCCCAGGCGGGTGCCGTACTCTTCATACACCTGGTCCACCAGGGGCAACAGCTTGTCCACCCCCCGGCCGGTCTTGGCGCTGAGCTTGAGCACCGGGGCCCAGGGCGCGATCTTGGCGATGCGCTGCACCGCGTCGGCCATGGCCTTCTGGGCCTCGGGCCGCCGGGCCAGGAGGTCCCATTTGTTCAGGGCCACGATCAGGGCGCGCTGGGCGGTGATGGCCTGGCCCACCAGGCGCAGGTCCTGGTCGGCCAGCCCGGCGTCGGCGTCGATGACCGCCACCACCACGTGGCTGCGCTCCACCGCGCGCAGGGAGCGGAAGACCCCGGCCTTTTCCAGGCCCCGGTCCACCCGGCCCTGACGGCGGATGCCGGCGGTGTCGATCAGCACGTATTCCTGGCCGTCGCGGCTGATGGGGGTGTCGATGGCGTCGCGGGTGGTGCCGGGCACGTCGCTGACCACCACCCGGGGGCCGCCCACCAGGGCGTTGAGCAGGCTGGACTTGCCCACGTTGGGCCGGCCCAACAGGGCCACCCGCACCGGCGGGGCGGGCAGGTCCTCGCCCTCGGCCGGGACCTCGGGCTCCTCCTCGGGCGGTAGTTGCTCCAGGATGTCGTCCATGAGGTCGCGCAGGCCATAGCCATGGGCGGCGCTGACGAAGTGCAGCCGCTCCACCCCCAGGGCCTGGAACTCCTGGGCGGCGTCCTCCTTTTCGGCCCCGTCCACCTTGTTCACGGCGTAGATCACCGGCTTGTCCACCCGGCGCAGGCGGCGGGCCACCTCCTGGTCGGCCGGGGAGAGCCCGGCCTTGCCGTCAGCCAGGAAGAGCACCAGGTCGGCCTCGGCCAGGGCCAACTCGATCTGGGCGTGGACCTCGGCGGCAAAGGCCTGGTCGGCCGGGGGATCGAAGCCGCCGGTGTCGATCAGGTTGAAGCGCCGCTCGTCCCAGACCACCGTGCCATAGAGACGGTCGCGGGTGACGCCGGGCAGGTCGTCCACCAGGGCCTGGCGGCTGCGGGTCAGGCGGTTGAAGAGCGTGGATTTGCCGGTGTTGGGCCGGCCCACGATGGCCACGATGGGGGTCATGCGGCGTTGTCCTCCCGGGGGCGCAGGGCCTCGACCGGCGGGTTGGCGGGGATCATCTCCAATAAGCGGCCCAGGGCCGGGAAGGAGGCCAGCTCCGGCGCGGCGGCCAGGCGGCGCAGGGTGGCCAGGGCCGGGGCGGCGTAGGCGGCGAAGTGGGTCTTGCCCTTCTCGCGGCTGAGGAAGGCGTAGGCCCCCAGGGCCTGCATGATACGCGACAGGGCCACGTAGGGCCAGCCGGCCCGGAAGCGGGCCGGGTCCAGGCCGCCCAGGGGGGCGCGGATGGCCAGGTAGCGCTCCAGCAGGCGCTGGCGCAGCTCCCAGGGCAGGTCCACGTAGGGGTCGTTGACCAGGGAGGCCAGGTCGTACTGGGCCGGCCCCAGGCGGCCGCCCTGGAAATCCACCAGGCCCACCCGGCCGTCCTGATGGATGATGTTGCGGCTCTGGAAGTCGCGGTGCACGAAGCCGTCGGGCCGGGCCCGTCCGGCCAGGCGCGAGAGCTCGCGCAGCTCGTCCAGCAGGTTGGCCGGCCAGGTCTCCGGGGCCAGGCCGCAGGCCCCGGTCACGAACTGGGTCAGGAAATAGCCGGCCTCGCGGGCGAAAAGGAACTGGCCGTCCAGGCGGGGGCCGTCGAAGCACAGCGAGGTGTCCAGGTCGTGACCGGCGCTGGCCTGCATCAGGGCCAGCATGGCCAGCACCGGCTCGTAAAGCCGGAGCAGGGCCTCGGGCTCGCCCTCCAGGGCCAGGGCCGCCTGTTGCAGGCTGGTGCGGCCCAGGTCCTCCATCAAAAAACGTCCGCCCTCCGGGTCCAGGGCCACCACCTGGGCCACCGGCAGGCCCAGGTCGCCCAGGTGCCGGGCCAGGCCCAGCCAGGCCCGGTTCTCGGGCGGGTTGTCGGGGTTGGCCATGGCCACCAGGCTCAGGTCCGGGGCGGTCAGACGCAGGAACTGGCGGGCGGAGCCGTCCGGGGTGATGGGCTCGGCCCCGAGCGGGCCGGGGTCTCCCCCGGGCCAGACCGCGCGGGCCCAGGCGGCCAAGGCGCTGTGCTCTGTTTCAGGCATGAGCCCCTCCCACGATCTCGCCCCGGGCCACGAAGCCGTCGCCCAGCACCGCCCCGGACACCCGGGCCCCGGCCGTGACCACCGCCCCGGGCAGGAGCAGGCTGTCCCGGACCAAGGCCCCGGCCTCCAGGCGGGCGTTTTGGCCCAGCACGCAGAAGCCCTCGATCCGGGCTGCGGGGTCGATCAGGGACCCGTCTCCCCGGACCAGCGGCCCGGCCGGGGCCAGGTCCCGGAGCCCCGGGGGCGGGTCCTGGATCAGGCGGTGGTGCAGGGCCAGGAGGTGCTCCGGGGTGCCCAGGTCGTCCCAGAAGCCGGGCAGGGCCAGGCCGCGCACCAAGCGGCCGGCGGCCAGGGCGGCGCTGAGGCCTTCCACCAGGGTGCTGAACCCAGCGGCTGGCAGATAATCTAGCAGATTAGGGTGCAATGCGGCCAGCCCGGCGTAGGTCCGCCAAAATGCCGGTTCGGCCGGCAGGTCCTGGCCCTGGAAGCCCAGCACCCGGCCCTGGCCATCCAGGGCCACGGTGTTGAAACGGGGATCGTCCACCAGGCCCAGCACCGCGAGGGCGTCGGTCTCCGCGCGGTGGGCCAGGAGGGGGCGCAGATCGTCGGCCGCCAGCACGTCGGAGTTGACCAGCAGGAAGGGCTGCGGCCCCAGGGACTCCCGGGCCGCCACCAGCCCCCCGCCGGTGCCCAGGATCAGGGGTTCGTGGCTCTCCCGTACCTCCAGGCCGGCTGAATGATATTCGGCCAGCCAGGCCCGCACCAGGGGGGCCAGGTGGTGGGTGTTGACCACCGCCCGGGCCGCTCCCCAAGCCGCCAGACGCGCCAGCCACCAGCCCAGCAGGGGGCGGTTCATCACCGGCATCAGGCATTTGGGGCGGCGGCCGGTCAAGGGCAAAAGGCGGGTGCCCAGTCCGGCGGCCAGGACCATGGCGTTCATGGGCGGTCACCTTTTGTTAGCTGGGAGGGAAGGTTAGCACAAGGGAGGTCCGGTTGCCAGGCAAAGCCGGCCCCCTGGTCTTGACCCTGGCCCCGGCCCCGGTCATGATGGTGGCACGCGGACAGGGGCCCCCGGGGGCCGGGGAGGCGATATGACGCGCGCGTGGACCAAAAAGGCCGTTGGCTGCCTGCTGGCGGGGCTCCTGCTGGCCGGCCTGTACGGCTGTTTCGACTACACCGTGGAGATGTCCCTGAGCGAGACCGGCAAGGGCGCCCTGGAGGTGAGCCTGGAGCTGCCGGCCGAGATGGCCGCCGGCCAGGGCCTCGACCACCTGGACACCATCGTGCTGCCGGTGCCCGCCCGCGAGCGCCAGGAGCGCGACGGCCGGCTGCTGGTGCGGGAAAAGACCTCCTACGACTTCCTGGACGACCTGGCCGCCCGGCGGATGATCATCCGGGTGGACGAGATCGGCACCGGGGTGGTGGGCCTGGGCAACTACACCTATCGCCTGACCGTGAAGATGGAGATGGCCGAGGGCGACCTGCCCGACCGCGAGGTCCTGCCCGGGGTGCAGCTGGAGGAGCGCCAGGCCAAACCCACCCGCGAGAGCCTGGCCGCGCAGCGGGCCCGGGACCTGCGGGCGCGCAGCCTGGCCGGCCATTACCTGACCTTCGCGGTGAACCTGCCGGGCAAGGCGGAGCTGGCCCGGCCCCTGATCCTGGGCCACAGCCGGGTGGAGGCCGCCACCAGCCGCCAGGGCGGCCGGGTGGAGTGGAAGGTGCCCCTGGCGGTGCTGTTCAACGAGAACTGGCGCGACACCCTGACCTTCAGCCTGGATTTCAAGGGCTACACCGTCTTCCGCAGCTACGAGCAGAAGTACGCCGAGAGCCACTATCCCGACGCCTACGACGAGGCCCTGGCCCGGGGCGAGAACCCCCCCGGCGGGCGCAAGCGCTACCTGCAACGCCTGGGGCAGCCGGCGCAATGAAACGCGAACAACTGCGCGACATCCTGGCCCAATCCCTGGTGGCCGGCTTCGACGACCTGGACGAGGCCGCCGAGTTGGTGGGCCGCCACGGCCTGGGCGGGGTGATCCTCTTCGCCCGCAACATCGAAAGCCCGGAGCAGGTCTGGGCCCAGAACCGCCGCCTGCACCAGGCCGCCCGCCAGGCCGGCCGGCCGGTCCCCTTCGTGATGGTGGACCAGGAGGGCGGGGTGGTGGCCCGGCTCAAGGCCCCCTTCACCGACGGACCGGGCCTGCCCGAATTGGGGGCCAGCGACGACCCCGAGGTCCTGCGCGCCCAAGGGGCGCGGATGGGGGCGGAGCTCCTGACCGCCGGCTTCAACTGGGACCTGGCCCCGGTGCTGGACGTACACGGCATCGCCGACGGGGTGCAGGAGAAGCGCAGCCTGGGCCGGGACCCGGTCCGGGTGGGCGAGCTGGGCGCGGCCTTCATCCAGGGCCTGCAGGACACCGGCTGCCTGGCCTGCGCCAAGCACTTCCCCGGCCTGGGGCGCACCACCCTGGACACCCACCGCGAGCGCCCCCGGGTGAGCCTGAGCCGGGCCGAGCTGGCGGCCATGGAACTGCCGCCCTTTACCCGGGCCATCCGGGCCGGGGTGGCCGGGGTGATGGTCTGCCACGCGGTCTTCGAGAGCCTGGACCCCGCCAATCCGGCCTCCCTGTCGCCGGCGGTGATCACCGGCCTGCTGCGCCAGGAAATGGGCTACGACGGCCTGGTGCTCAGCGACGACCTGGAGATGGGGGCGGTGCTGGCCGACCTGGACCCGGCCACGGCCGCGGTGCGCTCCTACCTGGCCGGCTGCGACCTGCTCCTGATCTGCCACGGCTGGCGCTTCGCCCTGAGCGCCCTGGAGCAACTCGCCGACCGGGCCGTGGCCGGGGAGATCGACCGCCAGCGGCTGGAGGCCGGGGCCTGGCGCATCGCCCGGGCCAAGTCCGGCTTGCCGGGTCCGCCCGAGGAGTTGACCGATCTGGTGCGGATCTTGTCCCGCGGCTAAAGTTCCACCGCCGTCCGGCCGATAACGTTAGTGGGCGATCCGGCCCAGGACGGGACCGGAGCGGCGAAAGGGCGCGGGGTGAGCATCACGGTCAAATACCAGGGCCTCAAGGACCAGCCTCTCCTGGTGACCCCCACCGGGCGCCACCCCTCCACCCGCGAGCTGGAGCCCACCCCCAACCTCACCGCGGGCGGCATCTACATCTCCGGCGGGTCCGGCCAGTTGTCCCTGAGCCTGCGGCAATCGGAGCAGGACCGGGTGATGGACGAGGTCCGCCGCCGGGTGGACTCCCTGGCCCTGGCCATCGACCGCCTGCCCCTGCCCCGGGGCCAATGGCCCGGGGTGGAGGTCACCGCCCTGAGCGACCAGCCCGGGGCGGTCAGCGCCGAGGCCACGACCAACGCCAGCAGCCCGGCCCGCTACGGGGTCCAGGTGCAGTGGCCGGCCCAGGGCCAGACCGTCCTGGGCGACCCCCAGAACCCCATCGCCCTCACCGACCTCAACGACGGGGTCCACTCCTTCAACCTGACCATTGACGGCGAGACCCACCTGGTGGAGGTGCGGGTCAACAACGGCGGCAATGGCGGGGTGGACGACCAGGAGGCGCTCCTGGGCCGCCTGGCCCGGGCCATCAACACCGTGGACTCCCGGGTCCTGGCCACGGTGGAGGAGGTGGGGCGCGATTACGGCGGCCTCAACCCCGGCAGCCGCCTGGGCCGGGGCCTGCGCCTGCGGGTGGAGAGCACCGGGGCCGGCCAGGGGGCGGAGTTCAGCTTGGCCGACGTGGAGGGCTCCCTGGTGGAGGCCTACGGCCTGAGCCAGGTGGCGCCGGGAAGCCCGGCCCGGGTCCGCCTGGGCGGGGCCTTGCAGGACCTGCCCCAGGGCCAGGCCAGCCTGGACCAGGGCCAGGTCAGCCTCCAGGCCCTGAACCGCAGCGACGGCGAGGCCAGCCTCAGCGTGGAGAGCGGGGCCGGACCCATCACCCGGGCCTTGCGCGACGTTTTTCGCCAATACAACGACCTGGTGGGCTACCTGGACCTCCAGGCCGACCTGCTGCGCCCCTCGCTCAAGGACCGCGTCACCCGCCCCAGCGAGGACCAGGCCCGCGCCCTGGGCCAGATCGACCTGCGGGCCAGCCTCCAGGGCCGGATCAAGGAGCTGGCCGGGTTCGCGGACCAGGTCGTGGCCAACTATGCCGAGGTCTCCCAGACCTTGCTGGGCGGCAACGGCTGGGCCACCACCCTGCGGGAGAAGCTGCGCCAGATCCAAGAGATGGAAAAGGACGCCTTCGCGGCCGAATTGGTGGAGGTCAGCCCCCGGGAGCATTTCCGCCGGGTGCAACTGACCTTGGAACAAGTGCGCAACAGCATCGTGGAGGGGTATTATTAAGACAGGCACGGCTCGCCCCGGCTCCCGGGAATCTGCACGAAAATGTCGCGTTGTGGGTTTTGTAATACCATCGGGTAGGTTCCACGGGGCCGCCGTCTGAGAAATATGAGTGTTTAACGCCTGCCGCGGGAGAGGAAGCTTTTGGTACGCATCTTGCTCATTAGTTAGGGCAAGAACTCTGTCCGCGCCGTGGGGCGCAGCACAAGGAGGGCCCGCCATGCTGCTCTGCGATGGAAGCACGCTGCCGGTGATGATCTCTCCGCCGCCAATCATGCTGGATCGTTTCCTGCGAACCGGCAGTTGGCCCCCAAGCCTGCCGCTGTTGCCCGTCATCACCGACCAAGTTGACAAAGACGAGAGCGCCGTCCCCCTGGCCGCCGCCTGGTTGGGCCGGATCTGATCTCAACCCGCAAACCTCCGCGCCGCCGGCCCCGGGCTCCCGACCCGGGGCCGGCGGCTTTTTGTGCCGTAGCGCGGGACTGTGTCCCGCTTGGCAGGACAATCTCCGCCAGGCGCGCAATCGCGCTCGGGCTAAGCCGAATGGGCTAGGCGTCCGCCTGCTGTTGTATCCTGTATACAAAAAATCCCTTGACAGCCGCCCGCCTTCCAGGCAGACTTGGGCCAGGATCGGGCCCCCAGAAACCTCCCCGGAGACTTTGGCATGCGCCAGCAACCCAGCCTCAACCAGCCCCGGCCGCAAGGCGGCCGCGACCTCCGCGCCTGGCGCGGCGGCTGGTGGCGCTCGCAGGCGCGTGGGCGGGGTGACATGCCCTAGGACCCGGTCCCCAACAACGACCGGAGCCATCCCGGCCCACCGCAACCCCGCGGTGGGCCTTTTCTTTTTCGCGCGAGGACACGACCCATGACCACCCTGGCCTTTGCCCGACAGGAATTGTTGGCCGACACCGAAACCCCGGTCTCGGCCCTGGTCAAACTCTGCGGAGACCAACCCGAGGCCATGCTCCTGGAGAGCGGCGAGACAGTGGAGAACCTGGGCCGCTTCTCGGTGGTGGCCCACGATCCCCTGGCCCGTCTGGTGCTGGGGACCGAACAGGCCACCCTGAGCGGCCTGGGGCCGGACCGGGTGCGACCGGCGGCCGGGTTCTTCGACCTGGCCCGCCAGGCCCAGGCCGAGCTGGACTGCCCCGGCCTGCCGGCCCTGCCGGCGGTGGGCTCCCTGGCCGGCTACCTGGGCTTCGAGACCGTGCGCCTGATCGAGCGCCTGCCCCCGGCCCCGGCCCACCACCTGCCGGTGGCCCAGCTCCTTTTCTTCAGCCGCTTCGCGGTCTTCGACCACCTGCGCCGCCTGCTGCACCTGGTGGCCATCGCCCCCAGCGAGAACGAGGCGCAAGCCAAGCTGGCCGCCATGCGCGCCGCCCTGGACGGCCCCCTGAACCTCAAGCCCCGTCGGGCCTCGCTCTCCATCACCCCCCCGCCCCGGGAGCGCCTGATCCCGGCGGTGGAAAAGGCCAAGGAGCACATCCTGGCCGGGGACATCTTCCAGGTGGTGCTCTCCGACCGCTTCACCGGCACCACCGACCTGGACCCCCTGGCCGCCTATCGCTGGCTGCGGGTCAAGAGCCCCTCGCCCTACATGTTTTTCCTGCGGCTCACCGACTGCACCCTGGTGGGGGCCTCGCCCGAGACCCTGGTGCGCCTGCAAGGGGGCCAGATGTACGTGCGCCCCATCGCCGGCACCCGCCACCGGGGGGCCGACCCCGAAACCGACCTGGCCCTGGAGCGCGAGATGCTGGCCTCGGAAAAGGAATGCGCCGAGCACGTGATGCTGGTGGACCTGGCGCGCAACGACGTGGGCCGGGTCAGCCAGTTCGGCACGGTCAAGGTCGATCCCTACATGATCGTGGAGCGTTACAGCCACGTGATGCACATCGTCAGCGCCACGGCCGGCCGCCTGCTGCCCGGCCTGGACGCCTGGGACGCCTTTCAGGCCGGCTTCCCGGCCGGCACCGTCTCCGGCGCGCCCAAGGTGCGGGCCATGGAGATCATCACCGCGTTGGAGGGCCAGCCCCGGGGGCCCTACGCCGGGGCGGTGGGCTTTTTCGGCCCCGGGGCCCAGATGGACACCTGCATCGCCATCCGCATGCTCCAGTTCGAGCCCGACGGCCAGGTGACGGTGCAGGCCGGGGCGGGCATCGTGGCCGACAGCCTGCCGGAGATGGAATACCAGGAGATCCACCACAAGGCCGCCCAGGGCCTGGCCGCGCTGAAGGCGGCGGCGGAGGGATTGTTATGATTCTGGTCATCGACAACTACGACTCCTTCACCTACAACATCGTCCAGGCCCTGGGCGATCTGGGCCAGGAGCTCAAGGTCGTCCGCAACGACGCCCTGGCCCTGGAGGACGTGGAAACCCTGAACCCGGCGGCGGTGGTCATCTCCCCCGGTCCGGGGCGGCCCGAGGACGCCGGCATCACCTGCCCCCTGATCCAGCGCTACGCCGGCCGCTATCCCATCCTGGGGGTCTGCCTGGGCCACCAGGCCATCGGCCACGTCCTGGGCGGCCGGGTGGAGCGCGCCCGCCAGCCGGTGCATGGCAAGACCAGCGAGGTCTTCCACGACGGCCAGGGGCTGCTGAAGGGCCTGCGCAACCCCTTCCGGGCCGCGCGCTACCACTCCCTGATCGTGGCCGAGTCCAGCCTGCGCCCGCCCCTGACCGTCTCGGCCTACACCCTGGAGGGCGAGGTGATGGGCCTGCGCGCCCCGGAGCTGAAGCTGGAGGGCCTGCAGTTCCACCCCGAGTCCATCGCCACCGAGCCTGGCCGGCTGATCTTCCGTAATTTCCTGGAGATGTACGTCACCGGGGCCTGATGGCCACCCCAGCCGGGGCCGCGCCAGGCTCCGGCCGGATAACGTATTTGCGCGCCGAGCCCGGCCCGGAGGCGAGCCGAGGCTGGCGTGGGAGGACGGGATATGGTAATCGCCATGCGTGAGGGCTGCCAGAAGGCCGAGGTGGCCCAGGTCATCGCCCAGCTGCGGGAGTATGGCCTGGAGCCGCGCATCATATCCCCGGGACCCAGGGTGGTCCTGGGGGTTGTGGAGGAGATCAGCCGGGCCCTGGCCCAGGAAATCATCGCCACGTTGGCCGACCGGGAGGAGGTGGAGGAGATCAACACCTTCGACAGCTCCTGGAAGCTGGTCTCGCGCGGGTTCCGGCCCGAGACCAGCCAAGTGCGCCTGGGCAAATGCCAGATCGGCGGCCCGAAGGTGGCGGTGGTGGCCGGTCCCTGCGCGGTGGAATCGCGCGCGGGCCTGCTGGAGGTGGCCGCCGCCCTGGCCCCCCTGGGGGCCACCGGCCTGCGGGCCGGGGCCTTCAAGCCCCGCACCTCGCCCTATTCCTTCCGGGGCCTGGGCGAGGAGGGCCTCAGGCACCTGGCCGAGGCCCGGGAGCTGACCGGCCTGCCGGTGGTGACCGAGGTCTTGCGGGCCAGCGAGGTGGAGCTGGTGGCCCGCTACGCCGACGTGTTGCAGATCGGCGCGCGCAACATGCAGAATTTCGCCCTGTTGGAGGCGGTGGGCGAGGTGGACCGGCCGGTGCTGCTCAAGCGCGGCCTGATGGCCACCATCAAGGAATGGCTCCTGTCGGCCGAATACATCCTGGCCCGGGGCAACTGGCAGGTGATCCTGTGCGAGCGCGGCATCCGCAGCTACGACAGCGAGACCCGCAACATCCTTGATCTTTCGGCGGTGCCGGTGCTCAAGCAGCACACCCACCTGCCGGTGATGGTCGATCCCAGCCACGCCGCCGGCAAGCGCGAGCTGGTGCCCTCCCTGGCCTTGGCGGCGGTGGCCGCCGGGGCCGACGCGATCATGGTGGAGGTCCACCCCCGGCCCCAGGAGGCCCTCTCCGACGGCCGTCAGTCCTTAAGCCTGGAGGAATTCGCCGCGATGATGCCCCAACTGGAAAAAGTGGCCCAGGCCGTGGGTCGCGGGCTGGCCCGCGCGTGAGCCTGCCCCCCCGCCCCCTGTCCGGGGTCTTCACCCCGCCGGGGGACAAGTCCATCTCCCACCGGGTGGGACTGTTTGCGCTGTTGGCCGGCGGGAGCTGCCGGGTGGAGAACTATTCGCCCTGCGCCGACTGCCAGAGCACCCTGGAGGCGCTGACCGCCCTGGGCGGCCGACCGGAGACCCGGGACGGAGTCCTGGTCCTGCAGGGACGGGAGGGCCGGCTCAAACCCCGGGCGGCGGTGGACTGCGGCAATTCCGGCACCACCTTCCGCCTGCTGATGGGCGTCCTGGCCGGGCGCGAGGGCGAATACAGCCTGACCGGCGACGCCTCGCTTTGCCGCCGGCCCATGGAGCGGGTGGCCACCCCCCTGCGCCTGATGGGGGCCAGGGTCGTCACCAGCGAGGGCCGGCCGCCGGTGATCATCCAGGGCGGGGCGCTCAAGGGCGTGGACTACGCCCTGCCGGTGGCCAGCGCCCAGCTCAAGAGCGCCCTGCTGCTGGCCGGACTCCAGGCCCAAGGCCCCACCACGGTCCACGAGCCGGCCCCCAGCCGCGACCACAGCGAGCGCCTCCTGGCCCTGTGCGGGGCGGCCATCAGCCGGGGGGCGGGCTGGGTCCGGGTGGAGGCCTCGGCCCTGACCCTGCCGCCGGAGTTGCGGGTGCCGGGCGACGCCAGCTCGGCCGCCTTTTTCCTGGCGGCGGCGGCCATCACCCCCGGCAGCCGGGTCACGGCCGAGGGGGTGCTGCTCAATCCCACCCGCACCGGCTTCCTGACCGTGCTGGAGCGCATGGGCGCGCGAATGACGGTGTCCCAGCAGGGGACCGAGCCCGAGGAGTGGGGCCGGGTGGAGGCGGAGCACTCCCCGGGGCTGGTCGCCACCGAGGTGGCGGCGGCCGAGGTGCCGCTGTTGGTGGACGAGGTGCCGATCCTGGCCCTGGTGGCCACCCAGGCCCGGGGCGTGACGGTCTTCCACGGGGTGGAGGAGCTGCGGATCAAGGAAACCGACCGCCTGGAGGCCATCTCCAGCCAGTTGGGGGCCATGGGCGCGCGGCTCTGGACCGAGGGCGACCGCCTGTTGGTGGAAGGCCCCACGCCGTTGCACGCGCCGGAGGGCCTGGAGTCCTTTGGCGACCATCGCATCGCCATGACCCTGCGCCTGGCCCTGGGCCTGGCCGGCGGCGATTGCCCCATCCGCGAGGAGGACTGCGCGGCCATCTCCTACCCCGCTTTCGCCGCCGACCTGGGAAAGCTCCTGGCATGACCAAGGTTTTCGCGGTGTTGGGCGACGCCCGGGTGGCCAAGTCCTACAGCCCGGCCATGCACAACGCGGTGCTGGCCGCCCACGGCCTGGACGCGGTCTACGTGCCGCTGCGGGTGGAGCCGGGCCAGGTGTCGGCGGCCATGGAAGGCGTTCGGGCCCTGCACCTGGCCGGGGTCAACGTCACCGTGCCCCACAAACCAGCGGTGGCGGCCTGCATGGATGAGCTCTCCCCCCAGGCCGCCCGCCTGGGGGCGGTGAACACCGTGGCGCCAGTGGAGGGCCGCCTGATCGGCCACAACACCGACCTGGGCGGCCTGCTTTGGGCCTTGGGCCAGGCCGGGTTCGACCCGGCCGGGCGGAGCTGCCTGGTGGTGGGCGCGGGCGGCGCGGCCCGGGCGGTGGTGCTGGCCCTGGCCGAGGCCGGGGCGCGGCTGGTGGTGGCCTCCCGCCGGGTCGGGCAGGCCGTGGAGCTGGCCAAGGCCCTGGGCGGCGATGGCGCGGGCCTGGACCAGGCCGGGGAGATCGCGGCCGGGGCGGAGTTGATCGTCAACGCCAGCGCGGTCAGCGACCCGGCCGAGGGGCCGGAGCTGGCGGCGCTGGTGGCCGGCTGGCAGCCGGCGGCCTGCCGCCTGGTGCTGGACATCAACTATGGCCGGCGTGTTAATCTGTGGCGGGATCTGGCCCAGGCCCAGGGCGCGGCCTTCCAGGACGGCCGGCCGATGCTGGCCGCCCAGGCGGCCCTGAGCTTCGGGCTCTGGACCGGACTGAACCCCGATCCCCGGCAATTCCTGGCCGCCCTGCCCGCCTGAGGCGGGGCTCAATCGGCGGAAAGAAGCAATGCCCAGCGGCAATCTATATCTCACCGGCTTCATGGGCGCGGGCAAGACCACCCTGGGCCAGGGCCTGGCCAAGCTCCTGGGCCGGCGCTTCGTGGACCTGGACCAACTCATCGCCAAGCGCCAGGGCCAGTCGGTGCCCGAACTCTTCGCCAGCCGGGGCGAGGCCGCCTTCCGCGAGCTGGAGGCGGCCGAGCTGCACCGGGTCAGCCGCCGCCAGCGCCTGGTGGTGGGCACCGGCGGGGGCCTGCCGGTGGACGGGGCCAACCGCCACCTGATGCGGGCCTCGGGCCGGATCGTCTGTCTCCAGGCCGGGTTGGAGACCTGCCGGGACCACCTGGGTCCTCAGGGCGTCCAGGGCCGCCCCCTGTGGCGCGATGCCTCGGCCCTGGAGGCGCTCTACGCCGGCCGCCAGACCGCCTACGCCGACTGCGACCTCTGCCTGGCGGTGGACGGCCTGAGCCCCGCGGCGGCCCTGGAGGCCCTGGCGGCCAAGCTGCTGCCCGACGACAGCCTGAGCCTGACCATGGGCGCGGCCACCTGCCAGGTGGTCTCGGCCTGGGACGCCCCCGCCGCCCTGACCGCCTTCAGCGCCGGCCGGCGGGTGGTGGTGATCACCGATCGCCACCTGGAGACCCGGCACCTGCCGCGCTACCTGGCCGGGGCGGGCCTGGCCGACGCCACCCGGATCGTGCTGGCCCCGGGCGAGGGCAGCAAGTCCCTGGCCAGCGCCAAGCGGGTCTACGAGGCCCTGGCCGCGGCCCGGGTGGAGCGGGGCGACTTGGTCGTGGGCCTGGGCGGCGGGGTGGTCACCGACCTGACCGGCTTCGTGGCCAGCACCTTCAAGCGCGGCCTGGAGTTCGTGCTCTGCGCCACCAGCCTGGTGGCCTGCGTGGACGCGGCGGTGGGCGGCAAGACCGGGGTGAACCTGCCGGCGGGCAAGAACCTGGTGGGCACCTTCGCCGCGCCCCTGGGGGTGATCCTGGACCAGCGCGCCCTGGGCAGCCTGCCCCGGAGCCAGATCGCCGAGGGCCTGGCCGAGGCCTACAAGACCGGCCTGGTGGCCGATCCCGAGCTGGCCCGGCTGAGCCACGACGAACTGGCGGCCATGCTGGGCGGCGACCTGCCGCTGCTGGCGAGCGCCGCCTGGCGCTCGGCCCGGGCCAAGGCCGAGGTGGTGGGCGAGGACTTCCGCGAAAAGGGCCGGCGGCGCATCCTGAACCTGGGCCACACCTATGGCCACGCCCTGGAGTCGCACAACCATTACCGGATCAGCCACGGCCAGGCGGTGGCGGCCGGCATGATGGTGATGGCGCGGGTTTCCCAGGGCCGGGGCCTGATCCCGGCCGAGCTGGCCGATGACATCTGCGCCACCAGCGCCGGCCTGATCCGCCAGAAACTGGCCTGGCCCGAGGCCGGCGCGGCCTGGGAATTGATGCGCAACGACAAGAAGAACGCCGGCGGCCGGGTGGTCTTCGTGCTCCTGAACGGGGTGGGCCAACCCCTGGTGGTGGACGACCTCACCCAGGCCGAACTGAAGGCCGCGCTGAAAAAAATCAACCCGCCCTTTTAGGAGGGGGTGTGGGGGAACCCTTTTGGGGCGCCAAAAGGGTTCCCCCGCGAAAACTCTTATGAGCAGCAGCTTCGGCAGATATTTACGGGCCACCACCTTTGGCGAGAGCCATGGGGTGGCGGTGGGCGTGGTGGTGGACGGGGTGCCGGCCGGCCTGCGCCTGGAGGCGGCGGCGATCCAGGCCGACCTGGACCGGCGGCGGCCGGGGCGGGGGCCGTTCAGCAGCCCGCGCCAGGAGCCGGACGCGGTGCAGATCCTCTCCGGGGTGGCCGGGGGGCGCACCCTGGGCTCGCCCATCGCCCTGATGGTGACCAACCGCGACGCCCGCTCGGGAGACTACGCCAACCTGGCCGAGGTCTTCCGGCCCGGGCACGCGGACTTCGGCTATTTCCAGAAATACGGCCTGCCGCCCCAGCCCGGCGGGGGGCGCTCCTCGGGGCGCGAGACCCTGGCCCGGGTGGCGGCGGGGGCGGTCTGTCGGGCGCTGCTGGGCCGGGTGGGGGTCGCGGTGACGGCCTACACCGTGCAGGTGGGGGCGGTGCGGGCGGCCAAGATCGACCCTGAGTTCGCCCTGGGCGACCCCCTGCGCTGCGCCGACCCGACCGCGGCCGGGGCCATGGCCGAGGCGGTGAAGGCGGCCATGGCCGAGGGCGACAGCCTGGGCGGGGTGGTGGAGGTCCGCGCCTCCGGGGTGCCGGCCGGCCTGGGCGACCCGGTTTTCGCCAAGCTAGACGCGGCCTTGGCCGGGGCCTTGATGTCCATCGGCGGGGTCAAGGGGGTGGAGATCGGGGCCGGCTTCGCGGTGGCCCAGCGCCGGGGCAGCCAGAACAACGACCAGATGGATGGCGAGGGCTTTGTCAGCAACCACGCCGGCGGCATCCTGGGCGGCATCAGCACCGGCCAGGAGATCAGCGCCCGTTTGGCGGTGAAGCCCACCCCCAGCGTCTCCCGGCCCCAGCAAAGCCAGGACCTCTGGGGCCGGCCGCGCGAGATCACGATCAAGGGCCGGCACGACCCCTGCCTCTGCCCCCGGGTGGCCCCGGTGGCCGAGGCCATGACCCTGTTGGTCCTGGCCGACGCCTGGTTGGCCCAGCGGGCCCTGGTCGGGGGCGAGCCCCTGAACCTGGACTAGGCCTGTCAACACGATTAGAATGGTGTTGCGCGCTGTTGGCTGTCATTGCGAGCGTAGCGAAGCAATCTCTCACGGCAGCTTAATTCTTTTCGTTGCGCCAGAAAAATAGGGAGATTGCCGCGTCGCTTGGCTCCTCGCAATGACGAAAAGGGATTTTGCACGGGGGTCATCGTCCGCCCCGATCCGGATTGCTCATCCGGTGGTCACGCTTGCGCGAACAGGCCCTGGACGGGAGGCGATCCCCGGTGCGACGCGTACGGGCCGGCCGGGATGAGCTGAAGCGCGCAAGCGGGCGACGCGCCGAGTCCAGTATTCATCGCTTCTCGGGAAGGCGGGCAAAAGCCATGCGGATCATGGTCATCAACGGACCCAATCTGAACCTCCTGGGCCAGCGCGAGCCGGGAATCTATGGCGACCAGACCCTGGGCTGGATCGAGGGCGAGTTGCGCGACCTGGGCTCGGAGCTGGGCATGGTGGTGGAGTGCCTGCAATCCAACCACGAGGGCGAACTGGTGGACCTGGTGCAGCGCGGCGGCCGCCAGAGCCAGGGCATCGTGCTCAACGCCGGGGCCTACACCCACACCAGCATCGCCCTGCGCGACGCGGTGGCGGCCATCGCGGTGCCGGTGGTGGAGGTGCACCTGAGCAATCCGGCCGCCCGCGAATCCTTCCGCCACGTATCGTATCTGGCCGGGGTCTGCGCCGGCAGCATCAGCGGTTTCGGCTGGCAGTCCTATGCCTTGGCCCTGTTGTGGTTCGCGCGCCAGGCCGGGGGCGGCACCTGCAAGACGATGGTGGAGGGCCAGGCGATTTGAAGAACCAGAGAAAATAGGCTTGACAAACATCGGGAGCCGGTGTTTAGTTTGGAAGCATAGAACTGACTCCAAGGAAGACCAAATGGGCGGAGCTAATCAGAAAGAGAGTGCGCGGCGGGGGATCATCAACCCCGACGGCTTCTTTTTCTATTTTAGCTTTTATTATTTTACCGCCGTCTGCCCGATGGCAGGGGAGGTCTAGGAGCCAGAGCTAACTAAACCAAACCAAGGGCCATGGGCAGACGGCAAACGGGCTGCCCATGGCCCTTCCTCTTTTGGGGAGCATGGGAACAAACCCAGGCTCCCCAAAGTTTTTTCAGGGGGGCCGCCCCGGACCAGGCGGGGCACAAGCTAAAGATCGGAGAATTACGATGATGAGCGCGGGTGTAGAGACGAGGAGCATGGGGGCGGTCATGACCGGGATCGAGGCTCCGGTCGTGATCCCGGCGAAACCTAAGCACAATCTGGTCAGCCGCCAGGCCAAGGCCACGGACACCGTGGTCCAGGTGGGTCCGGTGGCCCTGGGCGGGCCGCGCTTCGTGGTCATCGCCGGGCCCTGCTCGGTGGAAGGCCCGGAGCAGATGATCGACACCGCCCGGGCGGTCAAGGACAGCGGCGCGACCATCCTGCGCGGCGGGGCCTACAAGCCGCGCTCCAGCCCCTACAGCTTCCAGGGCATGGGCGAGGACGGCCTGACCCTGCTGGCCCTGGCCCGGGAGGTCACCGGCCTGCCGGTGGTGACCGAGGTCATGGACAGCGAGGACCTGGCCACCGTGGCGGCCTACGCCGACATGATCCAGATCGGCGCGCGCAACGTGCAGAACTTCTCGTTGCTGAAGAAGCTGGGCCGGGTCCACCAGCCCATCCTGCTCAAGCGCGGCCTGATGACCACCATCGACGAGTTCCTGATGAGCGCCGAGTACATCCTGGCGGCGGGCAACCCCCAGGTGGTCCTGTGCGAGCGCGGCATCCGCACCTTTGAGACCGCCACCCGCAACACCCTGGACCTCTCGGCGGTCTGCGTGCTCAAGGAGCGCACCCACCTGCCGGTGATCGTCGACCCCAGCCACGCGGTGGGCGCGCGGCGCTTCGTGGCGCCCCTGGCCCGGGCGGCGATGGCGGTGGGGGCCGACGGCGTGATGGTGGAGGTGCACTGCTCGCCCGAGTCGGCCCTCTGCGATGGCGAGCAGTCCCTGTGCCCCAGCGACTTCGCCAGCATGATGGACGAGCTGATGGTGATGGGTCCGCCCTTGCATCGGGCCTTGTAGCCAGGTATTGATTCAGCGTCCCGGGGGGAGGAGCGCCATGCAGCCCCAGGTTGCCAGCCAGGAACTTTACGCCCTTCATGGAGTCAGCAGCGTGCAGGAGCAGGAGATTTTGCAGCAGAGGGAGTACATCGACCAGATCGATCGCCAGATCATGGACCTGGTCAACCAGCGGGCCTTGCACGCCCTGGCCATCGGCCGCTGCAAGCAGGCCAGCGGCCTGCCGGAGTTCAACCCCGGCCGCGAGAGCGAGCTGATGCGCCGCCTTCTGGATCTGAATCGCGGACCCATCTCCGATCTGGGCCTGAAGCAGATCTACGGCGAGATCATCAGCGCCTGCCGGGCGGTGCAACGCCCCTTGCGGGTGGCCTTCCTGGGACCCGAGGCCACCTTCAGCCACCAAGCCGCGTTGAGCCACTTCGGCAGCTCCTGCGACTTCGCCCCCCTGTCCACCATCGTCGATGTCTTCGAGGAGGTGAGCCGGGGCCACGCCCAGGTGGGGGTGGTGCCGGTGGAGAACTCCAGCGAGGGCGGGGTCAGCGTGACCCTGGACCAGTTCCTGCAAAGCGAGCTCCAGGTCTGCGGCGAGATCTACTCCCGGGTGCGGCAGATGCTGATCAGCCGCGAGGACTCCCTGGAGAAGGTCAAGACCGTCTACTCCCACCCCCAGGCCCTGAACCAATGCCGGGCCTGGCTGCGGCGCAACCTGCCCCAGGCCGCCCTGGTGGAGACCAGCAGCACCGCGGCCGCGGCCAAGCTGGCCGGCCAGGAGGACGGCGTGGCGGCGGTGGGCGGCGAGTTGACCGCGCGGCACTACGCCCAGCCCATCCTGGCCGCCGACATCCAGGACAACCCCCACAACATGACCCGCTTCTTCGTGCTGGGCCGCCAGGGCTGCCCCCCCACCGGCGAGGACAAGACCTCGATCCTCTACCTGGCCGCCCACCAGCCGGGCTCGCTCTACAGCTCCCTGGCCCATTTCGCGGAGCGGGGCATCAACATGACCCGCATCGAGAGCCGGCCGGCCAAGGACCGGGCCTGGGAATACGCCTTTTTCCTGGATTGCCAGGGCCACCAGAACGAGGAGCCCCTGCGCTCGGCCCTGGCGGCGCTGACCGCCGAGGTGCCCCGGGTGCGGGTCCTGGGCTCCTACCCGGCCGGCGACCCCGGCCTGGCCGTGTAGGGTCTCGCCATGTCCGCGGAGGACGGCTTTAGACCGCCCCGGGTGGGCGTGGTCGGCGGCCGGGGGCGCATGGGCTCCTGGTTCGCCAGCCGTCTGGCCGCCAGCGGCTGTCCGGTGGTCATCGCCGACCTGGCCGACGGCCCTTTGAAAGGCGCGGACCTGGCCGCCTGTCCGGTGATCCTGCTGGCGGTGCCGGTGGCGGCCATGGACTCCGCGCTCCAGGCCATCGCCCCCCACGCCCCGGCCGATGGCCTGATCGCCGACCTGGCCTCGCTCAAAGCCGCGCCCCTGGAGCGGATGCTGACCCTGGCCCCGGGCCAGGTCCTGGGCCTGCACCCCCTCTTCGGCCCCGGGGCCGAGTCCCTGGCCGGCCAGACCGTCTTCGCCTGCCCCGGGCGCCCCGGCCCCCTGGTCGATTGGCTCCTGGCCTGGCTGGCCGGCCAGGGCGCGCACCTTACCTTCATCAAGCCCCAACGCCACGACGAGCTGATGGCCCTGGTGCAGAGCCTCCGCCAGATGCTGCTCTTCGGCCTGGGGGCGGCCCTGCGCGAGCAGGGTTTCGACCCCGCCGACCTGCCCCTGGCCGGGGCCTGGTTCAACCAGATCTGGGACCTCCTGGTCCGCCAGTGCCGCCAACCGGCCGGGCTCTACGCCGGTCTGGCCCTGGCCAACCCCGAAGCCGGCCCGGCCCTGGAGTCCCTGGCCGGGGCTTTGGAATCCCTGGCCGGACGCCTGCGGGCCGGGGACGCGGCCGGGCTGGAGGCCCAGCTGAGCGGCATCATCGCCTGGGTGGGGGAGGCCGAAAAAAAAGTTGACGCGCCGTTGGAAGGGGTATACTGTATACAAAAATCACAAGGACGGATGCAGTAATGATCAACATGACTTCTTGGCGCGGCTGGTGGCAGTGGACGGAGACCTTCGGGTCGGCCGCCGGCGCGGGAGTCATGCTCTAGAGCATCAGCCCAGAAAAGATTCCCCCAGAGCCGCGGACCCGACCCAAGGGTCCGCGGCTCTTTTTGTGCGCGGCGCGCTTCAACCCCTAGGAGGCGAGAGATGATCCAGGCGGCCATCAACAAGGCGGTGGGCGGGTCCCATCTGAGCCAGGGCGAGATGATGGGGGTCATGGACCAGGTCATGGAAGGCCGGGCCACCCCCGCCCAGATCGGGGCGCTCTTGATCGCCCTGCGCATGAAGGGCGAGTGCGTGGCCGAGATCGCCGGCGCGGCCCGGGTGATGCGCGACAAGTGCCTGCGGGTGCCGGTGGACCTGGCCCCGGGCCAGGCCCTGGTGGACACCTGCGGCACCGGCGGGGACGGGGCCATGAGCTTCAACATCTCCACCACCGCCGCCCTGGTGGTGGCCGGGGCCGGGGTCAAGGTGGCCAAGCACGGCAACCGCTCGGTCAGCAGCCGCTGCGGTTCGGCCGACCTGCTGGAGGCCCTGGGGGTGAACCTGGACCTGGGTCCGGAGCAGGTGGGGGCCTGCATCGACCAGGTGGGCATCGGCTTCCTCTTCGCCCCGGCCCTGCACCTGGCCATGCGCCACGCCATCGGCCCCCGCCGCGAGCTGGGTCTGCGCACCATCTTCAATCTCCTGGGTCCCCTGACCAACCCGGCCGGGGCCACCGCCCAGGTGGTGGGGGTCTACGACCCGGCCCTGGTGGAGCCCCTGGCCCAGGTCCTGGGCGAGCTGGGTCTCTCGTCGGCCTACGTGGTCCACGGCCCCGGCGGCCTGGACGAGCTGGCCAGCACCGGCCCCAACCAGGTGGCGCGCCTGGCCGGGGGCCGGGTGGAGAGCCTGACCCTCAACCCCGAGGACCTGGGCCTGGCCCGGGGCCGGGCCCAGGAGCTGGCCGGCGGCGACCCGGCCCAGAACGCGCAAAAGACCCTGGACCTGCTGCGGGGCCAGCCCGGCGCGGCCCGGGACACGGTGCTGCTCAACGCCGCCGCCGCCCTGGCCGCGGCCGGCGCGGCCCCGGATCTTATGCAGGGCCTGGCCCTGGCCGCCCAGAGCATCGACTCCGGCGCGGCCCTGGCCCGGCTGACGTCCCTGCGCGATTTGAGCCACGCCCTGTCCGCGACCACGGGAAGGGCCTAGATCATGGCCGGCAACGTCCTGGAGCGCATCCTGGCGGTCAAGCGCCAGGAGGTGGCCCGCCTGCAGGCCGCCCACGACCCGCGAAAGATGCGGCAAAAGGCCCTGGCCGCGCCCCCGGCCCGGGACTTCCTGGCCGCGCTCAAGACACCCCCCCTGGCGGTCATCGCCGAGATCAAGAAGGCCTCGCCCTCGGCCGGGGAGTTGGCCCCCGGCCGGGACGTGGCCGCCCAGGCCCAGGCCTATGCCGCCGGCGGGGCGGCGGCCCTGTCGGTGCTCACCGACGCGCAGTTCTTTGGCGGCTCCCTGGCCGACCTGGCCCAGGCCCGGGCCACGGTGGACCTGCCCATCCTGCGCAAGGACTTCATCATCGATCCGGCCCAGCTCTACCAGGCCCGCCTGGCCGGGGCCGACGCCGCGCTGCTGATGGTGTCCGCCCTGAGCCCGGCCCGGCTGGGACACCTCTACCGCGAGACCCTGGCCCTGGGCCTGACCCCCCTGGTGGAGGTCCACACCGCCGCCGAGCTGGAGACCGCCCTGGCCCTGAACCCGCCCCTGCTCGGCATCAACAACCGTGACCTGACCACCCTCAAGGTGGACCTGGCCACCTGCCTGGGACTGGCCGCCCGGGTCCCGGCCGGGGTGACCCTGGTGGCCGAGAGCGGCATCGCCGGGCCGGCCGACGTGGCCCGCCTGGCCTCGGGCGGCATCCGGGCTTTTTTGGTGGGCACCAGCCTGATGACCAGTCCCGATCCCACCGCCGCCCTGCGCGCCCTGCTGGAGGCGGCCTGATGACCCGGGTCAAGATCTGCGGCCTGACCAACCTGGCCGACGCCCTGGCCGCGGTCCGGGCCGGGGCCGACGCCCTGGGCGTTGTCTTCGCCCCCAGCCCCCGCCGGGTGGAGCCGGACCAGGCCCTGG
>CALERA010000261.1 GCA_937908275.1 uncultured Desulfarculaceae bacterium | reverse complement strand
CAGCAGCCCCTATCCCCAGACCGCCTGGAACGTGCCCTGGATCCACGTGGCCTTCGAGAACGCGGCCGCAGTGGCCAGCGGGGTCGAGGCCGGGCGCAAGGCCCTGATCCGCAAGGGCCGCATCGCCGATCCCGGGGCCAAGATCGTGGCCTTCGCCGGTGACGGCGGCACCGCCGACATCGGCATGCAGGCCCTGTCCGGCGCCCTGGAGCGCGGCCACGACTTCACCTACGTCTGCCTGGACAACGAAGCCTACATGAACACCGGCATCCAGCGCAGCAGCTCCACCCCCTACGGCGCCAGCACCACCACCAGTCCGTCCGGCTCCCACAGCAAGGGCCAGATGACCTGGAAAAAGAACATGCCGATGATCGCGGCGGCCCACAACGTGCCCTACGTCGCCACCGCGTCCCCGGCCTGGCACCTGGACCTGATGAACAAGATCCGCAAGGCCATCGCGGTGCCGGGGCCGGCCTACGTGCACATCTACTCGCCCTGCCCCACCGGTTGGCGCTGTGGTCCGGAGACCTCCATCGAGACCGCCCGTCTGGTCGTACAGACCAGAATCTTCCCGCTTTACGAAGTAATCGATGGCAAGTTCGTCCTGACCCGTGATATAAAGAATCCCAAGCCGGTGGAGGAATACCTCAAGATGCAGAGGCGTTTCCGGCACCTCAAGCCCGAGGATATCGAGGTGATCCAGAAGCGCGTGGACGCCGACTGGGAGCGGTTGCTGGGCTTCGTCAAGGCCACCAACCCCGAGGCGGCGGACAAGGCCGAGTAAGGCCGACCACCGGTCGCGCGAGTTGCCCCCCAACCCTGCGCGTCGTCGTTTACCGTCAAGGCATTGCGGTGGCGGCGGCGCGCAGGGCCCCAAGACCTGGGCCGGTGTTGCAGATGGCCGGCGGGACGTCAGTTAGTAGCCGGGGCGTCGGGGCGCTCGGACAACCAGAGCCAAGCCGTGGGCCGGCCCGATCTCCTCGGGCCGGCCTTTTTCGCGCCGCGCGGCAAGGAGGCCCCATGTCCCCGCTGACGGTCCACCTGGTGGCGGCCGCCCGGCCAAACTTCATGAAAATCGGTCCCTTGCACCATGAGCTGGCCCGGCGTCCCTGGTGCCGCCCCCTGGTGATCCACACCGGCCAGCACTACGACTACAACCTCAGCGCCGCCTTTTTCGCCGACCTGGGCCTGCCCGAGCCCCATCTGCACCTCGGGATCGGCTCCGGCAGCCACGGGGCCCAGACCGCCCGCTGCCTGGAGGCCTACGAGCGGGTGCTCCTGGAGCAGCCCCCGGACTGGGTGGTGGTGGCCGGGGACGTCAACTCCACCCTGGCCTGCACCCTGGCCGCGTCCAAGCTGTTGATTCCCGTGGCCCATCTCGAGGCCGGCCTGCGCTCCTGGGACCGCACCATGCCCGAGGAGGTCAACCGCCTGGTGACCGACGTCCTGGCCGACCTGCTCTGGACCCCCAGCCCGGACGCCGACGCCAACCTGCGGCGCGAGGGCGTGGACCCGGTCAAGATCGCGCGGGTGGGCAACATCATGATCGACTCCCTGGAGCAGGTGCGCCCCCGCCTGGAGGCCATCGCCGCCTGGCGGCGCTGGGACCTGACCCCGGGCCAGTACGGCGTGGTCACCCTGCACCGACCGGCCAACGTGGACCAGCCCCAGGCCCTGGAGCGCATCATCGACGCCCTGACCCGGGCCGCGGCCCGCCTGCCCCTGGTCTTCCCGGTCCACCCCCGCACCCAGGCCCGGCTCCAGGAGTTCGGCCTCCTGGCCCAGGCCGCGGCCGCCCCGGGCCTGCACCTCTGCGAGCCCCTGGGTTATCTGGACTTCATGGCCCTGGTGCTGAAAAGCCGGCTGTGCATCACCGACAGCGGCGGCATCCAGGAAGAGACCACCTACCTGGGCATCCCCTGCCTGACCTTAAGGCCCAACACCGAGCGCCCCATCACCGTGGAGCTGGGCACCAACCGCCTGGTCGCCCCGGCCGATCTCTCCGCCAACCTGGACCAGGCCCTGGCCGGCGATTGGCCCCAGGGGCAGGTTCCAGAGCTCTGGGACGGCCACACCGCCCGCCGCGCCGCCGACAGCCTGGAGAAACGCCTCCCGGTCTAAACCCGCCGCTCCCTTTGGCCAGTCCGGCATTAATGGCTATATTTCCGCAAGTTATGACATATATCACTTGCGCAAGGCTCAACTTGCGGATTTGATTGATCTATGTTAGGCTTGTTTCATCACGTCCGATATTTTCTGCGTTCACATGTCACCCACCCACGATACGCCGGAAATCCCTCCCGGGAAAACCTCGCCCTTTTTTTGGCCAGCGGCCGGGCGCGCGGAGGTCTCCATGCCCTTGCGCCCACGGCCCGCGGCCTGATCCCGAAAAAGACAAGGGGAAGCGCCATGTGTACGATCTGCGGTCATTTCGCCATGGAGGGGGACATCCCCTCCACTGATATTTACGACATGCTCAAGAAGATGGAACACCGGGGACCCGACTCCCATGGGGTCTGCCTGGACGGCTGCATTCACCAGGCCGTCACCGTGGACCAGATGCGCGGGACCCTCCAGACTCCGGCCCAGATCGCCCTGGGCCACTCCCGCCTGTCCATCGTGGGCCAGGAGAAGACCAGCCAGCCCTTCACCTCCTGCGACGGCGTGCTGTCCCTGATCCACAACGGCGAGATCTACAACTACCAAAAGCTGCGCAGCCTGCTCTACCGCCGCCACCAGATCAAGACCACCAGCGACAGCGAGGTCATCGTCCACCTGCTGGAGGAGGTCTATCAGGGCGACCTCCTGGAGGCCATGCAGAAACTCACCCCACTGCTGGACGGCATGTACGCCCTGGCCGTGACCGACGGCAAGGACGTGGTGGTGGCCCGGGACCCGGTGGGCAAGAAGCCGGTCTACTACATCGAGAACCGGGGGGTGATCTACTTCGCCTCGGAGAAGAAGGCCCTCTGGAACGGCCAGGACGAGCCCCACCGCCTCTATCCCGGCGACTTGCTCCACCTGAGCCAGGCCGGGGTCCGGGTGGCCGAGGGCTTCCACCTGCAATTCCCCCAGATCGACATCGTGGACTTCCGCGAGGCGGTGGAGCTGTACAAGGACGTGCTGATCAAGGCGGTGCGCAAGCGCCTGACCGGGCTGCACGAATCGGTGATCGGGGTCATCTTCAGCGGCGGCATCGACTCGGTGCTGGTGGCCAAGCTCCTGCAACGCGAGGGCAAGAACATCATCTGCTACTGCACCGGCACCAAGGACAGCGGCGACATCCTGGCCGCCCAGGAGGTGGCCCGCGAGTTGGGTCTGGTGCTCAAGAACACCTTCATCGACCAGCCCACCATCCAGGCCCTGCTGCCCGAGGTGGTGCGCCAGGTGGAGGAGTCGGGCCTGTTGCAGGTGGAGGTGGCCATTCCCATGTACCTGGCCGCCAAGCTGGCCGCCGCCGATGGGGTGCGGGTGATGTTCACCGGCCAGGCCGCCGACGAGCTCTTCGCTGGTTATCCCTGGTATATCGATGTGATGCGCGAGGACGGCTACCTGCGCCTGCACGAAAAGCTCTGGGAGGACCTCTGCCTGCTCTACACCGACACCCTGGAGCGGGAGGACAAGCTGACCATGGCCCACTCCATCGAGCTGCGCGCGCCCTACCTGGACCGCGACGTGATCCAGACCGCCATGCGCATCTCGCCCCGCCTGAAGATCGAGGGCGAACTCGACCGGCTGCGCAAGCGGGTCCACCGCCAGGCCGCGGTGGAGCTGGGGGTGCCGGCCTACCTGGCCTATCGGGCCAAGGACCCGGCCCAGTCCGGCTCCGGCATCCACGACATCATCACCGGCATCGCCCACGCCGCCCACCAGACCGTGGACGCCAAGCTGGTGGACCTGAACCTGGAGCGGGACAAGGGCAGCCTCTACCGCTACGGCGAGGAGGTCTACGGCGACGACAACGCCCGCTTCTACCTGGAGAACATCGAGCAGCAGATCCAGCGCCAGTACATCCCCTCGTTCCTGGCCCAGTGATCACCCACCCGCAGCGCCCGGGGACCGACGGCATGAACCGAAGCCTGAGCATCTGCATCGCCCAGATCAACTATGACTCGGCCCACATCCGCGCCCATCTGGAGCGCATCAAGGCCATCATCCACGACCAGCGCCAAGCCGACCTGATCGTCTTTCCGGAGCTGATCCTGCACGGCCATCCCTCGCTGGAAAAGCCCGAGGGCTTCCTCTACCGGAAGATGAAGGCGGTCTACGGCGGCATCTCCCAGGATCTCTACCGCTACATCCGGGAGCAGGACGCCCGGGTGATCTTCGGCGAACTCAAGCGCCAGGGCGATCTTTACTTCAACCTGGCCACCTACGCCGACCGCCGGGGAGTCCAGAGCTATGCCAAGTGCCACGTGCACTGGACCGAGAACTTCACCCCCGGCCGGGAGCTCAAGGTCTTCGACACCCCCCTGGGGCGCATCGGCATCAGCATCTGCTTCGACGCGGCCTTTGCCGAGGTCTGGCGGGTGCAGGCGCTCCTGGGCGCGGATTTGCTGGTGAACATCGCGGCGGTGCCGGCCAGCTTCCCGGTGCGGCAGATGTGGCGGCGCCTGGTGGGGGCGGCGGTCTTCAACCAGCGGCCGGTGATCTACGCCAACCGGCCGGGGAGCTACTTCTCCGGCCACAGCGCCATCTTCGACGCCCAGGGCGAGGTGGTGCTCAACGCCGACGGCCGCGAGGCGGTGGTGCGGGGGCAGGTCAGCCTGGCGGAGGCCGAGGCCTGGCGGGAGGACGAGCCGATCTTCAGCCATCGCCGGCCCCAGCTCTACCGCGAGATCACCACCCGCACCCTCCCCCGCCCGCGCCTGGCCAAGGTTGGGGGCCAAGGCGGGAATCAGGGGGGCTAGCGCCCCGAGCCCTGGTCGCGGTCCTGCTCCGCCTGCTCCTGGGCTTGCTGGCGCTGATCACGATAGCGCAGGCTGCGCCGGTCCTGGTAAGGCTCCCAGGGATAGCGCTGCGGGGGAGCCTGGGCGTTGGGCTGGCGCGACTGCTCCTGGCGCTGGCGGTACTCCGGATCCTCGCCCGGCCAGCGCAGTTGGGGCGGCAACCCGCTCTCCGACTCCGCCTGGGGGGCCGGCGGCGCGGCCGGAGCCGGCTGGCCGTAGAGGCCCGCCTCGCCGGGCAGGGGGTTGATGCGATAGCCGCCGGGCGCGGAGGGATCGGGCGTCACCCGGGGGACCTGACCGGGAGTCGCGTCGGGGTCGCTCATGACCCCGGGCTGGTAGCGATAGCCGCCCGGGGCGGAGGGATCGGGGATCACGCTGGGGGCCTGGCCCGGCAGGTCGGTCACCCCGGGCTCCTCCAACTGGATGCGGTAGCCGCCCGGCGCGCTGGCGTCGGGCACCAGGGTGGTGGAGAGCGCCCCGCCATCGCCCCGGTCCTCCGGCTTCGCCTCGCCGCCGCCAAAGTCGCCGTAGCCTTCCCGGATCAGGGAAGACGGCTTCAGTTGCTTTTCCGCGGCATTGGCCGGTCCGGCCAGGGCCAGGGCCAGCAAGCCCAGGCTGACCACGGTCGCCAGCCAGACTGCTGGTTTCCGGCCTTTGTCCAGGATGTCATGCGCCATCGCCCTGGCCCCCTCGACCCGGATCTGGTGCTTGGTTTGGCCTGGCCGCGTCGGCGGCCGGACCGCCCAGCCAGCCCGGGACGGACAGGGGCTTGCCGTCCCCGGGCTAGCGGATCATGAGCATGAACCGCTCGTCATCGGTAAGCATACCCTGCTCACCCACCAGTTGCCGGTAAAAGGCCAGGACTTCCTCCAGGCCCACCGCCAGTTGGTCCTGGTCGCGTTGCCGGCCGTTGAGGATGGCGGCGGAGAGGGGGTTCTGGGGCGCGTGGCGGTACTGGGGATGGAAGGAGCGCTCGTTGAGCACCTCCAGCTCGGCCTTGTCCTCGCGCAGGACCCAGGCCTGGCGATTCACCACCTGGGGCAGCTCCTGCCCGCCCAGCGCCGTGGGCCCGCCGGCCGGGGCGAAGACCGCGACGTGGGGGTCATAGTGCACCAGGACGAAGCCCTCCTGGTAGAAACGCTGGGTCACCGAGGCGATGGAGTGGTACTTCTCGTAGCCCCAGCCCTCGAAGACAAAGGCCTTGCCCTCGCTCCGGCCCTGCCAGGCGGCCTTGGCCAGCTTGAGGCTGAAGGCCAGGCTGTCGGGGTGCATCTCGCAGAGGGCGTGGTTGCAGGTGATCAGGTCGCACTCGGGCAGCTTGCCGGGGCCGAGCCGCACCAGCTCCCACCAGGGGATGTGCACCGCGCTGACGCCCTCGCCCCAGAGCCGTCCCTTTTCCCCGGGCCGGACCCACTCCGCCAGCGCCCCCTGGGAGAGATAGTTCCAGAGGTGGTTCTGGTAGAGGTAGAAGGCCTGGGAGATGTCAGTGGCCGCCAGGGAGTGGCCCTCGCTCAGGAGCATCGCCCCCAAATAGCCGCAGCCGCTGCCGATCTCCAGGACCCGCTGCGGCCGGTCCCCAAAGAGATAGCGGAAATGCCGGCGCAGGTTGAGCATGCGCAGCACCGCCGAGCGCGCCACCGCCAGCTTGCCGAAACGCTCCTGGCAGAACGCGGCCAGCGAGCGGCTCAGGGACTTGAGGAACGCGAACTCCTCCCGGGTCAGGCCGCCGCGCAGCAGGTTCCGGAAGTCGTTCTCGAAACGCAGTTCGTGCATCACGTCCAGGTATTTGAACAGCTCGCGCTCGCTGTTGACCCGGAAGGGGTAGCCCTCGGCCTGGAAGGTGACCGGATAAAAGGCCTGCACCACCCGGTTGGGCATCCAGGCCAGGGCCTCCTTTTCCGCGCCGTCGTACTCCGCCACCGACAAGTAGTTCATCAGGCCCTCCCCGGGGCGAACTCGGCCAGCCAGGGCCTGACCACCCCGGCCAATGCCAGACCGGCCAGGCGGGCGGCCATGGCCTCCTGGACCCGGAAGTTGTTGCTGCACAGCACCGCCAGGCAGTCCGGCCCCCAGGCCTCCAGGCGGGGCAGGCCAAAGGCCGGCTCGCGCGCGCTGGCCACCTGGTCGTCGTGGAAATACAGGCCCGCGTCGCCGGCCAGCTCCGGGGCCAGCCGGCGGTGGACCATGCGGAAGTAATAGGCCGCGCCGTAGAAGACCACCCGGCCCCCGCTGCGCTGGTGGGCGGCGATGCGCCGGATCAGGTCGCGCTTATTTTTGGCATAGCGGGCCAGTCCGTCCGCCACCGCGGCCTGGTCCGGTCCGGGGGGGATGGCCAGGCCTGGCCCCTGCCGTCGCCAGAGGCTGCGCAGGAAGGAGGACTGGTCGCAGGCCGCCAGGCTCAGCCCCGGCAGGCAGCGGGCCAGGGAGGCGGGGCTGAAATAATTCACGTGCTCCAGGCAGAAGTCCTCCACCCCCTGGGCCAGGCTGTTGCCCAGGTCCGGCGCCTCCAGGAAGAGCAGGCCGTCGTCGGCCAGCACCTGGCCCAGCCCCTGGGTGAAGGCCAGGGGATGTTTGATGTGCTCCAGCACGTGCTGCATGATCACCAGGTCAAAGCGGCTGGCGAACATCCCCGGCTCGAAACAGCCCCGCAGGGTGGGCACCCGCAGGTCCTCCTGGCGCGAGGGCTCCACCCCCAGGACGCTGGCCCGGGGCAGGCGCTCCTTGAGCAGATACAGGAAATCGCCCCGGTTGGAACCGATCTCCAGCACCCGGGGGTCCTGCTTGCCACCCAACCCGGCCAGGACGAACTCCAGGGAGGCCAGGTTCTCGGCGCTGCGCCGGGGAAAGGGGAACTGCTCGCTCTTGAGGTAGTCCGCGTAGACCTGGGTCATCACCGGGTCGTAGTCGCCGGCGTAGGCGCTGGCCTGGAAGACCAGGCCGCAGTCCGGGCAGTGGCGCAGCTCCAGGGGCAGGCCCTGGGAGCTGTTGGCCAGCACCGCCGCCGGCTCCCACAGCACCACCGGGCAGGGACCGGCCCCGCAGGCCGGGCAGGCCTCCAGGCCCCGGGGCAGGGCCGGGGCGCTCACATCCCGTAGCACTGCCGGCACCAATCCGGGATCTGGCCGCTCAGATGGGCCGCCCGCAATTCCCGGTAGGCCGCCTGGTTCCAGATCCGGTCCAGGTCCAGGGCCTCGCCCAGGTCCACCTGCTCCGGGCTGCTCAGCACGCAGCAGGGCACCACGCGCAGGTCCGAGGAGATGAAGGCCCGCTCGAAGAGCCAGGCGCAGAGGCGCTTGGGATCGCCGCCCAGCTGGAACTTCTGCCCGGCGTTCCAGAAGGTCACCTCCACCCCCAGGCCCCGGCCCAGCTCCACCAGCCCGGCCACCCGCTCCGCGCTCACCTGGGCGGAGACATCCAGGTCGCGGTTGCTCTCGGTCCAGCGCTCCAGGCCCCAGTTGGACAGGGCCACCGAAAAGGTCATGCGCGGGAACTTCAGCTCCGCGCCCAGGCGCACCAGGTCCTCCAGCTCGTGTACGTTGTCCCGCTGCACCACGGTCCAGGAGCGGGTCTTGAGCAGGTTCCGGCCCAGGCAGTACTCGTTGAGCAGCTTGGCGTTGGCCGTGACCTTCTCGAACCAGGCCCCGCGCCGGATGCGCTCGAAGACCGCCTTGCTGGCCCCGTCCAGGGAGACCTGCACCTCGCCGGGATCGGCGTCGATCAGGCGGCGGTAGTTCTCGTTCACGTGCAGCAGGGAGCCGTTGACGGTCAGCCGGGTCCAGATGTGGCGCTCGACGGCCAGGGCCACCATGCGGGGCAGGTCCGGGTGCAACAGCGGCTCGCCCACCCCCTGGAGCTTGATCTCCACCAGGCCGTATTGCTGGTCCAGGGAGCGCCGGAAGGCTTCGAAGGGCATGTCCGCCGCCCGCTGCCCCCCGGGCCACTCGCCCACCCGGCACATGATGCAGCGGAAGTTGCAGCGGCTGACCACCTCGTAGTCCATCTTGACCGGCAGGTAGTCCAGCACCTGGCCCCGGACCGCGTTCTGATGGCGGCGGTAGTTCTCCGCCCGCGCGGGATACTTGGCCAGGCCCTGCTCCAAGCGCGCGTTGAAGGCCTCCTGGTCGGCGCTGGGGGCCACCGCCAGGCCGGGCAGCGCGGCCAGGGGGGATGGTGCGCTCATGACGGTCCTCCTAATCTACGAGGCCGGTGGCCTTGAGCGCCCCCAGCACCCGGGCCTTGTCGGTCACGCCCCAGAAGGTCTCCACCCGGCGGCCCTTGTGGAAAAGCAGCATGCAGGGAACCACCTTGACCTGCCAGGCGGTCACCGCCCGGGGGTTGGCCTCCACGTTGAGCTTGGCCACCAGGAGGCGTCCGTCCAGCTCCCGGGCCAGTTCGTCGGCCAGGGGGGCGTTGTGGCGGCAGGCCTCGGCCCGGGGGCTCCAGCAGTCCACCAGGACCGGCAACGCCTGGCCCTCTCCCACCAGGCTGGCGAAATCGGCCTCGCCCAGGTTCACCATCATGGCTCAGATCCTCTCCCCGTACGGCGCGTCGAAGCCGCGCCCCAGGTACTCGAAATGGTAGCCGTGGAACTGGTAGTCCAGGGTGTGGAAGCGCTCGCCCAGGGTGAAGACCAGCTCGCGGTTGCTGAATTCCACCTTCTCGGCCGAGCGGCCGCCGCCCACGGTGCGGTTCTCCAGTTGCCCGAAGATGTAGATGAAGCGGGGATCCAACAAGGCCAGGTACTGGTCCTGCCCCTCCCGGGGGATCTCGGTCAGGGCCATGGTGGAAACCACGGCGTAGGGGCCGTTCAGGCGCCCCGGCAGCTCGTCGGCCGCGAAGGAGGAAAAGAGCTGGATGGCGCTGCGGTCATCGCCCTGGAGGTAGCCCTGCGGCCCGACGAAGACCGCCACCTGCTCCGGGGGGAAGAACTCGGTGAGGAAAAAATATTGGATGGCCAGGAGCACCGGATGGTCCACGATGAAGTAGCGCCGGCACTGACCGGCCTGGTAGGTCATGCGGGCCAGGTTGCCGAACCCGCCGCCGATCTCCACCAGGTCCGGCGCGGCGGCGAAGCAGAGCGGCAGATGGTCGCTGATCCGGCCCAGGTGGTAGAGATGGCGCATGGAGGTGACGGTGAGGTACTTGCCGCGCTCCATCACCAGGTCCCTGGGCTGGCCGCAGTCGGTCTCCAGGTGGCCGTTCAGCAAGCGGCGCGTCTTGGGTCCGCCGCACTCCCGCTCCAGCAGGTCCAGGAAATGGCGGCCGCTGCCGCCGGTGATCTGGGGACCCAGGTCGGGATGGG
>CALERA010000260.1 GCA_937908275.1 uncultured Desulfarculaceae bacterium | reverse complement strand
ATTCTTCCTCCCTCTCCCTCTCCCCTCCCCCACCTACCCCCGCACGCGGCCTTCGCGTTGCCAGAGGTGGTAGACGGTGGCGAGGTAGCCGGGGCCACGGCGGAGGAAGCCGGCGAGGCCGACGCTGGTCTTGGATTCGCCGCTGTGGCGGGCAGGCAGAGGTAGGGGACTTCCACGGCCGAGTAGCCGCGTTTCTGGGCGCGGTGGATGAGGTCGATGCAGTACTCGCCGTAATCGCCGCGCAGGCCCAGCTCGTCCAGGACGTAGCGGCGCACGGCCATGAAACCGCTGGTGAGGTCCAACACCCGGCCGCCCAACAGCAGGCGGGAGAGGCGGCAGATGGTTTGGGAAAGGAACCGGCCCAGCCAGCCGTGGCCCTGGTCGCCGCCGCCGGGGACATAGCGCGAGCCCAGGGCCAGGTCGTGTTGGGCCAGAGCCTCCAGGATGCGGGGGAAGTCGGCCGGGGGCATGGAGAGGTCGCAGTCCATCCAGCAGACCACCGGGCGGGCGCTCTCCTGGATGCCGCGCCAGATGGCCGAGGTGAGCCCGCGCTCGTCGGCGCGATAGACCAGGCGGACCTGGGGGTGGTCGGCGGCAAAGGTGCGCACCGCCTGGGCGGTGCCGTCGGGGCTGGCGTCGTCCACCACGATGATCTCGACCGCGGGCCCCAGGGCGTCCAGGAGGCCCTGCATCAGAATGATGATGTTGCCGGCCTCGTTGTAGGTGGGCAGCACCACGCTGACCTGGCTGGCGGGGACCGGTCCCCGGAGGGAGGGGCGGGGGTTGGCGGCGGACATGGGCGACGACTCCCGAGATATGGGGTTGGCTTCCAAAAATGCCGTGGGCGCGGCGGGTTGTCAAGCCGGGGCGGGCTTGACGGCCGGGCGGCCGGCGTGTAGTGGTTCTAGACGAGCCCAAGGAGGAAGACCGAGACCATGCCGGGAATGCTGCCAGCGGCCCTCAAGGCCACCGCCCGCCAGCCCTATCTGGCCCTGATGCGCCGCCGGGGTCGCCTGGTGCGCCCGCTGTTCCTGGACTACGCCGTCACCTGGCGCTGCAACGCCCGCTGCGTGATGTGCGACACCTGGAAGGCCAAGGAGATCAATCCGGCGGGGGTGGCCGGGGAGCTGTCGCTGGAGGAGTTGGCCGGCATCCTGGAGCGCGACGCCGAATTTTTTGGCGAGGTGCAGAAGGTGGGCCTGACCGGGGGCGAGCCCTTCCTGCGCGAGGACCTGGTGGACCTGGTGCGCCTGCTGCACCAGCGCCTGCCCCGGGCGCGGATGTCGCTGGTGAGTAACGGCCTCATGACCTAGCGCATCCTGAAGGCCCTGGCCAAGGTGCGGGAATTCTTCCCGGAACTGGTCTTCTCGGTCAGCCTGGACGGCCTGGAGGGGGTCCACGACCAGGTGCGGGGGGTGCCCGGGGCCTTCGCCAAGGCCATGGCCACCCTGAAGGGCGCCCAGGATCTGGGCTTCACGGTGACCAGCGGGCTGACCGTGGGGCGGCTGAACCACCACCAGGTGCAGCCGGTGGCCGAGCTGCTGGCCGGCCTGGGGGTGGATTTCTCCTGCAACCTCCAGGAGCGGGGCGGCAACTTCCACAACAGCGGCCGGGCGGATGAACTGGGGCCGGAGGACAAGGCGGCCCTGCGGCGGGTGCTGGAGCGCTGGCCGCACCACTACTACATGGACAACGTGCGGGCCCAACTGGACGGCGCGCGGCGCACCCTGCCCTGCTACGCCGGCTTCACCAGCTATTTCCTGACCCCCGAGGGCAACGTCACCATCTGCAACCTGATCTCCCAGCCCCTGGGCAACCTGCGCGAGAGGCCCTTCCGGGCCATCGCCGACGCCGCCGCGACCTGGGAGCTGCGCCGCAAGCTGGCCGACTGCACCTGCTGGTCCCAGTGCGAGGTGAAGAACTCGGCCCTCAGCGCGCCCTGGCACCTGCTGGCCTGGCTGGCCCGCCACCCGCGCAAGGCCCAGGTCCTGCGCCACTACGCGGGCAAGCTGAGCGGCCGGCGGGGAAAAACCGCCGTTCCGGACCAAGGTTGACCGCGTGGGGGGGGTGCTATACACTACGCGCCAGCCTGAAACCGACCACGCCTGCGGCAAGGCCACCAAACTGCTCAGAGTGCCATGAAAGCCGGAGCCGTCCCGACTCGTAAATGGCTAGTCCTATTGGCCGGTCTACTGGTCTGCCTGGGCTTCGCCCTCTGGCGGGCCGGCGAGGCCGGGCAGGCGGTGGTGGACTACGGCCGCCAGCAGGCCCTGGCCGACCAGCAGGGGATGCTGGTCTGGCTCTACGACAACCCCTTCCAGACCGGCCCGGCCCGGGCCAGCATCCATCCCGTCCCGCGTCTGCACCAGGACCGCGACCTCAAGGGCCGCCGGGCCTACCCCTTCGCCTGGCGTTGGGTGGGCCTGCTGCGGGTGGACCAGCCCGGCCAGTACGTGCTGGGGGTCTACGCCTCGGAGGCGGTGCGCCTGCGCCTGGACGGCCGGCGGCTGGTGGAGCGCTGGGTGGGGGGGCCGCCTCGGCCGCACCAGGTGCTGGTCAGCCTGGAAGCCGGTCCGCACCTGCTGGACCTGGCGGACGTGCAAGGCGTCGACTCGCTTGATTTAAGCCTGCAGTGGCTGCCCCCGGACGGCCAGGCGCTGACCACCATCCCCAGCGACCGCCTGACTCCCCTGGACCCCAAGTCCGACCCCGCGGTGTTGGATGAACTGAACTTCCTGGTGCAGCGCTGGCGGACCCTGATCTGGCTGTTGCCCCTGGCCTGGCTGGGCCTGTGGTGGCTGGTGCTGCGCGATTGGCCGCGCACCCGGCGGATCCTGCGCCGGGACTGGCCCTTCCTGCTGGTGCTGGGCCTGGCCGGGGTGTTGCGCCTGTTGTGGGGCGCCACGGTGCCGGGCATCAGCGGCGAGTCGGCCTTCTACATCTGGCGCAGCGAGCTGATCATCGAGGGCGCGCGGCCCTTCCAGGGCATGATCACCCGTAACGGACCGTTTTTCGAATACTTGATGGTCCTGCCCACCCTGATTTGGGGGGCGGTGCCCTGGGTGCTCTCCGCCAGCGCGGCGGTGCTGAACCTGCTGGCCCTGGTCTTCTGCTACCGCGTCCTGGGGCGCGAGGCCGGCCGCACCCAGGCCCTGATCGCCTGCCTGGTGCTGGCGGTCTTCCCGGCCGAGGTGATGTTCGCCCGCATCCCCCTGGACTACACTTCCCTGGGTCCGTTGCTCTTCTTCTGGGGCCTGGACCTGCTCTCCCGCAGCCGCAGCCACCCCGGCCTGGCGGTGGCCGCCGGCCTACTCTGGGGGGTGGGAATCTTCAACCATTCGATCTTCGTGGTCTTCCCAGCCTGTCTGGGCCTGGCGGCCCTGCTCATCGGCCGCCTGAAGGTCATCCTGGCCCCCCAGACCTGGGGCCTGGGCCTGGGCATGGTCCTGGCCATGCTGCCCCGGGGCGTCAACCGGATGCTCCTGCCAGACCAGGACCCCATGAGCTTCATGGACCCGGCCCGCTTCCTGGACTTGCCCGGATTCCTGGAAATCTTCTGGCGGATGCTGGACGGCGAGGTGGTCTACCGCCTCTACACCGGCCAATTGCTGCTGGACGGCCACGGAGTCCTGGCCTGGGCGGTGGTGGCGGCGGCGGTGGTGCTGGTGATCTTCGCCTGGCGGCGCGACGGCCAGGCCTGGCTGGACCTGACTCCGTTGATCGCCCTGGGCGTGCACCTGCTCATCGCCCCCATCGGCGCGCCCACCGCCAACCCGCGCTATTTCATCAACGCCGGCATCCTGGCCTCCCTGGTCCTGGCCCGGGCCTTCTTCCGCCTCTGGCGGTCCGCGCCGGGGCGCTGGAAGCTGCTGCCCGCCCTGGTCCTCTTGGCCTGGGTCGGGGTTTCCCTGACCGGCCTGGGGGTGAATTATTTCTACTGCCACCTGACCAGCGGCGGCCGCCCCCAGGTCTGGGAGAGCCCCCTGCTGGACCATGTCTCCGACGCCTGGATGAACCACGCCGAGCTGGCCGAGGCCCTGAAGCAGCGCGGCTATCCGGTGGTGGCCACCGGCGACTACTGGCACCACACCCTGAACCTGGCCCTGAATCTCTACCAGGGGCGGGAGCGGGTCTTCCAGGCCACGGACATCGCCAGCCGCTCCAACACCGAGCGGGCGGCGGTCTTCTACAACAGCCCCGAGGGGCGCGAGCGGGTGGACACCTTCCTGGCCGGCAACGCCGAGGAAATCTACCTGCCGGTCTCCCTGGGGCCGGAGCTGGACCGCAAGTACCTGCTTTTCGAGCGCACCTGGCCGCCGGTGGACTATCCCTCCGATCCGGAGGGCTTCCGATGAGCCGCTTCGTCCTCTCGCGCCTGCCCATCTGGCTGACCGGCGCGGTCCTGGGCCTGTTGAGCCAGGCGGCCTGGATCCAGGCGGCCAACGCCAAGGAGTGGGACCTGGGCCGCGGCGAAATCATCCTGCGCCTGAGCCTGGGTCTCCTGGGCGGGGCCCTGGTCTTCTGGCTGCTGTGCGAGGCCCTGTTCCGGGGCGCGCGCGCCCTGGGGCTGGACCCCTGGCCCCGGCTCCAGACGTTGGGCCGCTTCCTGACGAGCACCGCCTGGGAGCTGGCCGGTCTGGGACGGGCCAGCGGCCGCCGGGCCTGGCTCAAGGGCCTGGCCTTGGTCCTGGCCATGGGGCTGGGCCTGGGCTGGTGGTTCGGATGGCGGCCGGCCCAGGGCTGCGCGGCGGTGCGGGATTACTTCCTGGCCCACCAGGATGAGCCGAGCCAGGGCCTGCGCGCCTGCCTCTATCCCAACGTGGACGCCGCCGACCCCTGCCAGGACCTGGGCCTGACCCCAGGCTTTGACTTCCCCGACCTGGCCTCCCTGCCCGGCGGCCGGCAGCGCTACTTCCTCCTGACCTGGACCGGCCTGATCCAGGTGGAGGAGTCCGGGGTGTACGGCATCGGCGGACTGGTGGACGACGGGTTGGAGGTGATCATCGACGGCCAGGTGGTGGCCAGGGACATGAGGGAGTCCCCCCCGCGCGAGATCTGGGGCAAACTGCGCCTGGACCAGGGCTGGCACGCCATCGAGCTGCACTATCTCCAACTGGCCGGCGGCGCGACCCTGAAGCTCTGGTGGCAGCCGCCCAAGCAGGACCGCCTGCCCCTGGGCCAGGCCCACCTGCGCCCGCTCAAGCCCGGGGTCTCCCTGGCCCCGGTGATCCGCCTGCGCCTGGAGCACGGCCTCCATCCTCGCCAGGGCTCCACCTACGACCCCTTCGAGGGCGGACGCTTCTGGAGCCTGCCATGGTAGACCCGGAGGCCGGCCAGGCCGGACCCCGGACCTGGCCCACGGTCCTGCTCCTGACCCTGTCCCTCCTGGCCCTGGCCCTCCTGCACACCGATCCCCTCTGGCGCTTCTGGCGCAGCGGCATCCCCTACGGCTATCATGTGGTGCCGGGGTACGAGCAGGTGCCCCTGATGCCCGGCGACCACCTCCAGTTCCTCTATTGGTGCTGGCTTTTGGTGGACAACCTCCTGGGGCCCTCGGCCCTGTTCAGCAACCCCTACGAGTTCAACACCTTCCTGACCCCCCAGGGCATGCCCGGCTTCGCCAACTTCCCCTTCTCGCTGCTCTACGTGGCCCTGCAACCCCTGGGGCAGGTGGAGGCCTACAACCTCCTGGTCATCGGCTCCTACCTCCTGGCCGGCCTGGCCGCCTTCGCCCTGGCCCGCGAGGTCCTGGACGACTCCCGCGCCGCGCTCCCGGCGGCCATCATCTTCGCCCTGCTGCCCTTCCGCGCCTCCCAGGCCCTGTCCGGCCACCTCTACGGCTTCGTGGCCTTCCTGCTGCCCCTGGCCCTGTGGTGCCTGGAGCGCGGCCTCAAGCGCCGCTCCCTGGCCTGGGGCCTGGGGGCCGGGCTCTGCCTGCTGGCCATGGCCCGCATGGAGGGCCACCTGATCTACTACACCGCCCTGCTCCTGGGCCTGCACCTGCCCCTGCGCCTGGTCCTGGCCGGGGCCGAGGCCGCCCCGGAGACCCCGGCGGCCGTGACCCGCCCCGCTCTCGCCCAGGCACTGTGCCCCACCCTGGCCGGCCTGGGCCTGGGCGCGGCCGGCCACCTGATGCTGATCCGCACCAGCGGCGGGGCCTTCTGGTCCGCCGGCCTGGTGGAGACCCTGGCCCTCTACCTGCTGCTGGTCCTGGCCGCCTGGCTGCTGCTGTCCTGGCTGGCCGCCGCGCTCACCCGCCTGGACCTGGCGGCCTGCCGCGCCCTGCTGGGCCGCGCCCTGGCCCCCCTCTGCCTGGCCCCGGTCTACGCCATCCAGTTCGTGCTGGACTGGCCCCACCTGGGCGCGGGCCTGCTCCTGGCCCTGGCCCTGGCCGGGCTCCTGCCCGCCCTGCCCCGCCTCTGGCGCGCCCGGCGCAGACCCGCGCTCCCGGCCGGCTGGTGGCGTCCGGTGCTGCCCCTGGCCCTGGGCCTGGCCGGCGGCGCGGCCTTCATGATCCACATCAAGCGCAGCATCTTCGCCGCCAGCATCGCCCACCAGGGCCGGGGCCTGGACGAGGTGCGCCTGTTCTCGCCCCACCTGGGCGACCTGTTCGACCCGGCCAACGTACACATGGAGCGCCTGGTCTTCTCCGGCTGGGGCCTGCTCCTGTTGGCCCTGATCGGCCTGGTTCTCCTCCTGGCCCGGCCCCGCCAGCATCCCGGCGCGGCCCAGGCCAGTCTTTGGGCCGGCCTGGGTCTGCTCTTCAGCCTCCTGGCCCTGGGCCCCAGCCTGCCGGCCCTGCCCCTGTACGAGGCCCTCTACCGCTGGCTGCCCTACTTCAACTTCCCCCGGGTGCCCGGCCGCATGGTCCTGATGGCCGCCCTGATGCTGGCCCTGTTGGCCGGCTGGGCCTGGCGCGCCCTGCTGGCCCGGCTGCCCGGCCGGTTCTGGCCCGCCCTGGCCGCCCTGGGCCTGGCCGCGCTCCTGGCCGGGGACCTCTGGCCGCCCACCCCGGTGGGGATCAGCCTGTTGCCCCCGCCCGGCCCGCTGGAGGCCGCCATCCGCCGGGAGCTGCCCCCCGGCGCGCCAGCCAGCCAGCGCCTGTTGGGCCTGCCCATCTGGCCCGGGGACTCCCACCAGTCCAGCATCTACGAGCTGACCATCGCCCGCACCGGGGCCACCATGGTCAACGGCTACTCCCCGGTGGTGCCCCTGACCTACCTGGAGCAGGTCTACCAGCCCCTCTATCCCCTGGACCTGGGCCTGGTGGACGCGCCGGCCCTGGCCATGCTGCGCCGGCTCAACGTCCCCCTGATCACCTTCCACGACGACGACCTGGTCTATCCCGCCAAGGTCAGCCCCTTCCCGCCCGCCCTGGCCCGCCAGCGCCTCCTGGCCTCGGGCGCCCTGGAGCCGGTGACCCAGGCCGGCAATGTCTTTCTCCTGCGCCTGCACCCCGGAGCCGGGCCCGACCCCGGCCCGGCCGCGATCACCTCCCCGGTGGCCAGTCTCTGGGAGGCCGAGGCCCTCAAGCACGACACCGGCCAGGTCATCGAGGACCGCGCCGCCTCGGGCTGGGGCCTGCTGTTCGCCGAGGCCGAACACGTTGGCGGCCCCCTGGGTCCGCGTCAGCCCCGGGCCGCCGGCAACCTGGTCCACGCCCGGGCCGGTCAGGACCGCCCCGGCTTCCTCTCCTTTGGCCCCTACAAGGCCTATCCCCCCGGCCACTACCAGGCCGTGTTCCGCCTGCGCCGGGGTCCCGGCCTCGACCCCGGCCATGTCGAGGTCGTCTGCGATCAGGGCCGGCGGGTCCTGGCCCGCCAGGACCTCACTCCCGCGCAACTGCCCGCCGACGGGCTCTGGCACGACGTGGTCCTGCCCTTCTCCCTGCCCGGCATCGCGGTCATCGAGCTGCGCACCGCCTTCGCCGGGGTCAGCGACCTGGCCCTGGACCTGGTCCTGGTGCGTTTCGCCAACTCCCTGCCGGCCGACGGCTTCTTCCGCGCCCAGGACCTGCGCCGGCAGACCGGCGACCTGGTGGACGATCCCCGGGTGCCCGGCGGTCTGGCGGTCCTGGCCCGGGCCGGTTATCACCCGCCCCTCTATCTGATGCACGGCCCCCAACAGACCCTGGCTCCCGGTCGCTATCAGGCCCGTTTCGTGTTGGCGACCGAGGGCCAGAACCCGCCCCACGCCGCCTTGGCCGACCTGGCCGTGGCCACCGATCTGGGCCGCATCACCCTGGGCCACCGGGTGCTCACCGCCGCCGACCTTGGCCCCAACTACCAGGAAATCGCCGTGGACTTCACCCTCGACCGCCGCTGCGAAACCGGCTACCAGATCGGAAGAGCGTCGTGTAGGGAAAGAGTGTAGATCTCGGTGGTC
>CALERA010000259.1 GCA_937908275.1 uncultured Desulfarculaceae bacterium | reverse complement strand
CTGGCCGCGGTGCTGGACCAGGCCGAGGCCGAGGCCGCCACCCGAGGGGTGGTGACGACCCAGGTCTGGCTGAACCTGGGCCAGGCCTGCGTGGGCGCGGCGGTGGAGGAGCTGCGGGGGCGGGGTTATTTCCTGGGTGGCCCCCTGCCGGGCTGGTTCGGGCACGACGGCCTCTTGCTGCAGCGCCTGAGCGAGCCGGTGCAATGGGACACCATCAACCTGGAATATGACCGGGCCAAGAGGCTCCTGGCCCTGGTGCGGGCGGATTACGATGCCATCCAGGGGGGATAGACCCATGGCTGACAATCCGGGGGACGAGTTGCCGCCCATCGACGTGGACTTGATGCGGCCCGAGGACGCCCCTGGCGTGGCGGAGTTGTTCCGGGCGGTCTATGGCGAGGAATACCCGATCCGCGACTACTACGATCCCGCCACCCTGATCGCCGCCAACCAGGAGGGGCGCATCATCTCCAGCGTGGCCCGCACCCCCGAGGGGCTGGTGGTGGGGCACAACGCCCTGTTCCGGCAATGCCCCCATCCCCGGACCTACGAGTCCGGGGCCGGCCTGGTGCGGCCGGAATTCCGGGCCGCCAACCTCTTTGGCCGCATGGTGGCTCATGGCATGCAGGTGGGCGGCCCCCGTTTCAAGGCCGAGATGATCTGGGGCGAATCGGTCCTCAACCACCCTTACACCCAGCGCCTGGCCGAAAGCATGGGGTATGTCAACATGACCCTGGAGGTGGACCTGATGCCGGCCGCGGCCTATGTCAAGGAAGCCAGCGCCCAGGGCAGGGTCAGCGCCACCCAGCATTTTCAGACCAAGGTCCCCCATCCCCACGCCCTGCACCTACCGGAGCGCTACGCCCAGACCCTCAGGGACCTCTACGCCGGGTTCGACGACCGGCGCGAACTCCTGACCGCCGAGGCCCCCCTGCCGGAGAAGGCCGTCAGCCGCCTGGACCGCCAGGTCTTCCCCAGCGCCCAAGTGGTGCGCCTCGCCCTGCTGGAAACCGGCCCGGACCTGGACCCGGCCCTGGCCCAAGCCGAATCCGCGGCCGCGGCCCAGGGGGTGGTGGTCTTCCAGGCCTGGATCAACCTGGGCCAGGCCTGGGCCGGCGCGGTGGTGGAGATTCTGCGCCGCCGGGGATACTTCCTGGGCGGGGCCCTGCCACGCTGGTTCGGGCCGGATGGCCTGCTGATGCAAAAGCTGACCCATCAGCCGGTTTGGGAGAGCATGGTGCTCCATGGCCAGCGGTGCCAGCGCCTCCAGGCCCTGGTGCGGGCGGATTACGAAAGCCTGTCCTGACCGGGCGCGGCTTGCCGCCGGGCGGGGCCTTTGCTATGCTTCAAGCCTAGATTTTGCCTGACAAGGAGCTGGCTTGGCCTTCTATCCCGCCTGGTTGGACCTGCGCGACCGCCTCGCCCTATTGGTGGGCGGGGGTCAGGTGGCTGGCCGCAAGCTGGCCTCGCTGCTGGAGGCCGGGGCGCGGGTGCGCCTGGTGGCCCCCCGTTTGGCGCCGGAAACCGCCGCCCTGCTGCCCCATCCCCGGGTGGAGCACCACCCCCGGCCTTTTGCCGAATCCGATATCAACGGGGTCTGGCTGGTCATCTGCGCCACCGACGACGAGGCCGTCAACCGCTCGGTGGCCGCGGCCGGCGAGGCGGCCCGGGTCTTTGTCAACGTGGTGGACGTGCCCGACCTGTGCGGCTTCATCGTGCCGGCCTCGTTGCGCCGGGGCGAGTTGACGGTGGCGGTGAGCACCGGCGGGGCTGGCCCGGCGGTGGCCCGCCGCCTGCGCGAGCGCCTGGAGGCCGACTTCGGCCCGGAGTGGGGAGCCTACCTGGTCCTGATGCGGGCCGCGCGCGACTGGGTCAAGGCCCAGGGCCGCCCAGCGGCCGCCAACCGGCCGCTCTTCTTCGCCCTGGCCGACGCCGGCCTGCGGGAGCGGATCCAGGCCCGGGACTGGCCCGGCCTGGAGGCCAAGCTGGCCGCCATCCTGGGGCCGGGGGGCACGTTGTCCGCCCTGGGCCTGACTCCCGCTGACCTGACCCCCAACGCGGAGGCCGCCTCATGAGCACCTTCCTGCATTGGGTGACCCTGGCCGCCTACCTGGGCGGCGGGGGCCTGTCGCTGGCCTTCCTGCTCTGGCAACGGCGGGGGCTTTTCGCCATGGGCCGGGGGGTGCTCTGGCTGGGCTTCGTTCTGCACACCCTGGCCCTGATCGCGGCCTGGGTCCAGGCCGGGGTGCTGCCGGCCCTGAACCTGCGCCAGGCTTTGGACTTCCTCTCCTGGGCCTTGATGGGCGCGGGCCTGGTGGTCAACCTGCGCCTGAACATCATGATCCTGGGGGCCCTGACCGCGCCGCTGTGCATCATCCTGCTCCTGGCCGCCTCGGTGCTGCCCCCGCCCAGCGGCCCCACCCCGGAGATATTCAAGAGCCTGTGGCTCGTGGCCCACGTCATCACCCTGCTCACCGGCTATGGCCTGCTGGCCCTGAACTGCCTGGGCTCCCTGCTCTATCTGTTGCAGGACAGCCTGATCCGGGCCAAGCGCCTGGGCGCGGCCTTCCACCGCCTGCCCTCCCTGGGCCGCCTGGACCAGCTCAACCAGCAGGCCCTCCTGGCCGGCTTCGTCCTGCTGACCATCGGCATCCTGACCGGCGCGGCCTACGCCCAGGCCGCCCTGGGGGCCTACTGGCGCTGGGACCCCAAGGAGACCTGGGGCCTGATCTCCTGGCTCTGCTACGCCGCCCTGCTGCACATCCGCCTGGTCCAGGGCTGGCGCGGGCGCAAGGGGGCCTGGCTGGCCCTGGCCGCCTTCGCGGCCCTCTTGTTCACCTTCCTGGGGGCGGGGCTCCTGCTGCCCGGCTACCACAACTTCAACGCCCTGAGCGGCGCGGCGGGGGCGCGGCCGTGAACCTGGTCCTGGTGGGCATCAACCACAAGACCGCCCCGGTGGAGCTGCGCGAGTGCCTGGCCCCGGGGGCGGAGACCCTGCCGGAGCGCCTGGGCGAGTGCCTGGCCCTGCCCGGGCTGAGCGAGGCCCTCCTGATCTCCACCTGCAACCGGGTGGAGGTGCTGGCCGTGGCCGAGGACGGGGCCGAGGCCGCCCGCGCCCTGCGGGCCTGGCTGGGCCAGGGCCGGGGGGTGGACCCCGCGGCCCTGAAGCAGGCCATCTACAGCCACCAGGGCCAGGAGGCGGTGCGCCATCTGTTCCGGGTGGCGGCCAGCCTGGATTCACTGGTCCTGGGCGAGCCCCAGATCCTGGGCCAGATCAAGGAGGCCTATCGCGCCGCGGCCGAGGCCGGGGCCACCCGCACCGTGCTCAACCGCCTGCTGCACAAGACCTTCCAGGTGGCCAAACGGGTGCGCACCGAAACCCGCATCGGCGGCTCGGCGGTCAGCGTCTCCTACGCGGCGGTGGAGCTGGCCAAGAAGATCTTCGACGAGCTGACCGGCCTGACCGCCCTGTTGGTGGGGGCGGGCGAGATGGCCGAGCTGGCGGCCGAGCACCTGCTGAGCGGCGGGGTCAAGACCATGCTGGTGGCCAACCGCACCCTGGCCCGGGCGGTGGAGCTCTCCACCCGCCTGGGCGGCGGCGGGGCCTACGCCCTGGAAGACCTGCCCCAGGCCCTGGCCCTGGCCGACATCGTGGTCAGCTCCACCGGGGCCAGCGCGGCGGTGATCACCCCGGAGCTGACCCGGCGCATCCTCAGGCAGCGCCGGGGCCGGCCCCTGTTCTTCATCGACATCGCGGTGCCCCGCGACGTGGACCCGGCGGTGGGGGAGCTGGACGGGGCCTATGTCTACGACATCGACGACCTGACCCAGGTGGTGGAGGCCAACCGCCAGAACCGGGCCGGCGAGGCCCTGGCGGCCGAGGCCATCGTGGCCGAGGAGGTGGTCAAGTTCTCCGCCTGGCTGTCTTCCTTAAGCCTGGTGCCCACCATCGCCCAGCTCTCGGCCAAGGCCGAGGAGATCCGGGCGGCGGAGCTGGCCCGCACCCTGCACGACCTGGGCCTGGACCTGGGCGACGAACCGGCCGCCGCGGCCATCGATCGCCTGACCAGGGCCCTGGTCAAGAAGCTGCTGCACGACCCCATCATGTTCCTGCGCGAGCAGGGCCACCGCTCGCCCCAGGTCCAGAGCCAGCACCTGGCCCTGGTGCGCCGGATCTTCAACCTGCCCGAGGGCGGCGG
>CALERA010000258.1 GCA_937908275.1 uncultured Desulfarculaceae bacterium | reverse complement strand
GAGGGGGTGTGGGGGAACCCTTTTTCGGCACGAAAAAGGGTTCCCCCACATTCTCACACCGACTCCACCTTGATGGCGGTGGCGGCGGCCTGCTTGGCCTTGGGCAGGGTGATGGTGAGCACGCCGTCCTTGTGCTTGGCCGAGAGCTGGCCGCGATCGACTTCCATGGGCAGGCGGAAGCTGCGGGCGAAGGAGCCGAAGCGGCGCTCCACCAGGTGGTAGTCGCCCTTGCTCTCCTCGCGCTCCTCCTTCTTCTCGCCCCGCAGGCTCAGGATGTCGCCGTTGAGTTCCACCTGGATTTCCTCGGGCTTGAGGCCGGGGACCTCGGCGGTGATCTCCAGGGCCTGCTCGGTTTCCTTGACGTTGACCAAGGGCATGAAGCTGGGCAGTTCAGTGCGCAGGGCCGGGGCGGCCTGCACGTCGAAGAAGCGGCCCCACAGGTCGTCCATGTCCCGGCGCAGCTTGCCCAGGGAGCCCAACCCGGCGTACGGCATCAGTTCGAACATGATTCCACCTCCATCAATAAGTTGAAATCATTCTTGAAAAGGCCATAGTGCCTGTTGTGAGCCAAAAATAAGTTCGCCCTCCCTGGCTGTCAAGTCCGGCGGAAGGAGTAAAAATCAAGCCCCCCGCGCCCTCCACGGGGGGCTGCGCCGGGACCAGGCCCGGTTTCCGGCCAGCGGCCGGAGAGTTGGGGCTGCGACGGCTTGACCTCCACCTTCACCGGCTCCGCATGACCGACCTTGGGCCGCAGGACGCGTAACAGGCCATCCTTCAAAAGCCGTAAGCTCGCACCTACCGGCCATCCCACCCCGACCAGTTCTTTCATAAAATAATAATCATTATTAATTAATATCCGAGGCAGTTGACCGCCTCGCCGGGGTCGAGTAGCCTTAATTGCAGTTCCGCCGCAATCTGGAGTTTTTCGGCCGCGCCTGCCGGCCGGCGAGGGGAGTTGGACTTGGAAAAGCACCATAAATTCTCCATCTGGTACGTGCTCCTGGGCATCTGGTTCGTCCTCATCCTCAACAACCTGATCGCCCAGAGCATCGGCCCCACCCGGCTGGCCTACAGCGAATTCCTGAACAAACTCAAGGACGACAAGGTGCGCGAGATCGCCATTGGCGAGCAGACCATCAGCGGCACCTTCATCGACGACCAGGGCAAGGAGGCCAGCTTCACCACGGTCAAGGTCAATCCCGACCTGGCCAAGGAGCTGGAGGGGCACAACATCAAGTTCCGGGGCGAGATCGAGTCCACCTTCTTCCGCAACCTGCTGTCCTGGGTGATCCCCATCTTCCTGTTCGTGGGCGTCTGGTACTTCATGATGAAGCGCATGGGGCCGGGCGCGGGGGTGATGCAGTTCGGCTCCAGCCGGGCCAAGGTCTACGCCGAGGAGGAGATCCCCACCCGCTTCGCGGACGTGGCCGGAGTGGACGAGGCCAAGGAGGAGCTGGAGGAGGTGGTCAGCTTCCTGCGCCAGCCCGATAAATACTCGCGCCTGGGCGGACGGCTGCCCAAGGGCGTGCTGCTGGTGGGGCCTCCCGGCACCGGCAAGACCCTGCTGGCCCGGGCGGTGGCCGGCGAGGCCAAGGTGCCCTTCTTCTCCATCAGCGGCTCGGAGTTCGTGGAGCTGTTCGTGGGCGTGGGCGCGGCCCGGGTGCGCGAGCTGTTCAGCCAGGCCAAGCAGAAGGCCCCCTGCATCATCTTCATCGACGAGCTGGACGCCCTGGGCAAGGCCCGGGGCATGACCATGGTCGGCGGCCACGACGAGCGCGAGCAGACCCTGCAACAGCTCCTGGTGGAGATGGACGGCTTCGACCCCCGGGTGGGGGTGATCATCATGGCCGCCACCAACCGGCCCGAGATCCTGGACGCGGCCCTGCTGCGGGCCGGGCGCTTCGACCGTCAGGTGCTGGTGGACAAGCCCGACCTCAACGGCCGCATCGCCATCCTGCAGGTCCACGCCAAGCGCATCACCCTGGCCCGGGACGTGAACCTGGAGACCCTGGCCCAGCGCACTCCGGGGCTCTCCGGCGCGGACCTGGAGAACATCCTCAACGAGGGCGCCCTGCTGGCGGCCCGGGCCAACCGCGACGAGGTGACCATGGCCGACCTGGAGGAGGCGGTGGACCGCATCGTGGGCGGCCTGGAGAAGAAGAACCGGGTCATCAACACGCACGAGAAGAGCGTGGTGGCCCACCACGAGACCGGCCACGCCCTGGTGGCGGCCCTGACCCCCAAGACCGACCGGGTGCACAAGATCAGCATCATCCCGCGCGGCATCGCCGCCCTGGGCTACACCGAGCAGCGCCCCACCGAGGACCGCTACCTGATGAGCCAGTCGGAGCTGGAGGCGCGCATCGACGTGCTCCTGGGCGGGCGGGTGGCGGAGAAGCTGGCCTTTGGCGAGGTCAGCACCGGCGCGGCCAACGACCTGATGCGGGCCACGGACATGGCCCGGGCCATGCTGACCCAGTACGGCATGGGCCAGACCCTGGGACCGGTGACCTACAGCCGGCGCAACCAGCCCATCTTCCTGCCCAACGACGCCACCATGGCCCCGCCGCCGGCCGAGTTCAGCGAGGCCACCGCCGCGGCCCTGGACCAGGAGCTGCGCG
>CALERA010000257.1 GCA_937908275.1 uncultured Desulfarculaceae bacterium | reverse complement strand
CCCACAAGCGCCTGCTGCCCCTGGCCGGGGTGCCCTTCCTGATCAACCTGGGGCTCTTCGCCCTGCTGTTCTGGTTCAGCTACAGCCGCTTCAACGCCTGGGTGCAGGGCTTCCTGCCCCTGGCCGAGGGCTGGTGGTGGCTGCTGCTCTACTACCTGCTGGCGGTGCTGGTGGTGCTGCTGCTGTTGGTGGTGCAGGTCTACCTCTTCGCCCTGGTGGGCTCGGTGGTGGCCGCGCCCTTCCTGGAGATCCTGACCCAGCGGGTGGAGGAGACCGCCGCGCCGGCGGCGGCCGCGGCCTGGGCCTCGGCCGGGATTTTTAACGAGATGCTGCGGGTGGCCGGCCAGGCCCTCAAGAAGCTCCTGCTCTACGCCCTGGTCATGGGCCTGCTGCTCCTGCTCAACCTGCTGCCCGGCCTGGGCACCGCCCTCTACGCGGTGTTGGCCTTTTTGGCCACCTGCTTCTTTCTCACCCTGGAATTCGTGGACTATCCCCTGGACCGCCGGGGCCAGAGTCTCGCCGCCAAGCTGGCCTACGTGCGCCGCCTGGGGCTCCGGGGGCTGGGTTTCGGGGCGGCGGTCTTTGTCCTGGGGCTGGCGCCGGTGGTCAACCTGGCCTTCCTGCCCCTGGCCGCGGTGGGGGGCACGCTCCTATACCTGGATCATCCCCTGCCCCCGGCCCCGTCCCGCGCTGGTCAGGCCTAAGTTCTGAGTTTCACTTAAGTTGCTCCCCGGCCATGCCGGTGGTACCGTTTATGGCTCGCCCTCCGCGCCAATGACGGAGGCCCCAGGATCACCCGTGGAAGGACCGCTATGCGTCCCTACATCCCCCCCCAGACAGAGCCGCAGGGGCCGACCTGCGCCAAGCCCGGCCTGGCCATCACCGGGGTGGGCCTGGGGGTGTTCATGGCCACCATGGATTTCAGCATCGTCAACATCTCGCTGCCCACCCTGATGGCCGACTTGCAGGCCAGCCTGGCCACGGTGGAGTGGGTGATCATCAGCTACGCCCTGGTGGTGACCTCCCTGATGCTGGGGGCGGCCCGCCTGGGCGACATGTTGGGCAAGCGCCGGGTGTATCTCTACGGTCTGGCAGTATTTTCGGTGGGTTCGCTGCTCTGCGCCCTGGCCGGCAGCGCCATCTGGCTGATCATTTTCCGGGCGGTGCAGGCCCTGGGCGCGGTGATGATGCAGGCCATGAGCATGGGCATCGTCACCGAGGTGGCGCCGCGCGATCGTTTGGGCCGGGTTTTCGGGATCATGGGCAGCATCGTGGCCCTGGGCCTGGCGGCCGGGCCGCCCCTGGGCGGGCTTTTGATCGGGGCCATCGGCTGGCGGGCGGTGTTCTGGGTCAACGTGCCGGTGGGTTTGTTGGCCTGGGTGGTGGTGGCGCGCTGCGTGCCCGAGAGCCCGCCCCTGGAGAGCGGCCAGCGCTTCGACGCGGCCGGGGCCTTGCTGCTCTTCGTCTGCCTGACCGCCTACGCCCTGGGGGTGACCCTGGGCCAGCAGTGGGGTTTCGAGCGTGGCGAGGTCTGGGGGCTGTTGGGCCTGTCGGCGGTCGCCCTGATCGCCTTCCTGCGCCTGGAGGCCTCCCTGGCCCAACCGATGCTGGACCTGAGCCTGTTCAAGGACCGGATCTTCGGCCTGAACCTGATCATGGCCTGGCTGGCCTTCCTGCTGATGGGCGGCACCTTCACCCTGCCCTTCATCCTGGAGGTGGTGCTGGGCTACACCCCGCAGCAGACCGGGTTGATGATGATGGTGGTGCCGGTGAGCATGGGCATCACCTCGCCCCTGGCCGGCAACCTGGCCGATCGCCTGGGCTCGCGGGTGGTGAGCCTGGCCGGCCTGGCGGTGATGACCCTGGGCTGCCTGAGCCTGAGCACCGTCGACCAGCAGGTGGGCGCCTGGGGCTATGTCCTGCGGGTGGCGCCGATCGGGATCGGCCTGGGCCTGTTCCAGACCCCCAACAACAGCGCCATCATGGGCGCGGCGCCGCGCAACCGCCTGGGGGTGGCCTCGGGCCTGGTGGCCCTGTCGCGCACCCTGGGCAACACCTC
>CALERA010000256.1 GCA_937908275.1 uncultured Desulfarculaceae bacterium | reverse complement strand
CCTAGTCGATCTTGATGAAGCGGTCGCCCTTGGCGTTGCAGATGGGGCAGCGCTCGGGGTGCTCCTTCTCCACGGTGTAGCCGCAGACCGGGCAGACCCAGTAGGGATATTCCTCGCCCTTGGGCTGGCTCAGGCCGTCCAGCAGCTTCTGGTAGAGGTCGGCGTGGATTTTTTCCACCGCGTTGGCGTAGGTGAAGCTGCGCTCGGCTTCCTTGTGGCCCTCGGCCTGGGCCGCCGCGATCATGTCCGGGTACATGTGGACGAACTCATGGGTCTCGCCTTCCACGGCGGCCTTGAGGTTGTCGGCGGTGGAGCCGACGCCCTTCATGGCCCGCAGATGGGCGTGGGCGTGGACGGTCTCGGCCTCGGCCGCGGCGCGGAACATGCGCGCCACCTGGGGATAGCCCTCCTCGTCGGCTTTCTTGGCAAAGGCCAGATACTTGCGGTTGGCCTGGGACTCGCCGGCGAACGCCTCCTGCAACATCTCCATGGTCTTGGACATTTTTTACTCCTCCCTGCAATCGTCTTTTGGGTTCCGGGCCCCCAACGCGGAGCCTTGTTAGTAATCATTCCTGTATTTGATGATAGCCAAACCCTCCCCCCCTGTCAACACCCCGTCAGGCAGGATTGCCTTTTTTTGATGCCCCGCGGGTGTGGCGCGTATAGTTGAGGCATGGGTCATTTTTCATTGTGCCCCAGCTTGCAGGGATAAGGAGTGAAAATGCGCGACGCGGAGCTGACCGCCTGGCTGACGGGCTTCATCAAGGACGCGGTCATCAACGGCCCGGACAACGATCTGCGCAACGCCGCCCACGAGCAGGCCTGGCGCGAGCCCCTGGTGGGGGTGGCGGCCGGGGACGACCCCATCTTCGCCGAGTGCAAGCGCCACATCGGCGATTTCTTCTGGCGGCCGGAGGAGGCCTTCGCCCTGGCCTTTCCCGAAGCTCCCGCCCCGGCCTCCGAACTGCGGGTGGTGGCCTGGATCCTGCCCCAGGCCGACCAGACCCGGGTCGAGAACGGCGAGCAGAAGGTCTATCCCTCCGAGCGCTGGGCCCGGGCGCGTTACCACGGCGAACTCTTTAACGTGGGCCTGCGCCAGGGCGTGGCCGAGGTCCTGAACCAGCGCGGCCTGCCGGCCCTGGCCCCGATGCTGCACCCGGCCTGGTCCTGGCAGACCAGCCCGCAATACAGCTTCGCCTCCAACTGGTCCGAGCGCCACGCGGCCCACGCCGCCGGCCTGGGCACCTTCGGCCTCTGCGACGGCCTGATCACCCCGGCCGGCAAGGCGGTGCGGGTGGGCTCGGTCATCACCCGCGCCCCGCTGGCGGTCACTCCCCGGCCCTACCAGGGCATCCACGACTATTGCCTGTTCTTCAGCCACGGCACCTGCGGCAAGTGCGTGCCGCGCTGCCCGGTCAAGGCCCTGGGCGACCAGGGGCACAACAAGGAAAAGTGCCACCGCCACGTGAACCAGGTCTGCCGGGAGTACGTGAAGAAGAACTTCGATATCGAGACCGACTGCTGCGGGCTCTGCCAGACCGCGGTGCCCTGCAGCGACCACATCCCCGCGCCGGAAGAGGGGCTCTAGGCCCGAATCGGCGCTGGCGGAGCCAAACCTCGGAATCCCAGGAGGAGAAACCATGCAGGAGCGCAAAGGCTTGGTGACGATTCACGGCAATCCCCTGACCCTGCTGGGCCAGGAGCTCAAACCCGGGGACAAGGCCCCGGACTTCAGCCTGCTGGACAATGACCTGGTCCCCAAGGGGCTCAAGGACTACGCCGGCAAGGTGCTGATCATCTCGGCGGTGCCCAGCCTGGACACCCCGGTCTGCGACATGGAGACCCGGCGCTTCAACAACGAGGCCGGCTCCCTGGGCGCGGACGTGCAGATCCTGACCGTCAGCATGGACCTGCCCTTTGCCCAGAAACGCTGGTGCGGGGCGGCCGGGGTGGACAAGCTCCAGACGCTGTCCGACCACCGCGAGGCCAGTTTCGGCCTGGCCTACGGGGTGCTCATCAAGGAGCTGCGCCTCCTGGCCCGGGCGGTCTTCGTGGTCAATAAGGCCGGCCAGGTGACCTACGTGCAACTGGTGCCCGAGGTGGGCAACGAGCCGGATTACGAGGCGGTGCTCCAGGCGGTGAAGGCCGCGCTCTAGCCTGGCCGGTCGTAAGCTAAAAAAAACGGCGCGGGGTTCGGGCCATGGCCGGACCCCGCGCCGTGGCGGCTCATTTCCGCCGGCCGGGTCCTTTCCGCGTCAATGCACGGGCGGGGTTCATCCCCGCCCGTTTTGGTATTCACCCGGCCAAGGCCCCTACGGGAGCGGGCGAGGTCCGGACGAAGGCTAGGCGTCACTCGACTCGTATCCGCCCGTCGCGGCACGCGACCTAGCGCGGGCCTGGCTTGAGATTCACCTCGGCCCCGGGGGCGAGGTCCAGGTCGAAGTCCTGGCTCAGGAGGGTGAGTACGAGGGGCTCGGCGGTCATGCCGTAGCGCACCATCACGTAGCCCTCGGCCAGCAGGCGCAGCCTCACCCGGCCCGGCGGGGCCAGGAAGACCGTCTCCCGGGTCAGGCGCGAGCCGCTGATCAGCTTCAGCGCCTCGCCGGACTCGGGCTTCAGCGGGGTCAGGCGGCCGTCGCTCCCCAGCAGGTACAGGCCCCAGTCCCAGCGCGGGGTGGGGCTGACGTCCGCCGCGCCGGCGGGCAGCCGATTCAGGTCGGCGGTCAGGTCCAGCCTGACCCGCACCTTGGCCGGATTGGGACCCGGGTCCTGGTAGAGCCCGGCGCAGGCGGCCAGGATCAGCAACCCCAGCAGGCCTGGCAGCACCGCCCAGCCCCGGGTCAGGCCCCACATGCTCCGTCGTGTCCGGTCCATCGTTTCTCGCTCCCTCCGCCGGCGCGCCCAAGCCGCCGGTCGGTGTCCAGAGATGAGGCCGCCCCCAATGCTGCACGCGGGTGATGCAGATCATGCTGCCAGGGCCGGCCGGCAAAGGCAAGCGCCACGGCGGACCGGGCGGGGGGGAGAAAACCCCGCGCCCGGACAAGCGTTTGCCGCCCAGATGACTTATGTTAGAAAGTTGAGAGGGGATCAACCCACCGGCCCGCCCAGGCCGGAAAGCAAAAGGATCGATCATGCGGATACGCGTGTTTCAGACCGCCGACGAACTGGCCCGGGCCACCGCCACCCTGCTGGCGGTGCGCGCGGCGCGGGCGGTGATGGAGCGGGGCCAGGCCGCGGTGGCCATCCCCGGCGG
>CALERA010000255.1 GCA_937908275.1 uncultured Desulfarculaceae bacterium | reverse complement strand
ACCCGCGAGCATTCCGACCTGCCGCGCCGCCTGCGCCGGGTGATCCTGACCGTGCCCACGGCCATGCCCCTGGCCGAGCAGCGCATCTTCCAGCGCTGGGCGCGCTGGGCGGTGGGCATGGTCTGGCGCTCCCTGGGCTGGGACCAGTGGCTGACCGACGGCAAGGTCTCCCCCGGCGGGCCGCCTCCCCTGCGCCCGGACTACCGCCTGAGCCCCGAGGTCCGCTGCAAGTGGGACGAGGCCACCTGCACCCAACTGGTGCACCTGTACAACGAGATTTCCGAAAAATACCAGGGCGACGTGCAGCACCTGTTCCGCCTGGTGGGCAAGCCCCGGCCGGACTACGGCCTCCAGCCCTCGGTGCGGGTGGCCAGCATCGACATCGGCGGCGGCACCATCGACCTGAGCATCACCACCTTCGAGTCCGAGGGCGACGCCTCCAGCAGCGCCCGCCTGGTGCCCCACCAGGAGCTGCGCGAGGGCTTCAACATCGCCGGCGACGACGTGGTCTGCGCCGTGATCGAGGACCACGTGCTGCGCGACCTGGGCGCGGCGCTCAAGAAGGCCGGGGTGGGCGAGCCGCGCAAGCTGCTCTCCAACCTCTTTGGCGGCGACCGCCCCCGGATGTCGCGCAAGGACCGCAACCTGCGCGGCCAACTGGCCCGCCAGCTCTTCCTGCCCCTGGCCCTGCGCCTGCTGGAGCAGTACGAGGCCACCGACCTGCGGCGGGGCGCGCCTTCCTTTGGCGGCAAGCTGGGCGATTTCTTCCCCCCCGGCCAGGGGCCGCACCATAACGTGCTGGACTACGTGGAGTCCTCCGCCCGCGAGGCCGGGGCGCGCGATTTCCACCTGCTGGAGTCCAGCCTGCGGGTCAACGCCTCGGAGATCGACCTGACCATCCGCCGGGTGCTGGGCAACGCCCTGGCCGACCTCTGCGAGCTGGTCCACCTCTACGATTGCGACCTGCTGCTGCTCACCGGCCGCCCCTCGCGCTGGCCGGCGGTCACCGCCTCGGTGCTGGCCAAGCTGCCGGTGGCCCCGGACCGAGTGCTGCCCATGCACCAGATCAAGGTGGGCGGCTGGTATCCCTATTCCGACGACCTGGGCCGCATCCGCGACCCCAAGACCACGGTGGTGGTGGGCGCGATCCTCTGCGCCCTGGCCGAGGGCCACCTGGAGGGCTTCTCCTTCGACACCACCCGCCTGGCCCTGAAGCCCACCGCCCGCCATTTGGGCGAGATGGACCTGGACGGGCGCATCCCCAACTCCAAGGTCTGGTTCCAGGTGGACCCGGAGAACAAGGCCGAGCTGGACCAGGTGCGTGAGCACACCGTGCTCTTCTCCAGCCCCATCGCCATCGGCTTCCGCCAGCTGGACGTGGAGCGCTGGACCACCAAGCGCTACTACACCCTGGACTTCTCCAGCCCCCAGGCGGTGACCAACGCCGCCAACAAGCTGCCCTACCGTGTCACCATCAGCCACTCCTACCGCGAGGACGCCAAGTCGCCCCTGGGCATCCGCGACGAGGGCCTGCTGAGCATCGAGAACATCGAGGCCAAGGACGGCGCCAACGCCAGGCCCCAGGACCTGGAGCTGCGGCTGCAAACCATGCGTTCCGAAGAGGGCTATTGGCTGGACACCGGCGTGTTCAAGGTGGTCTAGGCCATCAGCGCGGCTTTGAAGGGCCGCCCGAGGAGAGCCATGTATCCCGAAGACGAGCAACTGGCCCAACGCTGCCTGGACCTGGCCCAGTGCGCCCGGGACGCCGCCGCCTGGGTCAATGACAACCGCGCCCTGGTGCACAGCGAGGCCGATGAGCTGATCAAGGACCTGGGCAGGTCGGCCCGGATGTTCGGCAAGAGCGCGGTGGCCGCCCGGCGCAAGATGTGCGTGGGCATCTTCGGCCCCAGCCAGGCCGGCAAGTCCTACCTGGTCTCCAGCCTGGGCAAGGACGAGAACGGCTCGCTGACCGCGGCCTTTGGCGACCAGACCTGCAACTTCCTGAAGGACATCAACCCCGACGGCGGCAAGGAGTCCACTGGCCTGGTCACCCGCTTCACCACCAGCCCGCCCGGGGCCCTGCCCCCCGGTTATCCGGTGCAGCTGCGCCTGTTGGGCGAGTGCGACATCATCAAGATCCTGGCCAACTCCTATTTCGAGGATTTCGTCCACAAGCACGCGGTGCAGGCGGAGGCCATCAAGGCCCTGCTGGAGGAGCTGGCCCCCCGCCGCCAGCCCCGCCCGGTGGGCCGCTTGAGCGCCGAGGACCTGGCCGAGGTGCAGGAGTACCTGTCCCTGAACTTCGTGGACAAGGAGGGCGTGCGCACCCTGGAGCGGGTCTTCTGGCCCGCGGCCCTGGAGCTGGCCCCCTGCCTGGAGATCAAGGACCGGGCGCGCCTGTTGGGCCTGATCTGGAACGGGGCCAGTCAGTTCAGCGAGCTCTACGTGCAGCTTTACCGCATCCTGGAGCAACTGGATTTCGCGGGCGAGGCCTGCGCCCCGCTCACGGCCCTGGTGCCCAAGAAGGACCCGGCCAGCGAGGACCCCTTGAGCATCATCGACGTGGCCACCTGGGAGGGCCTCAAGAGCGGCGAGACCGAGCGCCTGGAGCTCTGCTCCCTGGATGGCCAGCGCCGGGCCGAGGCCAGCCGCTCCCTGGTCACGGCCCTGATCGCCGAGGTGACCATGGTCATGGCCAGCCGCACCGCGCCGTTTTTCCAGCACACCGACCTGCTGGACTTCCCCGGCTACCGCTCGCGGCTGAAATACAAGGACCTGCAGGAGACCCTGGGCGACCCGGCGGTGCTGCGCAAGCTGTTCGTGCGCGGCAAGGTGGCCTATCTCTTCCAACGCTACTGCGCCGAGCGCGAGCTGACCGGCATGCTGCTCTGCGTGGGCGACGGCCCCCAGGAGGTGCAGTCCCTGCCCGAGGTCATCGACGCCTGGGTCAAGGACACCCACGGCGAGACCCCCGAGCGGCGCAACGCGGTGGACAAGAGCCTGTTCCTGGTCCTGACCAAGATGGACCGCCACTTCGAGGAGAAGGAGGGCGCCAGCGGGGGCTCGGCCCAGCGCTGGTCCATCCGCCTGCAGACCTCGCTGCTGGACTATTTCGGCAAAGGCCCGGAGTGGCCCCTGAAGTGGGACCCGCGCGGCCCCTTCAACAACGTCTTCTGGCTGCGCAACACCAGCATCCACGTGCCGGGCTATTTCGACTACGACCCCCAGGCCGCGCGCGAGAACGTCTATCGTGAGCTGGGCGTGCGCCAGGACATGCGCGAATACCTGAACGGCCTGCGGGCGGGCTTCATCCAGAACGAGGACGTGCAGCGCCACTTCCAGGACCCGCAACGGGCCTGGGACGAGGCCCTGAAGACCGGCGACGGCGGCATCGGCTACATCCGCCAGCAGTTGGAGCCCATCTGCCGGCCGGAGATCAAGCGCCGCCAGATCGCGGGCAAGGTGGCCGAGGAGCTGTCCCGGTTGCGGGCCAAGCTCCTGCCCCACTACAAGAGCGACGACAAGGACGAGGAGCGGCGCAAGAAGGCCGAGCTGGGCCGGCGGCTGAGCGTCTTCCTGGCCACCTGCGCCCAGGCCCAGCGCCTGGGCGAGTTCCTGGCCTGCCTGCTGGTGCGCGACGACGAGCTGTACGACCTCTATTTCCAGGCCGACAGCTACGGCGATGGCGACGGCGAGACGGGCGAGGACGGCCGCCCGGCCCCCTCCCTGGAACACGCCGCCCCGGTGGGCGAGACGGTGATGGTCGACGATCTGCTGGGCGAGCTGTTCGGCTCGGCCGAGGCCGCGCCCAGCACCGCGCCCGCCCCCGCCGCCAGCCCCGGTCCCGGCGCGCCCAGCCGCCCGGTCTACCGCGACGAGGCCCAGCGCTTCGCCAAGGCCATCGAGCGGCTCTGGGTGGCCCGGCTGCACGGCCTGGCCGACGACCAGGCCCTGCAACGCTATTTCAGCCCCAACCAGCCCTGGGAGGCCAACGCCCTGGTCCACGAGATCATCCGGGCCGCCAACCGCCTGGGACTCTGGGCCGGCATCGAGACCGACCTGCGCGAGGCGGCCAGCTATCGCAACCTGAGCCGCGACAAGATGGTCTGGAAACAGGTCGGCCGCGCCACCCACGCCCTCAACGGCTTCATCAGCTGGCTGGGCCTGGACCCGCGCCTGGTCAGCGCCAACCAGCGCTCGGTGCGGGTGGGCAACAACCCACTCCTGGTCTTCGAGCCGCCGGCCCCGGTGGCGGGGGTGCCCCGCCTGTCCGAGACCCACTCCGCTTTCGAGAAGACCTACATCCGGGACTGGATCGCGGCCTTGCTGGACCTGATCATGCAAAACGTGGATTTCGACGGCACCAACCTGGTGGACCCGGCCCAGAACCGCCGCCTGGGCGAGATCCTGGGTCGCCTGGCCGCCTAGGGGAGAATCGGGGGAGGATGCTCACGTGAAGGTCAACGCATATCGAGGCGAGTCCCTGGGCACCGCCTACATCGAGATCACCGGCATCCCGACGCCGGCCAGCCTGAACCAGGTCCAGTTCACCATTTCCAGTCAGGATAAGTGGCTGGGGCCGGGCGGCTGGCAACCCGGCGAGATTCACCTCATCCCCCAGAAAGTGGAGGGGCTGTCCGAGGGAGTCAAGCTGTTCCTGGGGCCGGAGGTGGTGGATCACATGTACGCGGGCAACTTCAGCTTCAAGCTATTGCCGGGCGACACCCCGCCCCAGTCCGGCGGCCTGGGCTGGCGCAACATCCCGCCCCGCCCGGCCGACGCCCGGCAGAATATCAAGGACGCCCCGGCCGAGGCCCCAACGCCGCCCCAGCCGACCCCGACCCCGCCCCAGCCGACCCCGCCCACGCCTCCGCCCACGCCACCCACGCCACCCACGCCACCCACGCCGGGCAAGGCCGAGATCAAGATCGAGGTTGAGGTTTCGGATTCATCCTCGGAGACTTCCACCGAGGACCAGCCCGCCGGCAAGAGCCCCCTGATCTGGATCGTGGTGGCCGTGGTGGTGGTGGTCCTGGCCGGCGGCGGCTGGTGGTTCTGGCAATCCCAGAAAGAGCCATCCGACCAGGCCGTGGCCCTGGCTCCCCTGGCCAAGGTCCGGGAAGACCTGGGCAGGAACATCAGTCCGGACCAGGCCCTGGCCGCGGGCAAGGCCATGCTGGGCCAACCCGGCAACGCCGACGCCGCCTTCCTCTACCTGGAGTATGCCGCCCAGGCCGGCCAGGCCGAGGCCGCCCTGCTGCTGGGCCGCTTCTACGATCCCACCGACGCCGCGCCCAGCGGCAGCATCCTCAAAAGCCTGGCCGACGCCTACGAGTGGTACGCCAAGGCCCGCGAGGGCGGCCAGGCCGAGGCCGAAGCGGCCCTGGCCAAATTGAAGGCCGAGGCCCAACGCCTGGCCGACCAGGGTGATGACAACGCCAAGGCCCTGCTGGCCCGCTGGCGCTGAGACGGGGAAAGGAATCACACCATGCGGCAACAAGCGCGCCTTGCAGGCTGGGGACTGGCGCTGGTCTTGGCCCTGGGCCTGTTGGCGGTGGGGGCGCCGGGCCAGGCCCAGGAGCGCAAACCGCTGCTGATGACGGGCAAAAAGACCCTCTACGAGCGGGTCATCACCCACCCGGGGGCCCAACTGCGGGCCACGGCCGGCTCCGAGGGCAAGCTGGTGCAGGAGACGGTCAAGCCCTTCACCGCCTATTACGTCTACGGCCGGCAAAGCGCCGGCGGGGCGGAATGGCTGGAGGTGGGTCCGTCCACCGACGCCGCCCTGGGCTGGGTGGAGGCCAGGCTGACCACCCCCTGGCGTCAGGCCCTGACCCTGGTGATGAGCGAGCGCACCGGACGCCAGCCGGTCCTGTTCTTCCGCAGCCGCCAGGCCCTGGACCAGGTGGCCCAGTCCAACGACCCCGGCGCGACCTGTGCCCAGTTGAGCAAAGAATTCAGCGCCCTCCAGGGACAGGCCCCCAAGGCCGACTTCCCGCTGTTGGCCATGGAGCCCGCCCGGAAGGCGGTCTCCCAGCAGCGCTTCTACCTGATGCCGATCATGGCCTGTGATGAGCCCTACGAGGGGGTGAAGTTCCTGGAGGTGGCCTGCATCGATCCCGGCAACCAGACAGCGCCCGGCCCCAAGGGCAACGGCCAGGCGGCGGGCAAGACCCCCGGCAACCTGGACAACCTGCGCACCGGCATCGCCTTTGTCATCGACACCACCATCTCCATGGGACCCTACATCGAGCGCGCCCGCCAGGCGGTGCGCACCATCTACGACCAGGTGCAGAAGGCCGGGCTGGCCGACAAGGTGGCCTTTGGCATGGTGGCCTACCGCAACAACCTGCAAAAAGCCCCCGGCCTGGAGTACGTGGCCAAGGTCATCAGCGACCTGCACGACGGCGCCCAGCGCGCGGACCTGGAAAGGGCCCTGGCCCAGGTCAGCGAGGCCAAGGCCTCCAGCCATTCCTTTGACGAGGACGCCTTCGCCGGGGTCAAGCTGGCCCTGGACCAGCTCAACTGGCAGCCCTACGGCGGACGCCTGATTTACCTGATCAGCGACGCCGGCGCCTTGCGCAACAACGACCCGCTCTCGGCCACCGGTCTGAACGAAACCGAGGTGGCCAACCTGGCGCACGAGAAGAACGTCAAGATTATCGCCCTGCACCTCAAGACCCCGGCCGGGGTGTCCCACGGGCGCAACGACCATGCCACGGCCGAGGCCCAGTACCGCGCCCTGACTGGCCAGGCGGACAAGGACCTCGGCCCCCTCTACCAGGCCATCGAGGCCGGCCAACCCGGCGGCGGGGTGGACACCTACGGCCAGGTGGTGGAGGCGGTTTCCAACCAGATGGTCGCCATGGTGGAGAAGACCGCCAAGGGCGAGCTGCTGCCCCCGCCCAGCAACAAGCCCGAGTCAGACCCGGTCAAGGAGATGCAGCGCAAGGCCGCCGCCCTTGGTTACGCCATGCAGCTGGAGTTCCTGGGCCGGCGCGACGCGGTGCGCGCCCCGCAGGTGGTGCGGGCCCAGGTCAGCGACATGGACCTCTCCGCCCCGGGCAGCAAGCCCAACTTCATGATCACGGTGCTGTTGACCAAAAACCAGCTCAGCGACCTGCAAAGGCAGCTCAAGGCCATCGTCGACAGCGCCATGCACACCAAGCAGACCGGCTCCAAGGACTTCTTCCAGGGCATCGTCTCCGCCTCCACCCAGATGTCCCGCGATCCCTCGGCCTTCAGCCGCGCGCCAGGGGCCAACCTGGCCCAACTGGGGGTCTTGGGCGAGTTCTTGGACGACCTGCCCTACAAGAGCTCGGTGCAGCGCATAACCGAGGAACGCTGGTACGCCATGAGCGTGGGTGAGCAGACCGCCTTCATCAACGACCTGCGCTCCAAGATCCGGCTCTATGCCGAGTATCACGACGACAAGGACAACTGGGAGAGCTTCGGGGCCGCCAACCCGGGGGACGCGGTTTACCGGGTGCCCCTGTCCATGCTGCCCTGAGGCCGGCGTGCCGGGGGGGAGCGCAATACCGCCGGAGGGTCCGGAGGCCGGGCCGGAGCACGGGGCCTTGTACCGCCTGCGGGGCGTGGTCAAGCGCCGCGCCCTGGGCCAGGGCTTTGTCCTGGCGGTGCCGGAGCTGACCATCCGGCCGGGCGAGATGGTGGCCCTGGTGGGGGAGAGCGGTTGCGGCAAGAGCACCCTGCTGGATCTCCTGGCCATGGTGCTGCGTCCGGACCAGGCCGAGGACTTCACCTTCCAGGCCGCGCCCAAGCCCCCGCTGGATGTCTGGCGGGCCTGGCGGGGCAAGGACCAGAACCGCCTGGCCGCCGCCCGGGGGGAGAGCCTGGGCTACGTGCTGCAGACCGGAGGCCTGCTGCCCTTCCTCAGCGTGCGGGACAACATCGCCCTCAGCCGCCGCCTGTTGGGCCTGCCCCGCCGGGGCCGGGCCGAGGCCCTGGCCCAGCGCCTGGGCATCGCCAATCACCTGACCAAGCTGCCGGGCCAGCTCTCGGTGGGCGAGCGCCAGCGGGTGGCCATCGCCCGGGCCATGGCCCACCAGCCGGCGGTGGTCATCGCCGACGAGCCCACCGCCTCCCTGGACCCCATCCGCGCCCGCCAGATCATGGAGATCTTCGCCAGCCTGGTGGCCCAGGCCAACACCACCCTGATCGTGGCCACCCACGACCGCCAGGCGGTGGAGCAGGGCGGCTTCCGGGTGGTGAGCTTCGCCCTGAGTCAATCCCCGCGCGACGGCGCGGTGCAGGCCCGGGCGGAGGGCTAGGCCATGGCGCGTCGCGGCTTGCGCAACGTCCTGCGTCTGGGCCTGCGCGACTACTGGCACGAGCGCCTGCTCTCGCTCTGCGCGGTGCTGGGCCTGGCCGCGGTGCTGGCCCCCCTGCTGCTGCTGTTTGGGGTCAAGTACGGGATCATCGAGGCCCTGACCCAGCGCCTGCTGTCCGACCCCCGCAACCTGGAGCTGGTGGTGATGGGCAGCGGTCGCTACGACGCGGCCTGGTTCCGGGAGATGGCCGCCGATCCCCGGGTGGCCTTCATCCTGCCCCAGACCCGCTCCCTGGCCGCCACCCTGACCCTGCTGCCCCCGCCGGGCGGCGGCTCGCCGGTGACCGTGGACCTGGCGCCCACCGCGCCCGGCGATCCCCTGCTGCGACGCTGGGACCTGCCCATCCCCGGCCCGGGACAGGTGGTGCTCTCCTGGTCGGCGGCGCGCAAGCTGGGCCTGGCCCCCGGCCAGGACCTGATCGGCCGGGTGGGGCGGGTGGTGGAGGGCCAGCGCCAGGAGGCCCGCCTGGGCCTGCGCCTGGTGGGGGTGCTGCCCCTGGAGGCCCAGGCCCACGAGGCGGCCTACGCGCCCCTGCCCCTGCTGGAAGCCACCGAGGATTACCGCGACGGCTTCGCCGTCCCCGGCCTGGGCTGGGAGGGCCAGCCCCGCCCGGCCGGCCCCCGGGTCCACCCCAGCTTCCGGCTCTACGCCCGGGGCCTGGACGACGTGGCCAGCCTGCGCGACTCACTCCTGGACCGCAAGCTGGAGGTGCACACCCGGGCCGAGGAGATCGAGGCGGTGCAGAGCCTGGACCGGGCCTTTGGCGTCATCTTCGGCCTCTTGGCCTCGGTGGCGGTGCTGGGCTATTTCGCGGCCACGGTGGCCAGCAGCCTGGCCAACGTGCGGCGCAAGATGCGCCACCTGGGGGTGGCCCGCCTGCTGGGCTTCACCACCGGCGACCTGGTCTGGTTCCCGGTGATCCAGGCCGCGGCCACCAGCTTCCTGGGGGTGGGGGCGGCCCTGGTCCTGTACGCCCTGGCGGCCCTGGTGATCAACCAGCACTTCGGCCCCCGGGTCTGCCCGGGCGAATCGGTCTGCCGGCTGTTGCCCAGCCACGCCCTGGTGGTGTTGGGCCTGACCCTGCTGGCTTCCGTCCTGGGCGCGGCCTCGGCCGCCTGGCGGGTGGCCGGCATCGAACCATCGGAGGTCCTGCGCGATGTCTGAGCAACGACCGGGCGCGCCCCGCCGCCCACTCCTGCGCCCTCGGGGCGGCCGGCTCATCCTGACCGCCCTGCTGCTCTGCGGGCTCCTGGGCGGGCCGGCCTGGGCCCAGGAATGCCCCCCGGCCCGGGGCGGGCTGGCCCCCAAGACCCCCACCCTGGACAAGACCACCAACCCCAACCCCTCGGAGATGGACATCGTGCTGCCCATGCCCGGCGGGGGGCAGATGGTCTTTCGCCACGTCTGCGTGCCCGCCTCCGGCTACCTGGGCGACCTGCGCCTGGACCTGGGCTGCACCGACTGCTCCCGGCCGGACCTGGCCTTCATGGAGGCCCGCCGCCGGGCCTACCTGACCGGGGCCTTCCGTCTGGAGGACCTGCCCCAGGCCTGGCGCGACAAGCTGAGCCAGTGCGCCCAAAAGGGCGACGGCCGCTGCCCCAACCCGGAGGACAAGACCGCCAAGGGCTTCTATTACCTCATCGGCAAGTACGAGGTGAGCCGCCAGCAGTGGGAGGCCATCCGCCGCCTGGGCCAGGCCTCGGCCGGCGGCGCGCCCCCGGCCCTGGGGCCGGACGACGCCCGGCCCATCACCAACATCTCCTGGCTGGAGGCCCAGCAGTTCGCGGCGGCCTACACCGAGTGGCTGCTCCAGCAAAAACCCAACCCCCTACCCCAGTTCGCCGACGGCCGCACCGCCTACCTGCGCCTGCCCAGCGAGGCGGAATGGGAGTACGCCGCCCGGGGCGGCCAGATGCTCAACGAATTGCAGTTCAACCAGGAGGACCTTTTCCCCCTGCACGACAAGCCGCTGTCCGACTATGCCGTGTTCACCGACAAGGGCGCGGCCAAGCTGCCGGAGAAGCCGGCCTGGATCGGCAGCCGCTGCGCCAACCCCCTGGGCCTGTTCGACACCGCCGGCAACGTCAGCGAAATGGTGCTGGACCTGTTCAGCTTCTCGGTGGGCCACCGCGCCCACGGCGGCAGCGGGGGGTTCGTCATCAAGGGCGGCAGCTACCTGAAGACCCAGCCCGAGATCCTGCCCGGCCGCCGCGAGGAGATGCCCTTCTTCCTGGGCAACGCCCCCTACCGCGCCGAGGACCTGGGTCTGCGCCTGGTCATCGCCGGCATCCAGACCCCCCGGGGCCGGGAGCAGGCCCTGAAGGGCGAATGGGCCAAGCTGGGCGAGCAGGGACCCGAGGCGGGCGGGGGCCAGGGCGCCCTGGCCAAGGAGATGGACCAGACCCAGGACCCCATCGGCCAGATCGACCGCATGCTCAAGACCGCCGGCAACGAGGCCGAGAAAAAGAACCTGAAATACCTGCGCGACGTGATGAAGGCCAACAACAGCGTCATCGCCGAGCAGCGGGCCGAGGGCGCCAAGGGCGTGATCCGCACCGCCATGTTCACCGCCGAGTCCCTGCTCAGCTACGCCGTGCGGCGCAAGTTCCTGGAGATGACCCTGCAGGACTTCAACGCCAAGGTGGCCGCTAAGGCCACCGATCCCGAATCCAAGAAGCGGGTCGAGCAGACCGCGGCCAAGTTCCAGCAGGACATCCGGCGCATGGACGAGATATTCAACGAGTCCCTGAATTTCTATCTGGATCGGGTCAAGGAGAGCCGCAGCTACGACAAGGACGTCTTCAAGGCCCAGATGATGCGCATCTCCGACGAACTGCGCGGGCAGGACGGCCTGAGCAGGACATTCCGCCAGCACTGGTCGATGCTGGAGAAGCACGTGGAGCTTTACCGGAGCCAGCCCGGGGCCTTCACCAAGGCCCGGGTGACCGCCGACATCCTGCCGGAGAGTTTGCGCTGAGCAACAAGGGAGACGAAGGGCCTGGCCCTATAATCACCAACCATATGAAAACGGGGGAGAATAATGTCGACTAGAAAACGGGGGATCAAGGGGGCCATGAGCGTGGCTGGCGCTCTGACGGCCTTGGTGGTGCTGGTCAGCGGTTGCTCCACCCTGCCGCCCCAGACCACCCAGGTGACCTACTTCCAGCAGTGCTATCAGCCGATCCAGATCCTGCGCAACCAGGAGAAGGACCTGCAGATGTCCACCGTCGGCGGAGCGGCGTTGGGCGCGGTCGGGGGCGCGGTGCTGGGCTACCTGATCACCGGCAAGGCCCAGGGCGCGGTGGCCGGCGCGGTGGCCGGCGGCGTGGCCGGCGGCGTGGCGGGCTACGCCCTGCAGAAGCAGCAGCAGATCAAGGACGACCGCATGCGCTACGCCAGCTATAGTCAGGACATCACCAAGGACACCGAGAAGCTGGACAAGACCCTGGTCGCCGCCCGCCAGTCGCAGAAGTGCTATGACGACCAGTTCAACAACCTGGTGACCCTGGTCAAGGGCAAGCACATCAGCAAGGCCGAGGCCCAGAAGCGCTTCGAGGAAATCCAGCAGGGCAGCAACGAGGTGGCCGCCATCCTGGGCCAGATCAGCAGCCAGGCCAACGAGCGCGCGGCCCGCTACCAGGACGCCCTGGCGGTGGAGGCCAAGAAGGCCGACGTGACCGTGGACGAGATCATGCTGGCCTCCAAGCCCGCGCCGGCCCCGGCGGCGACCCCGACCCCCGCGCCGGCCCCCGCGCCAGAGAAGGCGGCCAAGCCGACCAAGACCGCCAAGAAGGCCACGGCCGCCTCCAAGGCCAAGGCCAAGGAGGAGCCCAAGGTGGCCGAGGCCAAGCCGGTCTCCCAGCCGGCGGCCCAGATCAGCCCCAAGCTGCAGGATAAAAGCGAGCTGGTGGCCATGGGCCAGGCCCAGGGTCAGTTCCAGGACAAGAAGCAGGAAGTTGACCAGGCCAAGACCGATGTGGAGGCCAACATCCAGGACTACACCAAGAAGTTCGACATCCTCATGACCGGGGCCTAGGCCCGGACGACCAGGCAACCGCCGGGGCCGGGGGTCGGCCAGACCCTCGGCTCCGTCCGACCCCGGGGACGCGCCCCCCGCGCGCAGGAAGGCCGAGAGATGGACGCTGCCAGGTTCCTGACCACCACCGAGACCGGATTGTTGACCGCGCTGAGCCTGGAGGGTCAGCCCGTGGTCAAGCAACACCAGCGGCTCCAGGATTTCCTGGAAAAACAGGGCCTGGTGGAGTTGCTGGCCTTTTTCGCCGAGCCGGTGCCGGGCCGGCCGGGCACCAGCGGCTATCAATCGGTTTCCTGGTATTCGCCCCTGCAGGGCGAGGTGCTGAGCCTGACCGACCTGAGCGGCGGCGACCGGGTGGCGGCCGAGAGCCAGTTGCGCCAGAACCTGGACCAGTTGCGCCCCCATCTGGACCACCCGGAGGTGGGCCGGCTGTTGCAACGCGCCCTGATCATCCCCAGCCTGGAGGACTGCAAGGTGGTCTTCGGCCACGTGGTCCTGCTCAACTGGGGCTTCTGTCCCGGCGCGCCGGCCGGCGACGCCCGCTATTTCCCCAGCCACTGGGCCGCCACCCTGGGACGTTACACCGATTTCAGCCCCGAGCCCCCCTCCGGGGAGCCGGCCGAGGCCTCCGCAGATCGGAAGAGCAC
>CALERA010000254.1 GCA_937908275.1 uncultured Desulfarculaceae bacterium | reverse complement strand
GAAAAGGACCTCATCGCCCGCTTCGGGGTCTCCAAGAACACCATGCGCGAGGCCCTGCGCGTGCTGGAGGTGATGGGCTTCCTCACCATCCGCCAGGGGCCGGGCGGCGGGGCCGAGGTGATGGCGGTGGACATGCAGACCACCCAGGACTCCATCGCCAACTTCCTGCACTTCCAGAACACTTCCATCACCGACCTCTCCGAGGTCCGCCGCCTGGTGGAGCCCTACCTGGCCGGCCTGGCCGCCGGACGTCTGCGTCAGGGCGAGATCGACCGCCTGGCGCAGCTCAACCAGTCCTGCCGCGAGGCCCTGGCCCGGGGCGAGAGCATCGTGGGGGCCAAGGACGAGGTGGACTTCCACCGCACCCTGGCCCATGTCAGCGAAAATCCCGTCCTTATCCTGGTCACCGACCTGGTCAACTCCCTGCTCACCGACAGCAAGCACCACCTCCAACCCGGTCTGGACTTCTCCCGCCGGGTGCTCAGCGCCCACGAGCGCATCCTGGCCGCCCTCCGGGCCAAGGACGGACCCGCCGCCGCCCAGGAAATGCGCCGCCACGTGGAAGAGGTCGAAGACCAACTCCTGGAACTGCGCCAACAATCCGGCCAAGCCCCCACCAGCCGCCGCGCCTAGGCGCAGGGCGGGGGAGGGGAGAATTTGGGGGAACCCTTTTTGTTGCACAAAAAGGGTTCCCCCAAACCCCCTCCTAAAAGGCCTGCCGCCTGACGGCTTACGCCGTCAGGCGTGGGGGTTGGGGGGAGGGGACTGTTCTGATGCCGTGGCGGGCGTCAAGGCGACGATTTCTCCCCGGCTCATATATCATAACTATATACATATTTTTTGCTTGACGCCGGACCGCCCCAGGAGCTAGGTTCTAGCTACGCTCATTAGATCGCCGGCCGGGATGCTGGCTCCGGACAGCGGATCACCTTGGGGGGGGAGCCCGAGCGTAAGGCTCCGCCATCGCCCAGCCCATCCCGGCCGGCCTTGTCCCGCCACCATCCCTGGGAGGTCCCATGTCCATGCCAACCCTGAAGAACTACATCGGCGGCGAATGGGTCGCCTCCGCCACCACCACCTTCGGCGATGTCTGGCGTCCGGCCAGCGGCGAAAAAATCGCCCGCGTGCCCTATTCCACCGCCGCCGACCTGGACCGGGCCGTGACCGCCGCCCAGGAGGCCTACTGGGACTGGCGCACCACCCCGCCGCTGTCCCGCGCCCGCTATCTCTTCCGCATGAAGGAGGTCTTCGAGGCCAACTTCGAGGAGATCGCCCGCACCCTGACCACCGAGCAGGGCAAGGCCATCGACGAGGCCCGGGGCGAGGTCCGCCGCATGATCGAGAACGTGGAGCACGCCACCGGGGTCACCACCCTGATGACCGGCTACTGCCTGGAGGACATCGCCAAGGACATCGACTGCTACGCCGAGCGCCAGCCCATGGGCGTCTTCGCCGCCATCGCCCCCTACAACTTCCCGGCCATGGTCCCCTGGTGGTTCCTGCCCTACGCCATCGTCTGCGGCAACACCTTCGTGCTCAAGCCCAGCGAGCAGGTGCCCCTGACCCAGACCAAGGTCTTCGAGCTGATCGACGAGGAGGTCGGCCTGCCCGAGGGCGTGCTCAACCTGGTCCACGGCTCGCGCGAGGTGGTCAGCGCCATCCTGGAGCACCCCGGCATCGCCGGCGTCTCCTTCGTGGGCTCCACCCCCACCGCCAGGCTGGTCTACGAGCGCTGCGGGGCCACCGGCAAGCGGGTCCAGTCCCTGGGCGGGGCCAAGAACTGCGTGGTCCTGATGCCCGACGCGGACCTCAAGGCCGCCCTGCCCTCCCTGGTCACCTCCTTCTATGGCTGCTCGGGCCAGCGCTGCCTGGCCGGCTCCCTCCTGGTGCCGGTGGGCGAGGCCGCCGACCAGGTGGTGGAGGCCTTCAAGGCCGCCTCCAGCGCGGTGCGGGTGGGCGACGGCCTGGACGAGTCCATGAACATGGGGCCGGTGGTCAGCGCCGCCCACATGCAAAGGGTGCTGAACTACATCGAAAAAGGCCTGGCCGAGGGCGCGCGGTTGGTCCTGGACGGCCGGGGCTGCCGGCCCGCCGGCTGCGAGAACGGCTTCTTCGTCGGCCCCACCGTCTTCGACCACGTCACCCCGGACATGACCATCGCCAAGGAGGAAATCTTTGGCCCGGTGGTGGCCATCGTGCGGGCCAAGGACCTAGACGAGGCCATCACCCTGGTCAACAGCCGGGGCTTCGCCAACAGCGCCTGCATCTACACCCAGAGCGGCAAGGCCGTGCGCCAGTTCAAGTACCGGGCCAAGCCCTCCATGATCGGGGTGAACATCGGCATCGCCGCACCCATGAGCTTCTTCCCCTTTGGCGGGGCCGGCCAGAGCATGTTCGGCGATCTCAAGGGCCACGGCCGCGAGATCTTCCAGTTCTTCACCGACACCAAGGTTGTCATCACCCGGTGGTAACTCAGCGCGTCCGGGCGGGGGGCCCTCCCTCCCCGCCCGGGCCATTGTTAGGAGAACCCCATGCCCCTCAATAACTTTGGCGGCATCCTGGCCTTCGCCGCCGAGCTGGAGCAGGCCGACGCCGAGCTCTACCGCGCCCTGGCCGCCAACGCCGCCCTGGGCGACCTGGCCCCGCTCTGCGCCCGCTTCGCCGCCGACGAGGCCAAGAACCTGGAGGCGGTCCTGCGCACCCGGCGCGAGAACGTCACCGAGATGATCCTGGAGCCGGTGCAGGACTTTTTCCGTGCCCCCTTCCAGGCCGCCCGGCCCGCCGCGGCCGGCCTGGACCGGGCCGGGGCCCTGGCCGCCGCGCGCGAGATCGAGGCCAAGGCCGCGGATTTCTTCACCCAGGCCGCGGCCAAGCTCGCCGCCATGCCCGAGGTCAACCGGGCGCTGAAGATGCTGGCCAAGAAACGCAACAAGCACCTGGAGGAGCTGGCCGGGCTCTAGGCGCCAGGCACCCTTTTGCTTTTTGTGTCATTGCGAGGCGCGTCAGCGCCGTGGCAATCTCCCGCTCCCGGCTGGCAGGTTCAAGAGATTGCTTCGCCACACTCGCAATGACCCGGAGATGAGCGCGAGGACCGGGCCGCCAGGCCGGCCGGCCCCAGAACCACGCAACCCCGGGGACGTCCCCGCCGCCGTCCCCCAGCCAAGGAGACCCCGCATGGACAAGGCCAAGATCTGGTTCATGGACGCCCGCGCCCGGCGCTTCCTGGAGTCCACCGCCATCAA
>CALERA010000253.1 GCA_937908275.1 uncultured Desulfarculaceae bacterium | reverse complement strand
GTCGTTGGCCGACAGCCGGCCGGCCAGGGCCGCCAGGCGGTCGCGGTCGCGCCCCCCCGGGGAGCTGTAGAACAGGGCCGCGCCCAATCCCAGGCGCAGCAGGGCCACTCCCACCAGCAGCCAGGGCAGCCAGCGGCGCAGGCGGCCGGGACGCTGATTCTGATTTGGCCTGGGAGTCATGAGTGGCACCTTTCACCCGGGCAGCTTAACCCAGCCGGGGCCGGTGGACAAGACGGGTCTAGGTCTCGCCCTCGGGCTCTTCATTCCGCCGCAGGCCCAGGCCCAGGCGATGCACCCGCTGGGCCAAAAGCGGCCCCGGGTCCAGAAGGTTCAGACCACCCCAGCGGGCCAGGGCCAGGGTCAGGCCCTCGGGCTCCAGGTCCAGCCAGGCCAGCCCCCCGGGCCGGCCCAGGAGGAAGGGGAACACCCCCCGGCCGGCGGGTTCGGCCGGTGCGCCGCGCATCAGCCCCCGGCGGTCCTGGTGGGAGATCAGGAAGGGACGCACCGCCTCGGGCTCGCTGGGGGCCAGGGCCAGGAGCAGGATCAGGTCCTCGGCCGGGAAGGGGTCCAGGATGGCCAGGGCCAAGGGCTCCTGGGGCCGGGTGACCAGGTAGAGGCTCAGGCGCTGGGCGGACTGCAACTCCTCCAACTCGTGCTGGAAATGGGCCGGGGTGTAGGTCACCGCGGCGGGGCGGAACTGGCTGCGCCAGGCCGCGGCATAGCCCGCGATGCGCTCCAGGTCCTCCCGGGGGTCGAAGTCCACCGCCCGGGTCAGTCTCGGTCCCTGCGCCATGCGCCACCTCCTGGCCGCCCATGATAACAGAGGCCGGCCCCGGGTGGCAGACGCCGCCCGGGCCAAAAAGCCATGGACGCTCGCCCGGCCCGCTTGTTACCATGGCCCAGGCCGATCCCCGCACCCCCTTGAAAACAGGAGCCCCGCCGGTGCCACCGCCCACCACTCCCCGCCGCCGCAAGCCCCGCGTCCTGGTCCCGCGCCTGCGCCGGGGGGCCCAGGCCCGGTTGCCCCTCAGGGCGGCGATCATCGGCGGCGGCCTGGCCTGCCGGGACCTGCTGGCCATCCTGGGCCAGGAGCGCCTGCGCTCCCTGAACCTGGCCGTGGTGGGGGTGGCCGACCCCGATCCCCAGGCCCCGGGCCTGGTCCGGGCCCGGGAGCTGGGCATCTTCACCACCCCGGATTTCACCCGCCTCTACCAGATCGCCGGCCTAAACCTGATCATCGAGCTGACCGGCCACCCCGGGGTGCGCGACCGGGTCCTGAAGCAAACCCCGCGCAATATCAGCATCATCGACTATCGCGGCGCGCGCCTGCTCTGGGACCTGGTGGAGGTGGAGCTGGACAAGTCCCTGGTGGAGCGCCGGGCCGAGGACGAGCTGAAACGCGAGCGCGACTGGTTCCAGGAGATCCTGGACTCCCTGCCCGACAGCATCATGGTCCTGGACCGGGCCATGAACATCGTCATGGTCAACCGCACCTTCCTGGCCGCCAACGGCCTGGCCCTGGACCAGGTGCTGGGCCGGGCCTGCCACCAGGTGCGCTTCGGCCGGGCCGAACCCTGCGACCTGCCCCAGATGCGCTGCCCCTTCCGCGAGGTGATGGCCAGCCGCGCCCCGGCGGTGCTGCTGCACTCCCGCCCCGGGCCCGGGGGCCAGACCATCCACGAGGAGGTGATGGCCTCGCCCATCCTGGGCCCGGGTGGCGAGGTGCGCCAGGTGGTGGAGGGCGTGCGTGACGTCAGCTCCCGGGTGCGCCTGGAGGACGAGCTGCACCAGACCGAGGACACCCTGATGGCGGTGATGGAGGCGGCCCAGGAGCTGATCTCCATCAAGGACCTGGCGGGCCGCTATCTCTACGCCAACCCCGCCGCCCTGCAGCTCAGCGGGCAAACCCTGCCGGAAATCCGGGGGCGCACCGACTTCGAGATCTTCCCGCCCGAGGTGGCCCGGGCCCTGGCCGAACAGGACCGCCTGGCCCACCTGAGCCGCGCGCCTTTGTGTTTCGACGAGATGATGAGCCTGGGCGGCCGGGGCCACTGGCTGCACACCGTGCGCTACCCCATCTTCACCCGCGAGGGCGAGTTGGCGGCCCTGTCCATCATCTCCCACGACGTGACCGAGGAGAAGGCCCTGGAGGAGGAGGTGCGCCAGGGCCGAGACTACCTGGAGGCGGTGCTGACCAACTCCTCGGACATGATCATCACCACCGACCTGGCCGGCCGGGTGGTGACCATCAACCCGGCCGGGGCGCGCCTGCTGGGCTTTGCGCCGGACGAGATCGTGGGCCAGAGCATCGAGCGGCTCTGGCAGGCCCCGGAGCAGCGGCGGAAGCTCATGGCCCTGGTCAAGGAGCAGGGCGAGGTGAGCAATTTCCCGGCGGTGCTCCTGGCCCGGGACGGGCGCGGGGTGGAGATCAGCCTCTCCCTCTCGCGCCTGAGCGACAGCCAGGGCCGGGTGCTGGGCACCGTGGGCATCAGCCGCGACATGACCGAGGAGAACCGCCTGAAACGCCAGTTGATCGAAAACGAGCGCCTGGCCGCCATCGGCCAGACCGTGGCCGGCCTGGCCCACTGCATCAAGAACATCCTCTTCGGCCTCAAGGGCGGGGCCTACCTCATCGACACCGGGCTCCAGCGCCAGGAGACCCCACGGGTGGAGGAGGGCTGGCGGACGGTGCAGGCCTGCATCGGCCGCATCGGCAACCTCAGCCTGGACATGCTCAGCTACAGCCGCTCCCGCCTGCCGGACCTGCAACCCAGCGACCCGGCCCGGTTGATCGCCTCGGCCCTGGCCCTGGTGCGCCAGAGCGCCGACCTGGGCGGGGTGACCATCCAGACCGAGGTCGACCCCGGCCCTCCCCTGCCCCTGGACGGCGAGGCCCTGACCCGGGTGCTCCTGAACCTGGTCGGCAACGCCCTGGACGCCTGCCAGGAGAAGGACTACCCCGCCGGCCAGGGTCCCCTGGTGCGGGTGGAGGCCCGGCGCCAGCCCGGCCGCCTCCGGTTGATCGTCAGCGACAACGGGGTGGGCATGGAGCCGGAGATCCAGCAAAAGCTCTTCACCCGCTTCTTCAGCACCAAGGAATCGCGCGGCACCGGCCTGGGCCTGGCGGTGAGCCACAAGATCGTGCTGGAGCAAGGCGGCGAAATCAGCGTGGAATCCACCCCGGGACAGGGCAGCCGCTTCACGGTGAGCCTGCCAGAGCCCAGCGCGGTCTGAACCTCTTCCTGGAGCGCAAACATGCCCCTCGCCGATCTCGTCCCCGGTCTCAGCGGCCAGGCCGCGGCCCTGGTCCGTCCCCAGGACCTGGCATCCGCCTACGGCAATCCCGGAGTGGACGTCCTGTCCTCCA
>CALERA010000252.1 GCA_937908275.1 uncultured Desulfarculaceae bacterium | reverse complement strand
GTCTCCGACAGGTTGCGGTGCAGGCTGATCTTGTCCGGCGAGGACCTGGCCCCCTCGGCCGCGCGCTTGAGCAGGGACTTGGCCTCGTCCCATTTCTGGCGCTGGATCTGGACCACGGCCAGGCCCAGCAGGGCCTCCAGGGCCAGGTCGGGGTCGGTCAAAAGGGCCAGGAAGAGGTTTTCGGCGTCGGGCAGGCGGCCGCCGGCCAGCAGGGCCTGGGCGGTCTTCAACTGCTGGCGCCGCTCCTCGGCCACCTGGCTGCGGTTGAGCAGCGACTGGATCTTCTGCTCCACCAGCGCCTGGCTCAGGGGCTCGATCAGCACCTCGTCCACGCCCTTGGCGATGATGCGCAACACCTCCTTGACGTCGTTGGTGTTGGTCACCGCGATCAGGGGGATGCCGGCGGTGGCGTCGTGGCTCTTGAGCTCCTCCAGGAGCAGGGTGGTGGCCCGGGCCTCGCCGAAGTGGCTGGCCAGGATCAGGTGGAAGCGCGTGCTGACGAGCTGCTGGATGGCCTGCTCCAGGCTGTCGGCGACGCTGAGGTTGGTCAGGCCGCAGGAGCGCAGGGTGCTCGGCAGGTGGCTGTGGTGGCCCTGCTGGGGGTGGAAAAGCAGCACCTGGTGCTGGCTCAGGCCGTTGGCCTCGGCCGGGGGCCGAGCGGGCCGCGGGGCCTTGTCGCCGGGCGGGGCCGCGGGTTCGGTCTCCGGGGGGCGGCGGTTCAGGTGCAGGACCTTGTGGTTGTCAGTCATGTCCCCTACCTTGTCCCGGTCCCGACCGACGGCTGCGAGCCGGGCAGGCCCCTGATCATCCGGGTGTCGTACTTGCGCTGCACCACGATCTCGATGCGCCGGTTCTTGGCGTTGTCGGGCGAGTCAAAGGCGTGGCGGGGACGGAAAAAGGCATAGCCGGCGGCGGTGATCCGGGCCGGGTCCAGCTTGGCCTGCTCCAGCAGGAAATGCACCACGTTGGTGGCCCGGCCCACCGAAAGCTCCCAGTTGGAGGCGAAGCGCGCGGTGCTGATGGGCAGGTTGTCGGTGTGCCCCTCCACCACGATCTCGTTGTTCAGCCCCCGCAGCAGGTGGCCCAGGCGCAAGAGCAGGGGCCGGATCTCGGGCTTGATCTCGGCGCTGCCGGAATCGAACATGGCCATGTCCTGCACGATGATGGCCACGCCCTTGGGCTCGTTGCGCACCGCCACGCTTTTTTGCATCCGCTCCTGCTCCACCAGACCCCGCAGCCGGTTCTGGAGTTGGTCCAGGCTCTGCTCCTCCTGGCGCATGCTGGCCTTGAGCGCGGCCAGGGGGTCGGGCGGAGGGACGGGCTGGGAGGCTGGGGCCGCGCCGCTGGCCCCCGGGCTGGGCGGGCCGCTGGGCTGGAAGCTCAGGCTGCCGCCCAGGGCCTGGCTCACCGCCTCCACCACGGTGTCGAACTTGTGCTTGTCGATGGTGCTGATGGCGAACATCAGCACGAAAAAGACCAGCAAAAGCGACATCATGCCGCCGTAGATCGCCAGCCAGGCCTCGCCATCCTCGGCCGGGAAGGCCTCGCCCCGGCCGCGGTCCAGCTCCAGGTCCAGCTCGTCGCTCCCCTGGGACGCCGGCTTCGGCGCCGGCGCGGGCGAGGGGGCGGGCTCCGGGGTTTGGGCCGGGGACAGCACCCGGGCCAGGATGGGGATCTCGCCGCCGCATTTCAGGCACTTGAAGGCCTTGGACTCCGGCGGGACCTTGGCCAGGTCCACCAGGTAGCTGGCCTGGCAGCCGTAGCAGGTGATCTTGCTCTTCTTGCCCTGGCTCATGGCCTGTGGCTCAGGCTCCGCGGTGCAGCAGTTCGCTGACGCGGGAGCGCCGCTTCTTCTCGGGCAGGTAGGAGTTGAGCATCTCCTCCAGCTCGCGGCTGGATTCGCCGTCCTTGATCATCAGCATGGCGTCGCGCACCATCATGATCTGACTCTGCTCCTGCTCCGAATAGGCCTTGAGCTTCTCCGAGGCGGGCAGGAAGAGGAAGAAGGCCAGCAGCGCGCCATAGAGGGTGGTGATCAGGGCCAAGGCCATGCCTGGCCCCAGGGTCTCGGGACTGACCTCCTTGCCCACCCCGCGCAGCATGTTGATCAGGCCGATCAGGGTGCCCAGCAGGCCGAAGGAGGGGGCGATGCGGGCCATGAAGCTGAAGAGCTGCACCCCCTCCCGGTGGCGGGTGCGCACGCCGTCCATCTCCACCGCGAAGCGCCGGGCGATGCGCGCCGCCGGCGCGTCGCGCACCAGAAGGGTCAGGCCCATGCGGATATAGCGGTCGGTCTCGGTCTTGGCCGCCTGCTCCAGGCTGAAAACCGAATCCTGGTAGGCCTTGTGCCCCAGGGCCACCAGGCGGGCGATGGTCTTTTCCCGTTGGCTGGACTTCTGCTCGCGCAGGATGCGCAGGAAAAGCGTGAAGAAATTCAGGACCCGGTGGAAGGGGAAGCCGATCAGGGTGGCGGCCACGGTGCCGCCCAGCACGATCAGGGCCGATTCCGGGTCCAGGAAGATGCGCCAGCCCCCGCCCAGGGCCACGGCCAGGACGATCAGGACGCCCCCGAAAACAATGCCGACCAATGTGGACATGCTGTCAGCTCCTGCGGTGGTCGCGGGGCGTGATCGAGCGAGCCCCCCTGCCGAGGCGCAGCAAAAGAGGTGACTAGGCTATTATGCCCGTCAGGCCGAACAGCGGCAATATATTATTGATCGCTATGACGAAAACCGCATTAACCCCGGAACCTTCGTCCGGTTTTTCAGCGTCCGGGCGCTTGGTTCACGGCGGGTGCGAGCGTGGGGGGCGACGCCGGACGCGGGGTGTCGCCAGGGGCGGGCGGGGGCGGCTTGCCTGGGACGGCCAGCCGGCCGTCGGGGCGGAGCCGGTGCACAAACTGGGCGGAGAGAGTTGAAATGGTGGCGGCGCAGGGACTTGAACCCCGGACACTGCGGATATGAGCCGCATGCTCTGACCTACTG
>CALERA010000251.1 GCA_937908275.1 uncultured Desulfarculaceae bacterium | reverse complement strand
GAGATGTAGCCGTGACTGGAGTTCAGACGTGTGCTCTTCCGATCTCTTGAACATCCGCAGGGAGGGCATGCTGCAGATATCGGCCACGCCGGTGGTCTCGGCCAACTGGGCCAGGTTGGCCTCGATCTCCTCCATGGTCTCGGCGATGAAGGTGAACCAGAGGTTGTACTCGTGCTCGCGGCGGTAGTTGTGGGTCACGCCGGGATAGGCGTTGACCGCCGCGATAAAGGCCGGCAGCTTGTCGGGCGGGACCTTGGCCGCGCAGAGGGTGCTGGCGAAGCCCAGGGAGGAGCTGTTGAAGTTGCCGCCGATGCGCCGGATCACGCCCTTGCGCTTGAGCTCGGCCAGGCGGGCCAACACCTCATCCTCGCTGAGATTCAGCTCGCGGCCCAGCTCGGCGAAAGGACGCTCGGCGATGGGCAGGCGCGACTGCACCCGGCGCAGGATGGCCTTGTCGGTGGCGTCCATCTGATGGTGGGTTGGTTCGCTCATGCCTCAAAGTGAGCGCGGCCGGGGTGGGGCCCCGGCCGCGCGTCTTGGCGTTAGGCCAGCTTGACCACCCAGCCGAAGGGATCGGGTCGGGTGCCCAACTGGATGCCGGTCAGTTCGTCATACAGCTTGCGCGAGAGCTCGCCGGTCTTACCATTGCCCACCGCGAAGTCCTGGCCCTGGTAGGTGATGGAGCCCACCGGGCTGATGACCGCGGCGGTGCCGGTGCCGAAGGCCTCCTGCAGGCGGCCATCCTTCTGGGCCGCGATCACCTCGTCGATGGTCAGCCGGCGCTCGCTGACCGGGATGCCCCAATGGCGGCAGATGGTCAGGGCCGAGTCGCGGGTGACGCCGGGCAGGATGGTGCCGCCCAGGGGCGCGGTCACCACCTCGCCGTCGATGACGAAGCAGATGTTGGAGGTGCTCACCTCCTCGATGGTCTTGCGGTCGCAGGCGTCCAGCCACAGCACCTGGGTGAAGCCCTTCTCGTGGGCCTCCTCGGCCGGCAGCAGGCCGGCGGCGTAGTTGGCCGAGGTCTTGGCCTCGCCCAGCCCGCCCGGCGCGGCGCGGACGTATTTCTCCTCCACGTAGATCTTCACCGGGTTGAAGCCCTCGGGGTAGTAGGCTCCCACCGGCCCCACGATGATGTAGAACAGGTACTCATGGCTCACCTTGACCCCCAGGCAGGCCTCGGTGGCGATGATGGTGGGGCGCACGTAGAGGCTGGTGCCGCCGGCGCGGGGGATCCAGTCCATCTCCACCCGCACGAACTCGAACATCTGCTCCAGCACCTCGTCCACCGGGATCTGGGGGATGCACAGGCGGGCGCAGGAGCGGTTCATGCGCTCCAGGTTGGTGCGGGGGCGGAACATGTAGATGCCGCCGTCCTGGCCGCGATAGGCCTTCAAGCCTTCGAAGACCTCCTGGCCGTAGTGCAGCACCAGGGCGGCGGGGTCCAGCAGCAGGGGGCCGTAAGGCTCCACCCGGCTGTCATGCCAGCCCTTTTCGACGGTGTAGTTCAGCTTGTAGATGTGGTCGCTGAAAAAGCGCCCGAATCCCAGGGCGTTCTCGTCGCTGGGCTTGGGTTTGCGCAGATGGGGCTCCAGCAGTTTCTTGATCAGGTTCATGGCCGATCCTCGATATTTCTCAAAGGCCCTTGGCCTTGGCTAACGATTGTGGATAGGGCGGACGCAGGACGCCCTTCTCGGTGATGATGCCAGCGACCAGTTCGGCGGGGGTTACGTCGAAGGCGAAGTTCAACGCCCCCGCCCCCTTAGCCGCCACCCGGCAGGCGCCGCACGCGGTCACCTCGCCGGGGTCTCGCTCCTCGATGGGGATGTCCCTTCCGCTCCTGGCGTTGGGATCGATGGTCGAAAGCGGCGCGGCCACATAAAAGGGCAGGCCGTGATACTTGGCTTGCAGGGCCACGTTGAAGGTGCCCACCTTGTTGGCCACGTCGCCGTTCATGGCGATGCGGTCGGCGCCCACGATGCACAGGTCCACCAGGCCCTTCATCATGATCACGCCCACCGCGCCGTCTACAGCGACGCGGACCGGCACTCCCATCTGCACGCACTCCCAGGCGGTCAAGCGCGCGCCCTGCAACAGCGGCCGGGTCTCGTCGGCGATGACGGAGACGTCCTTGCCCTGGGCCTTGGCGGTCCAGACCGGGGCCAGGGCGGTGCCGTAGCCGCCGGTGGCCAGCGAGCCGGCGTTGCAATGGGTGAGGATGGTGGACTTTTTCTTGCGGATCAGGCGCGCGCCATGGTGGCCGATGGCCAGGTTGGTGGCGATGTCCTGGTCCAGCATGAGCTGGCTCTCGGCCCGGATGGCCTCCACGATGGCGGCCGGGTCGTCGCCGGCCCTGGCCGCCAGGGCCAGGATGCGGTCGCAGGCCCAGCCCAGGTTCACGGCCGTGGGCCGGGCGGCGCGCATCTGCTCCACCCGTTGGGCGAAGGCCGCGCGCCAGGCGTGGGCGTTTTTGGCCCGGATGGCGCGGGCGGCCAGGGTCAGGCCCATGGCGGCGGCCACCCCGATGGCCGGGGCCCCGCGCACGGCCAGGGTCTTGATGCAGTAGATCACCCGCCGCAGGTCGGTGCAGGGCAGGTAGAGCATGCGTCCAGGCAGCAGACGCTGGTCCAGGATCATCACCGCGTCGCCCTCCCAATACAGGGTGCGGGGGAAGGGCAGGCCTTCCAGGGCGGTGTCGGGTTTTCGCGGTTTATCGCTGGACACGGGCGTATTCCTCTTGCGCCGGGCGTTATGGTCTCAATGTTATCCCCGGACGCATCCCGGGGCCAGAAGTATTGCTTGGCTTCCCCGGGGGGGCCGCCTGGCTTTCGTAGGGGCGGAGGTTACCCCCGCCCATCTTGCCGTCCCGGCCGCCGTCGGGCGGGGATAAACCCCGCCCCTACGAAGAATGGGACTCGGCGGAATCGCGCGGCTTCATGGCCGCTCGCCGTTCACCTCTCGTCATTGCGAGGAGCGCAGCGACGAAGCAATCTCTTTTACTCGTCGACCCTACTCACCCAGCATCTTCTTGACCAGGTCGTTGAGCACCTGGGGGTTGGCCTGGCCCTTGGTTTCCTTCATGACCTGGCCCACGAAGAAGCCCAGGAGCTTGTCCTTGCCGGCCTTGTACTGCTCGACCTGGCCGGGGTTGGCGGCGAAGATCTTTTGCAGCAGCTCGCGCAGGGGGCCCTCGTCACTGACCTGCTTGAGGCCCTTGGCGGCCACCACCGCGCCGGGGTCCTGGCCGCTGGCCATCATCTCGGAGAAAACCTGCTTGGCCAGCTTGCCGGAGAGCTCGCCCGACTCCACC
>CALERA010000250.1 GCA_937908275.1 uncultured Desulfarculaceae bacterium | reverse complement strand
CCCTTGGCCTGGTAGTAATCGATCAGGGGCTTGGTCTGCGCGTCGTAGACCTTCAGCCGGTTGCTCACCGTGGCCTCGTTGTCGTCGTCGCGCTGATACAGCTCGCCGCCGCACTTGTCGCACTTGCCCTCGGCCTTGGGCGGATCGAACATCACGTGGAAGCCCTGGCCACAGGCCTTGCAGGTCCGCCGCCCGGTCAGGCGGCCCAGCAACTCGTCGCTGGCCACCTCGATGCTGATCACGTGGTCGATGGTCTTGCCCATGCCCGAGAGCACCTTGTCCAGGGCCTCGGCCTGGGGCACGGTGCGCGGGAAGCCGTCGAGCATGAAGCCCTTGGCCGCGTCGGGCTCGGCGATGCGGTCCTTGGCCAGGCCGATCACCACCTCGTCGGTCACCAACTGACCGGCGTCCATGAACTTCTTGGCCTCCAGGCCCAGGGGGGTCTGGTTCTTGACCGCCGCCCGCAGCATGTCGCCAGTGGAAACCTGGGGGATGCCGTAGGCATCGATGAGCATCTTGGCCTGGGTGCCTTTACCTGCCCCCGGAGGGCCCAGCAGAATGATGTTCATTACCTCACCTCGCTCCCGTCGTATTGCGGTTTGCTTGGTGCCCCTCCCCCGCGGAGAGACCCCCTGGCGCGCTGGCCTCCCCTAGCCGTTGCGCCCCTTCATCACGCCCTTCTTCATGAAGCCTTCGTAGTGGCGCTGCATCAGGTGGCTTTCGATCTGGCTCATGGTGTCCATGGCCACGCCGACCACGATCAGCAGGGCCGTGCCTCCGAAGTAGAAGGGCACGTTGAATTGTCCGATCAGCACCGTGGGCAGCACGCAGACTATCGCCAGATAGGTGGCGCCGCCCAGGGTGATGCGGGTCAGCACCCGGTCGATATAGTCGGCGGTGCGCTTGCCCGGCCGGATGCCGGGAATGAACCCGCCGTACTTCTTCATGTTCTCGGCCACGTCCACCGGGTTGAAGGTCACCGCGGTGTAGAAGTAGGCGAAGAAGTAGATGAATCCCACATAGAGCAGGCTGTAGACCCAGCCGCCCGGGGTCATGGCCTTGGCCGCCTCCTGCACCCACTCCACCTGCACGAACTGGGCGATGGTGGCCGGGAACATGATGATGGAGCTGGCGAAGATCGGCGGGATCACGCCGCTGGTGTTGATCTTCAATGGCAGGTGGGTGGTCTGCCCACCGTACATCCGCCGTCCCACCACACGCTTGGCATATTGCACCGGCAGGCGCCGCTGGCCCTGCTCCACGAAGACGATGCAGGCGATCACCAGCAGCATGAAGGCGGCCACCAGGACCATCATGAAGATGGACAACTCGCCCAGGCGCACCATCTGGAAGGTGTCGGCGATGGCGCTGGGCATACGGGCCACGATGCCGGCGAAGATGATCAGGCTGATGCCGTTGCCGATGCCCCGCTCGGTGATCTGCTCGCCCAGCCACATGATGAAGGCCGTGCCGCTGGACAGGGTGACCATGGTCAGCAGGCGGAAGCCCCAGCCCGGATTGGGCACCACCAGGGCGCCGCCGGGGCTGGTCATGGACTCCAGACCAACCGCGATGCCAAAGCCCTGGATCAGGGACAGGAGCACCGTGCCGTAGCGCGCGTACTGGGTGATCTTCTTGCGCCCGGCCTGACCCTCTTTCTTCAGTTGGGCCAGGACCGGCACCACCACCGTCAACAGCTCCAGGATGATGCTGGCGCTGATGTAAGGCATGATGCCCAGGGCGAAGATGCTCATCCGCTCCAGGGCGCCGCCGCTGAACATGTCGAACAGGCCCAGCAGGGTGGACTTGTAGCGCGCGAAAAAGGCCGCCAACGCATCGGCGTTGACGCCGGGCGTGGGAATGGCGCAGCCGATGCGGTAGACCGCCAGCATGGCCAGAGAGAAGAAGACCCGGCGTTTCAGCTCCGGGACGCGCGCTATGTTGCCAAAGCCCTGGACTGCCACTTAGATGAGCTCCACCGTCCCGCCAGCGGCCTCGACCTTGGTCTTGGCCCCGGCGCTGATGCGATCCACCTTCACGGTCAAGGCCACGCTGATCTCGCCCTGACCCAGCAGCTTGATGGCGTCGAAGCCGCCCTTGATCAGACCCGCCTCGGCCAGGGCCTGGGCGTCGACCACGCTGCCGGCCGCGAACTTGGCCAACTGGCGCAGGTTGATCTCCACGACCTTGGCGGCGAAGATGTTGTTGAAGCCGCGCTTGGGCAGCCGGCGCTGCAAGGGCATCTGACCGCCCTCGAAACCGGGGCGCACGCCGCCGCCGCTGCGGGAGTTCTGGCCCTTGTGACCCTTGCCGGCGGTTCCGCCCTGACCGGAGCCCTGGCCGCGGCCGATGCGCTTGCGTTCGCGCCGCGAACCCGGGGCCGGAGACAGCTCGTTGAGTTTCATCGCAGCACCTGCCCTAGTCTTCCAGCACCTGGACCAGGTGCGAAACCTTGTTAATCATGCCCCGGACGGAAGGGGTGTCCTCCAGGGTGACCACCTTGTTGAGCTTGGTCAGACCCAGGCCCCGCAGGGTGTCCTTGTGGGTCTGGGGGCGGCCGATGCCGCTCCGGACCAGCTTGACCTGCACTTTGTCAGCCATGGTATGCATCCCTATCGTCGGCCGCGCCGGTTTCAGGCCTGGACCCGAACCTCGGCCAAGGCCATGTCGCGCTTCTTGGCCACGACGTCCACGCTCTTGAGGCGACGCAGCCCCTCCAGGGTGGCCTTGACCACGTTGTGGGCGTTGTTGGTGCCCAGGCACTTGGTCAGGATGTCGGTGACCCCGGCCGCCTCCAGCACCGCGCGCACCGCGCCGCCGGCGATGACGCCGGTGCCCGGGGCGGCGGGCTTCAGGAGCACCCGGCCCGCGCCGAACTCGCCCTGGATCTGGTGCGGAATGCTGCCCTGCACCAGCGGCACCGGCTTCATGTCCCGCTTGGCCTTCTCGATGCCTTTGCGGATGGCCTCCGGCACCTCGTTGGCCTTGCCCAGGCCGGCGCCCACGCTGCCCTGTCCGTCGCCGACCACCACCACGGCCGAGAAGCTGAAGCGCCGGCCGCCCTTGACCACCTTGGCCACGCGGTTGATGTAGACGACCTTATCGATCAGCTGGAACTCGTCGGTCTCCAGCCCCTCACGTCTCGGTCTGCTGCGTTTCTCCAGCAAGGCTCTATTCCTTCACCTGGTATTGACGCTATCGCCAGAATAATTTCCGGCCTGGGCCGGCCCCTAGAACTCCAGGCCAGCCTCGCGGGCCGCCTCGGCCAGGGCTTTCACCCGGCCATGGTAGAGGTAGCCGTTGCGATCGAAGACCACCCGGCCGATGCCCTTGGCCAGACAGGCCTGGGCGATGGCCGCGCCGACCTTCTTGGCGGTGGCGATGTTGCCCTTGTGCCCGGCCTCGTTCTTGATGGTCGGGATCAGGCTGCTCACCGCGGCCAAGGTCTGGCCCTGGTCGTCGTCGACCACCTGGGCGTACATGTTGTTAAGCGAGCGGTACACCGTGAGCCGGGGGCGCTCGGCGGTGCCGCGGATCTTGCGGCGCACCCTGGCCTTGCGCGCGGCCCAGGCCACCTTGGAGGGATTGGTCTTACCCATGCTGCACCTTCATCCCTACTTGACGCCGGCCTTGCCGACCTTGCGCCGGATGACCTCGCCCTGGAACTTGATGCCCTTGCCCTTGTAGGGCTCCGGCGGACGATAGCGCCGCAGATTGGCGCAGACCTGGCCCAACAGCTCCTTGTCGTAGCCGGTGAGCGTGACTATGGTGTTTTTCTCCACCGACCCGCTGATGCCCTCGGGCAGGGGGAAGATCACCGGATGGCTGAAGCCCAGGGCCAGTTTCAGGGTGCTGCCGTCCATCTCGGCCTTGTAGCCCACGCCGATGATCTCCAGCACCTTGGTGAAGCCGGTGCTCACGCCCACCACCATGTTGTTCAGCAGGCTCCGGCTCAGGCCCCACAGGGCCCGGGCCTGCTGGCTCTGGTCCTGGGGCTTCACGCGCAGGGCGTTCTCCTCGCGCTCGATCAGCACCATGGGGTGGAACTGGCGGCTCAGGGTGCCCTTGGGGCCCTTGACCACCACCTCCTGCTCCGTGATGGACACCTCGACCCCGGAGGGCAAGGCGATGGGAAGTTTACCTATGCGGCTCATGGCTGATTTCTCCTCGCCCCTACCAGACCGAGCAGACCACCTCGCCGCCGACCTTGTCGCGGCGGGCCTGGCGGTCGCTGATCACGCCCTGGGGGGTGGAAAGGATGTTGATGCCAAGACCGCTCATCACGCGCGGGATCTCGTCATGACCCACGTAGACACGGCGGCTGGGCTTGCTCACCCGCTTCAGCCCCTCGATCACCGGACGGTTGCCCTGGTATTTGAGCTGCACCCGCAGGACGCCCTGACGGCTGTCGGGCTCCGTGCCGTAATCGAGGATGTAGCCCTCCTCCTTGAGCACCCGGCAGATAGCCACCTTCAGCTTGGAGTTGGGCATCGCCACCTCGCTGTGCCGCGCCAAGATGGCGTTGCGCAGACGGGTGATCATGTCGGCAATGGGATCGGCTAAAGACATGGCCCTACTCCTACCAACTGGACTTGATCACGCCGGGGATCTCGCCCTTGAGCGACATATTCCGGAAGCAAATGCGGCAGATGCCGAACTTGCGGATAAAAGCGCGGGGCCTGCCGCAGATCGGGCACCGGGTGTAAGACCGCACCTTGAACTTGGGCTTGGCCTTGGCCTTGTTCATCATCGCCTTAGTGGCCACGTTCACACGCCTCCGAAGCTATAGCCTAGGACCGGAAGGGCATGCCCAGCATGGCAAGCATGGTGCGCCCTTCCTCATCGGTCTTGGCCGTGGTAACGATGGTGATGTTCATCCCCTTGACCTTCTCGATCTTGTCGTAGTCGATCTCGGGAAAGATGATGTGCTCGCGGATGCCCAGGGTGTAGTTGCCGCGGCCGTCGAAGGCCTTGGCGCTGACGCCCCGGAAGTCGCGCACGCGCGGCAGCGCCACGTGCATGAGCTTGTCCAAGAAGTACCACATCCGGTCGGAGCGCAGCGTCACGCTGGTTCCGATTGGCATCCCCTCGCGCAGCTTGAAGGCGGCGATGGAGCGCTTGGCCCGGTTGACCAGCGCCTTCTGCCCGGCGATGAGGGTCAATTCCTCGGCGGCCTGGTCCAGAACCTTGATGTTCTGGATGGCCTCGCCCACGCCCATGTTCAAGGTGACCTTCACGATCTTGGGCACCTGGTTCACGTTCTCGTAGGCGAAACGTTCCCTGAGCTGGGGCGCCACTTCCTTGAAATACACCTCGCGCAGGCGCGGAGTGCCCTTCAGGGCCGCGACTTTCTTCTCGGAGGCCGGCTTGGCCTCCGCCTTGCCCGCCCCAGCCTTCTTGTCGGCGCCCTTCTTGGGGGCCGCCGGCTTGGCGTCGGTTTTCTTCTTCTCTGCCATTGTCAGCGCTTTCCGTCGTTGAAGCCGCGAGCCCTCGCGGCTCGTCCCACGCTAGGCCGGTCTCTGGGGGCCGCCTAGGCCTCCAGCTCCTGGCCGCACTTCTTGCAGACCCGCACCGAGCGGCCGTCCTCCAGGGCCTTGGCCCCGACCCGCACCGCCTGGTTGCACTTGCCGCACATCACCATGAGGTTGCTCAGGGTGATGGGGGCCTCCTTCTCGATGATGCCGCCCTGGCCCTTTTGGTTGGGCCGGGTGTGGCGCTTCACCATGTTGATTTTTTCGACGATGGCGCGGTCCTTCTCGGGGATGACCTTCAGGACCTTGCCGATCTTGCCCTTTTCACGGCCGGCGATGACCATCACGCGGTCGTTTTTCTTGATCTTGAGCTTCATGGCTGCCACCTACAGGACTTCCGGGGCCAGCGACACGATCTTCATGAAGTTGCGGGCCCTGAGCTCGCGGGCCACCGGGCCGAAGATGCGGGTGCCGATGGGCTCGCGGGCGTTGTTGATAAGCACCGCCGAGTTATCGTCGAACTTGATGAAGGTGCCGTCGGCGCGGGCGACCTCCTTGGCGGTGCGCACCACCACGGCCTTCATCACGTCGCCCTTCTTCACCTTGGAGTTGGGCAGGGCCTCCTTGACCGAGACCACGATGATGTCGCCCAGGCTGGCGTAGCGCCGCCGGCTGCCACCCAAGACCTTGATGCAGTACAACCGCTTGGCGCCCGAGTTGTCCGCGGCCAGCAGGTTGGTCTCTGGCTGGATCATGGCTAATGCTCCTTAATCTGGCCCTAGGCCACCCGCTCCAGAATCTTGCTGACCCGCCAACGCTTGGTGCGGCTCAGGGGGCGGCTCTGCCGAATCAACACGGTGTCGCCCACCCGGCACTCGTTCTGCTCGTCATGGGCGGTGAACCGGTTGCGGCGGCGCACGTACTTCTTGTAGACGGGGTGTTTGACCAGGCGCTCCACCTGCACCACCACCGTCTTGTCCATCTTGTCGCTAACCACCACGCCGGTAAGCGTCTTGGCGTTTCCGCGATCCTTCTCTGCCATGGACCCGCTCTTCTTTCGCAATGGTTATGGCCGGGCTTAGGCCTGGGCCAGCTCCTTCTGCCGAATGACCGTCAGCACCCGGGCGATGTCCTTCCGGGTCTGGGGCAGCCGCATCGGATTCTCCAGCTGGCCAGTGGCGTGCTGGAAGTTCAGGTTGAACTGCTCGTCCTGAAGGTCCTTCAGGCGGCCGTTCAGCTCCTGAAGCGACAGCTCCTTGAGCTCGCTAACCTTCATTGGCCACGCTCCTTTCCAGGATGCGGGTGCCGAAGGGCAGCTTGTGGCTGGCCAGGCGCAGGGCCTCGCGCGCGACCTCCTGGGTCACGCCGTCGATCTCGTAGATCACCCGGCCCGGCTTGATCACCGCCACCCAACCCTCGGGCGCGCCCTTGCCCTTGCCCATGCGGGTCTCGGCCGGCTTCTTGGTGATCGGCTTGTCGGGGAACACCCGGATGAACACCTTGCCGCCGCGCTTGATGTAGCGCGTAATGGCGATACGGGCCGCCTCGATCTGGTGGTTGGTCATCCAGCCGCGATCGGTGGCCTGCAGGCCGAACTGCCCGAAGGACAGCTCGTTGCCCGTCTGGGCCTGGCCCCGCATACGGCCCTTCATCTGCTTGCGGTATCTTATACGCTTGGGTGCCAGCATGGTGATGCCGCCCTTTCACCTAGTCCGTTTAGGCCTGGGCCGCCGCCGGAACCGGCAGACCCTGGTCCAGCACCTCGCCCTTGAAGATGAGGACCTTGACCCCGATGATGCCATAGGTGGTCTTGGCCTCGGCGAAGCCGTAGTCAATGTCGGCGCGCAGGGTGTGCAACGGCACCCGACCCTCGCGGTACCACTCGCGGCGGGCCATCTCGGCCCCGCCCAGGCGGCCGGAGCACTGGATGCGGATGCCCTGGGCCCCGAATTTCAGCGCGCTGGTCACCGCCCGCTTCATGGCCCGGCGGAAGGCGATGCGCCGCTCAAGCTGGCTCACCACGTTCTCGGCCACCAGCTGGGCCTCCACCTCGGGCTTGCGCACCTCGTGGATGTCCACCATCACGTCGCGGTGGATCCTCTTCTCCAGCTCCTTCTTCACCGACTCGATCTCGGCGCCCTTCTTGCCGATGACAATTCCGGGCCGCGCGGTGTGGATGCGGATCTTGGCCTTGTCCGCCGCGCGCTCGATCTCGATCTTGGCGATGCCGGCGTGGGCCAGCTTGGCCTTCAGGAACCGGCGGATCACGTGATCCTCATAAACCAACGCGGCGTAGTCCTTGCCCGCGAACCAGCGGGAATCCCAGGAGCGGATGACGCCCAGTCGGAAGCCTACGGGGTGAGTCTTCTGTCCCAAACCCTCGTCTCCTTGCCTAACGCTCGTCCACCACCACCGTCAGGTGGGCGCTGCGTTTACGGATAATGAAGGCCCGCCCCATGGCCCGGGCCCGCCAGCGCTTCATGGTGGGGCCTTCGTCCACGTAGGCCTTTTTGATGTAAAGGTTGTCCACGTCCACGCCGGGCTGCTGGCTGGCGTTGGCCACCGCGCTGCTGACCACCTTGTGGAACAGGCCGGCCGCCTTCTTGGGCGTGAACTTGAGCTGGTTCAGCGCGTCGGACACCTTCATGCCGCGGATGGCGTCGGCCACCAAGCGGGCCTTCTGGGCCGAGATGCGCACGTATTTCGCCTTGGCAACAGCTTCCATGGCCCTCACCTACTACTTCTTGCCGCCCTTGGCCTTGCCCTTCTTGTCGCCGGCGTGGCTGAAGAAGGAGCGGGTGGGGGCGAACTCGCCCATCTTGTGGCCCACCATGTTCTCGGTCACGAAGACCGGGATGAACTTCTTGCCGTTGTGCACGGCGAAGGTCAGGCCGACGAAGTCGGGCATGATGGTCGAGCGACGGCTCCAGGTCTTGATCACCTTGCGGCTGCCCGTTGACTGGGCATCCTCAACCTTGCGGATCAGGTGGCCGTCGATGAAAGGTCCCTTGCGCAGGCTACGCGCCATGATTCACGCTCCTACTTCTGGTAACGCCGCCGCACGATGAAGCCGTCGCTGGGCTTCTTGCGGCGGGTGCGGTAGCCCTTGGTCGGCTGGCCCCAGGGGCTGACCGGATGCCGGCCACCGCTGGACTTGCCCTCGCCACCACCCATGGGGTGATCGACCGGGTTCATGGCCACGCCGCGAACGTGGGGGCGCTTGCCCAGCCAGCGGGCGCGACCGGCCTTGCCCAGGCTGGCGTTCTCGTGGTGCTCGTTGCCCACCTCGCCCACCGTGGCCCGGCACTTGATGTGCACCCGGCGGGTCTCGCCGGAGGGCAGCTTCAAGGTGGCGTAGTCGGCTTCCTTGGCCATCAGCTGGGCGTAGGTCCCGGCCGAGCGCACCATCTGCCCGCCCTTGCCGATCTTCAGCTCCACGTTATGCACGTGGGTGCCCAGGGGGATGGTCTCCAGGGGCAGGGTGTTGCCCGGGCGGATGTCGGCCCGCTCGGCGCTGGTCA